>JANMLN010000073.1:0-4088 GCA_031372565.1 Gemmatimonadota bacterium | reverse complement strand
ACCTCGACCTGCACCCGTCGACGGGGCGCTTCATCGGGCGCACGCCGAAGGGCGACGCGAGCATCGAGGTCTTCGGGCTGAAGCGAGGGTTCCTGGAGGCCGGCCGCAAGGACGCGTGGGTGTCGGCGCAGGGTAAGCCCTCGGGGAAGTACGTGATTGCCGGGCTTCGTCGTCAGCCCCACCTTCGCGAGCGTGCTGGACTCACGCCCCGACGACGACACTCCCCGCGGCGGCCTTCTCAGCGTCCGCCTGCTGGGCCTTGTTCTTGGCCCACGCCCACGGCGTGAAGCCGGCGATGAGTTTGCTCGGGCTGATGCCGCTCCCGGCAGCGAGGAGCGCATCGCGCAGGTAGGTGCTGATGCCCATCATCTGACCATCCGCGCACGGCACACAAATCCCGGACGATCTGGGGGGTGTGACCGCGGGCGGTGGGAGGTCTCGATGGTGGCGAGCAAGAGGCGGAGTTACACGGCGGAGCAGCGCGAAGCGGTTCTTGCGGACGTGCGCGCGCATGGCGTGGTCGCGGCGGCGAAGAAGCACACGGTGCCGCAGAGCTGCGTGAGTCGCTGGGCCAGCATGGCCGGGGTGACCAGGTCGGAGGGCGAAGGACAGACCGCGGCGGGAGACGCGGCGGTGGCGGCGAGCACCAATGCGCTGGCGCACACGGAGACCACGGCGACGGACGGCGGGGGCGAGACGGCGGGCGGCGGGGGCGACACGGCAGGCACGAAGGCCCCCGCAGGCGACGAGACGACGACGACGACGACGGCCCAGAGCGACGCGCCGACGCCGCGCGAGCGGGTGCGCGAGGAGGTGGGGACGACCGCGAGCGCGACCGCGACCGCTGGAAGCAGGATTCGATCGCGCGTCGCCAAGATCTACACCCCGTCGCAGCGGGCGGTGGTGCTCGAGGACGCGGCGAAGGACGGGGTGACGGCGGCGGCGAAGAAGCACAACATCAGCCGCTTCTCCATCTACGACTGGCAGCGCCGACTGACCAAGGCGGCGGCGGGGGAGGGGCCGTCGCCGACGAGCGGCCCCGCGGCCAGGGACATCGCGCAGCAGCGGGACGCGGAGATCCTCGCGGAGTGGAAGACGCACCCCGGGCTGGGGCCGAGCCAGATCGTCAACCAGCTCCGGCGCAAGGGCATCAAGGTCTCGGTGCACACCACTCGCCGCGTGATGGAGGACGCGGGGTATCGGCCGCCCAAGGTGGAGCGGCAGAAGCACGAGCGGCGCTACGAGGCGGTGCGCCCCAACCACCTGTGGCACCTGGACTTCGTGCAGCGGTTCATCGGGCGGGAGTCGACCTTCACGTTGATCCTGATCGACGACTTCTCGCGCTACGTCACCGGGCACGGCGTCGACGACGCGGAGCGCGCGGACATGGTCGTCCGCACCTTCGAGGAGGCGACCACGAAGCACGGCCGGCCCGAGCGGGTGATGCACGACAAGGGGTCGGCGTTCTGGTCGTGGAAGGGCATCTCGCGCTTCACCGACCTGCTCACGGAGATGGGCATCGACACGGTCGTGGCCGAGCACAAGGAGTGGAATGGGAAGGTCGAGGTGTTCAACGCCAACCTGCACAAGGAGCTGTTCGACGCGCACCGCTTCTACGACGTGGCCGAGATGCGCCGTCGCCTGGAGAGTCACCTCCACTGGTACAACCACGCGCGCACCCACCACGCACTCGGCGGTCTGCTCGTCCCCGCCGACCGCTACTACGGCCGCGCCGCGGAGGTGCTCGCGCGCATCGAGGCGGGGGCGGGCCGCGACCTCGGCGACGGCCTCGCGCTCCGCGATCGCTGCCTGGAGCTGTTCAAGGTGATCAGCCGCGGCGGCGCGCCGGAGGTCTGGCTGCTCGGGCAGAAGCTGCTCGGGCCGCCGACCTGATCGTCGCCCCCGCGTGCAGAAAAGAGTCGGCCCTCGTCGAAGTGAGGCTATGGGGAGATTGCGAAACAACCCACGCTCACCCGAAAAGGGCCGATGCCCTCCGTACCCGAAACGCTGCTCTCTGTCTGCCCCCTCGTCGTGACGGCGCTCCTTCTCCTGGCGCGCACGCTCGGTGAGTCGCTCGCGCTGCCCGTGCCGACGGTCGCACAGATCCTCGCGGCGACCGGGGCGTCGCGCAGCAGCGCCTACGAGCTTGTCGCCGCGCTCGTCGACCTGCTGCCGACGCTGTCGCCGACGCGGGGGCGCCCGCCCAAGCCGCCGCCGCCCTCGACGACCCAGAGCGGGGCGCTCACGCGCGCGGTGCTCGGGTACGTCATGGGGCACCCCGGGTGCGTCGCGCGTGGCCCGCGACGCCAGCACTACTCCGACGGCTTTCGACGCTTCGTGCTCGACCTGCGCGCCGCGCACGAAGCGCTCGACATCGAGGTCTTCGCGGAGGCCATCGAGCTCCCGCTCGGCACGCTCAAGGACTGGCTGCGCAGCCCGACGAGTCTCGCCGCGACGCCCCGGGTCGCCGAAGAGCCCGCTGCGCCCGAGCTCCCCGACGCGCAGGACGCGCAGGACGCGCAGATGCAGACCGTGCTCGACGCGTGGTCGCGCTGGGAGGGCGACTTCCTCGCCTTCTGCAAGCACACGCGAGAGGCGCTCCACGTCCCCTTTGGACACGAGATGGTGGCCCGCATCCTCGCCGCCCACGGCCAGCGTCACCGCGCGCGGCGCGGCGGCAGGAGCCCGGACGAAGTCGCGCTGCGCGGCGCGTTCCGCACCTTCTTCTCCGGCGCCCAGTGGGTCGGCGACGGCATGCAGGTGCCCGTCGTCGTCGATGACCAGCGCCTCACCTTCAACCTCGAGCTCAACGTCGACGCGCACTCCGGTGCGTTCGTAGGAGTCTCCGTCCGCCGCGAGGAGGACGCCGCCGCCGTCATCGAGGCCCTGGCCGACGGCGTCCAGACGACGGGCGCCGCGCCGCTCGCCCTCCTACTCGACAATCGTCCCTCCAACCTCACGCCCGAAGTCGACCTCGCGCTCGGCGACACCCTCCGCATCCGCGCGACGCCCGAACGCCCTCAAAACAAGGCCCACGTCGAGGGCGCCTTCGGCCTCTTCTCCCGCGTGCTCCCCGAGCTCGTGCTCGAGACTCGTCGCGGCGCCGAGGAGCTCGCGCAGACCTTCGTCCGCATCATCGCCCTGGTCTGGGCGCGCGCCAGCAACCACCGACCCCGCGCCGGCCGCGGCGGACGCTCGCGCGCCGAGATGTACGCTGACCCCGCGACCGACGAGCAGATCGAGAAGGCACGCCGCGAGCTCCGAGAGACCGCCGAGCGGCAGGAGCTCGCGCGACGCACGCTCGAGGCGCGTCGGCGCCCCGACGTCCTCGCGCTGCTCGACGCCGCGTTCGAGCGACTCCAGCTCCTCGACCCCGATCGTCACGTCCGCGTCGCCATCGCGGGGTATCCCCTCGACGCGATCGTCGACGGCCTCGCGATCTTCGACGGCAAGCGCCTCGCCAGGACGCTGCCCGAGGGCGTCGACGCGCGCTACCTCCTGGGTATCGTGCGCAACGTGGCCGCGAAGTCCGAGGGCGAGCACATCGCCCGGAAGCTCTTCGAGTTGCGTCTCGAAGTCCGCGACAGGATGCTCGCCACCCTCGTCGCGGCGCGCGACGCCGTCTGCGCCGGCGCGACCGCCCTCGCCGACTGCGTCGACCGCGCGCTGGCCACCCAGAGCCCGCTGGAGCGCACCTTCTGGCTCGACTCCCTCGCCGACGTGATCCGCTCACGCGATCAGGCCGAGCAGGCGTCGCTCTACACCGTCGCTGCCCGCAGGATTGAGGCGACCTTCGCGGTCACGCCTCGCGAGCGGCACGACGCCGTCCGCGCGCTCGCCGACCGCGTCGTCGCTCTCGCGTAGCCGCGGCTCACGCCGACTGCACGCGCCGACGCCCCTGCGTGCGAGGATGCTCAGCGAGCTACGCAAGCATCGGAAGTCGCACGGCGTCAGCCAACGGCGGTGAGCTGCCACCAGACGATGGAACTCGATCCGAGATTTCTGACTGGTAGGTGGTTGACAAGCGCAGGTAGGGGAGTATGAGGTGGCTGTCGAGGAAGCGGGCCACCCGGTCGCGCCCCTGCGAG
>JANMLN010000066.1:0-5178 GCA_031372565.1 Gemmatimonadota bacterium | reverse complement strand
AACATCGAGAAGAAATGGCAGCACCGCCCGGCGAAGGAGTGGCGGGCCGCCCTCCCCCACCTGCGCATCCTCTTTGGCACGCGCTTGCCGGAGCTCGACTAGTACGCACCCGGCGCATACACAGAATTACCGACAGGCCCGACAAACAAGGGGTTGAACGGCGCCCCGCCCCATGTCTTCTCTGTGCGTCTCGGTGTGCTCTGTGTCTCCCCACCCCCGCACTCCTCCCCGATCTCCGTTCCCCTCCCCCGGGTGTGACCCCGATGCCCCTTCAGCGGTCTACACCGTGATGCCACCCCGCCTTCGCTTTGCCCCTGTCGCCTTCGTCCTCACCGCCGCCTGCTGGTCGGGTGGTGTACCCGCCGTGTCGCCCGAGCGGGCGGCGGACCTCACAGCGCGCAGCACGCGCGATGACATCGCGCAGGCGCCCAAGCGTGAGGTGCGTCGGTCCGCGGGCAGCATCGTTCCCGCGTCGGGCCGCGCCGTCCCGGCGTCGTCGCCCATCGCCGATCCGGACGCAGCCACGGCGTCGAGTGCCGCACGCGGCGCCACCGAGATCGAGGCGCTGCGCGAGATGGACTTGATGGTCCCCGTCGTCGGCGTCACGCCGCAGCAGATCCCCGATACCTACTGGTCGAAGCGCGATGCCGGTCGACTGCATCGCGCCTCCGACATCATGTCCGCCAAGGGAACCCCCATCGTGTCCCCCGTGGAGGGCACGGTCCTCAAGGTGGGGCGCAACACGACGGGCGGCATCGTCGTGTATACGACCGACACCGAACGACGCTTCGTGTTCTATCACGCGCATCTGGATCGTGTCGCCGATGGCCTCGCCGATGGCGCAACGCTTCGCCAGGGTGACCTGCTGGGGTACGTCGGCACGACGGGCAATGCGCCACCCAATGCGCCGCACCTGCACTTTCAGGTGATGCGCATGCCGGCCGACGGTCGCTACTGGGAAGGGATGCCGGTCGACGTGCGGCCGTTCCTGACCAAGACGGGGAAGGCACGCTGATGGCACTGACATCGAAAGAGCGCGCGGAACTGCGCGCCGAAGCGCATCACCTCACCGCACACGTCCACATCGGGCAGCACGGCATCACCGACGCCGTGCGCAAGTCGCTCGACGACGTGCTGCGCACGCACGAGCTCGTGAAGATCCAGTTCACGAAGGGCGCCGACGAGAAGCCCAAGGCGATCGTCAACGAGATCGCCGAATCGGTGGGCGCGGACGTGGTGCAGGTGATCGGGCGGACCGCGACGCTCTACCGGTACAATCCGGAGCTCGAGCGGAAGAAGGGCGCGCTCCCGCCCTGGCGCTGACGTCGTCCTGAGCGCAGCGAAGGACCTGCTTCTCGTTCTGCAAGCGCGCCCACGACACGACCCTACAACGCCGCCGTCCAGTTGAGCACAACGAGCGGAATGCCGCGCAGCGACACGCGGGGCACCACCAGCGTGCCGCTCCGTGTCGGCGTCGAGCCGTACACCGTGAACGCACCATCCAGCGTTCCCAGCGACCATTCACAGCTGTCCCCAAGCGTGCCGCCGGGCTGGCCGCAGAACTGTCGCGCGCCGGAGGTCCAGCTCGTGGCCGTGAAGCTGCCGCTGTCGGCGTAGAAGCGCGCGGCGCTCGCACGGTTGCCGAGCGTCGCGAACCCGTCCGGTGCGAGCAGCGGCGCGGTGAGCGACGTGCCCGCTGACGGCTGGAGCAGCGACGAACTGATGGCCACCGCGAACGCATTCTCGACCGTCCCGGTCGTCGCGTTGTACCCGTTCCAGCCGATCACGGCGAAGAGTGACGACGTCGTGGAGGTCGGCGACGCCGCCGTGGTGTACCGCACGTTCACAAGGACGGCGATCGCGCGGTACGCACCGCCCAGCGAACCGGTGACGGCCGGTGATGTGGTGATCGAGTCGAGCGTGACAGCGCCGATCGTGCGCGCGAAGAGCAGCGCGGCCGCGGCCGTGTAGGGGCCAGGGTCGGAGCCACCCACCGTGTCGAGCGCCGTCACGACGGCGCGGAGCTCGCCGGGCTTGAACGGCGTCGGGGCGGGCGCGGTGGAGTCGACGCAGGCGACGACGGCCAGCGCAGTCAATGCGGCGAGACGCGTCAATCGATGGAGGAGCATGGGACCTCCGATCAGGGACTGCGGGGGGAGAAGCGGGTCCTTCGCTGCGCCTCGGGGAAGAGCAGAAGCAGGTCCTTCGCTGCGCTCAGGACGACAAAGAAGCAGGTCCTTCGCTGCGCTCAGGACGACAGGATGCGCCACGGCGTAAGCGGAAGCTGCATCGGTTCGACGCCCAGCGCGTCGGCCACCGCATTCGCGATCGCGGGCGCGGTTGGAATGATCGGCGGCTCCGCCAATCCGCGCGCCCCCACATGGTTGGCGGTCGTGTCCGATCCACCAACGCAGAACGCATCGATGATCGGCGCATCCGCCATCGTCGGCACCTTGTAGTCGTGCAGCGTCGGGTTCATGGGCATCCCCAACCGCACGTCCATCGCCCGCTCCTCGAACAAGGCATAGCCAAGTCCCTGCAGGATCCCGCCTTCCAATTGGGACTCCGCCAGCGTGGGGTTCAGCACGCGGCCGCAATCGTGTGCGGCGGTGATGCGCAGCACGCGCACCACGCCGGTGTCCATGTCCACCTCGACCTCGGCGAACTGCGCCCCGAACGAGAAAATGCCCGTCTTCTGCGGGTTCGGTCCGCGCGAGCCGCGCCCGATGATGCACACTTCGCCCAGCTTCCGTGACACATCGCTGAACGTCATCGTGCGATCGGTCGCGCTCGAGCGAATCACGCCGCCGGCCGCCGTGAGCGTACCGGCGTCGACGTTCATCATCTCCGACGCTGCTTCGAACAGCTGCATGCGCGCGTCCTCGGCGGCCATGCGCACCGCCGGCGCCACGCTGGGCGTCGTCATCGAGCCCCACGAGTTCCCCGTGTACGGCAGTCGCTCCGTGTCGCCCACGATGCAGCGCACCTGCTGGAGCGTCATGCCGAGCGCCTCCGCGGCCACCTGGGCAAACACCGTGCGTGCGCCGGTGCCCAGGTCCTGCGTGCCCGTGAGCACGTTGGCCGTGCCATCGGCGTTGATGCGCACGATCGCGTAGGCCGGCGGCCCGCCGCCCGTGCCCCAGACCTGTGCCGCCATGCCGATGCCGCGACGAATCCTGTCGCCGGCGGACCTGTCGTCCTGAGCGGAGCGAAGGACCTGCTTCTCTCCGCCACTCCTCCACCCGAACCGCTTCGCCCCCTCCTCGTAGCACTGCAGCAGCGCATTCCCCGACCACGGCCGCTGCTTCTCCTCGTCCTTCTTCGCGAAGTTCTTCACGCGCAGCGCCACCGGGTCCATGCCCAGCTTGCGCGCCAGCACATCCATGGCGCGCTCGAGCCCGAACGCGCCCTCGGCATGCCCCGGTGCGCGAAACGCCTGCATGGCACTCGCGTTCACCAGCGCGAACGTCTCCGTGGTGTGCACGTTCGGACACGAATACAGCTCGTGATAGATCTTGGCCGGCCCGCCTTCCCACCCCATGATGCCGAGCGGCACGCGGGCCTCGCACCTGATCGCGGTCAGTCGCCCATCACGGCGGGCGCCCAGCGTCACGCGTTGCTCGGATGCCGGACGGTTGCCGGTATCGAGCTGTTCGCCTTCACGGTCGACGATGCAGCGCACCGGCAACTGCAGCCGCTTGGCGAAGAGCGCTGCCGTGTACGTGTGCGGGCCCGCGGCATTCTTGGCGCCGAAGCCGCCGCCCATGTGATCGCAGAGCACGCGCACATGCGTGTGTGGCAGCTTGAACGCGGCGGCGAGGTTCGCGCGCACGCGAAAAATCCCCTGCGTGCTCTCCCACACCACCAACCGGTCGCCCTCCCACTCGGCCACCGCGCCGTGTGGCTCCATGGCGCTGTGCAGCGCACACGGCGTGCGCACGGTGATGCTCACCGTCACCTGTGCCTTGGCGAGTCCGGCCTCGATGTCGCCGCGCGATTCGACGAGCGGCGAATTGAGCGCGAAGTTGGTGCCACTGCCGCGCACGAGCGGCGCGCCGTCCGCCATGCTCGCGTCGTACGTCACGACAAACGGAGCGGGCGCGATCGTCACCCGCACCGCGCGCGCGGCGCGACGTGCCTGCTCCGCCGTCTCGGCGCACACGGCGGCCAAGGGCTGGCCGTAGTAGCGCACCGAGCGATCGAACAGCTTGGACGCCGCGCTCGACAGCACGCCGGTGATGTCATCGGCGGTGAGCACATCAAGTACGCCGGGCATCGCACGCGCGGCGGACGCGTCGACCGTCGCGAGCCCGTGCGGTGCATCGCTGCGCACGAGCGCCGCCCAGAGCATCCCGGGGCGCTTGATGTCGGACGTGTAGCGGGCGCGACCCGTGGCCTTCTCCAGCGCGTCGACGCGAGGTGCGCGCTGGCCGACGATCGCGAGCGATGCGTCGGCGTCCCAGGGGACCGGATCGAATGCGGGCTGTTCGACGATCTTCGACTCGACGCGCCCCTCGACCTCCACGGTCGTGGTGATGAAGCGCTTCCCCTTCTTCCTGGCGGCCATCAGCGGGCGCTCCCTGACGCGGGCAGTGCGCCGAAGTCGCCACGCGCCACGGCCTGGATCGCGGCGATGATCTTCGGGTAGGTCCCGCACCGACACAGGTTGCCGCTCATCGCGGTCCGAATCTCGGCGTCGCTCGGCGACGGACGCTCGGCGAGCAGCGCGCACGCGCTCACGACCTGACCCGGGGTGCAGAAGCCGCACTGCGCGGCGTCGAGGGCGGCAAACGCGGCCTGCACAGGATGCGGTGCCGCGGGCGAGCCGAGCCCCTCGACCGTGACGATCGCGGCGTCGTCAACGGCGGCGGCGAGCGTGATGCAGGCGTAGACTGGCCGGCCGTCTACCAGTACGGTGCACGCGCCGCACTCACCGCGGTCGCACCCTTCCTTGGTGCCCGTGAGCTGCAGCTCGTCGCGGAGGACGGCCAGAAGCGAAGCGTCGGCGGCGGGATGAACCTCACGCGGCCGACCGTTGACGAGCAGGTGCATGCGTGAAACTACCGTCGTCCAGAGCGGAACGACTGACCGGGGTGTTGTTTTTTTAAAAATAGTGAAACAAGTACAGAGCATAGCGCAGGACGACAAAAAAGCAAGTACGAAGCTGCGCGAAGGACC
>JANMLN010000065.1:0-15071 GCA_031372565.1 Gemmatimonadota bacterium | reverse complement strand
CCACAAGATGCAGGTCTCGCTCCCGGTCACCGACCGGTTCTTCACGCGCTGCCTCATGCTCCCGCTCAACACGATGATCAGCGACGAGGACGTCGCCTACGTCATCGCCACCGTTCGTCGTTTCTACAACCGATGACCGCTGCGCCGATGGATACCCGGGCGCTCGCCGCACGCATCCGCCTGCATGCGGTGCGCATGACGAGCGCCGGGGGCAGTTCGCACGTGGCCTCGGCCCTGTCGATGGCCGACATTCTCGCGGTGCTGTATGGGCACGTGCTGCGCGTGGACCCGGCGCAGCCACGCTGGCCGGACCGCGACCGCGTGATCCTCAGCAAGGGGCACGCGGGGGCCGGCATGTACGCCGCGCTCGCGGAGCGAGGCTTCTTCCCGCTCGAGAAGCTCAAGACGCACTACCAGGACGGCTCGGACCTGAGCGGCCATGTCTCGCACAAGGGGATTCCTGGCGTCGAGCTCTCGACCGGGTCGCTCGGGCACGGGCTCTCGGTGGCAGCCGGCATGGCGCTCGCCTGCAAGGCCGATGGACGGCCGAGCCGGGTGTATACCATCCTCAGCGATGGCGAGTGCGACGAAGGCTCGATCTGGGAGGCGGTGATGTTCGCGTCGCACCACAAGCTCGACCGTCTGGTGGCCGTCGTGGACTACAACAAGATCCAGAGCCTCGACCTGGTCGCGAACACGCTCGCGCTCGAGCCGTTCGCCGACAAGTGGCGCGCGTTCGGCTGGCACGTGATCGAGGTGGACGGCCATGACCACGCGCAGCTCACCGCGGCGCTGGGCGGCGTGCCCGTTCACGCGGGCAAGCCGACCGTCGTGCTCTGCCATACCACCAAGGGGAAGGGCGTCAGCTTCATGGAGAACACGGTGCTCTGGCACTATCGCACGGCGCGCGGGGCCGAGTTCGATGCGGCGATCGCGGAACTCGAGGGGGCGGCCCGATGAAGCGCCTCCTCGACATCGCGGCGTCGGTCTTCGGCCTCACGGTGGGCTCGGTCATCCTCGTGCCGGCCATGATCGCCGTCTGGCTGCAGGACTGGCACTCGCCGTTCTACATCGCCACCCGCGTCGCGCGCGGGGGCGGCACCTTCCGCATGGTCAAGCTGCGGTCCATGAAGATCCTCGCCGACAAGACGGGCGTGATGTCCACGGCCGGCGACGACCCGCGCATCACGGCGGTTGGCCGCTTCATCCGCAAGGCGAAGCTCGACGAGCTGACGCAGCTGTGGAACGTGCTCAAGGGCGACATGAGCCTGGTGGGCCCGCGCCCGCAGGTGGTGCCCGATGCCGCGCTGTACACCGCGGTCGAGCGCGACATGCTCACCGTGCGGCCCGGCATCACCGACATCGCGTCCATCGTGTTCGCCGACGAGGGGGACATCCTCCGCGGCGCGGCCGATCCCGACGGCAAGTACAACGAAGTGATTCGCCCGTGGAAGTCGCGCCTCGCGCTGCTCTACGTGTACAACCGCACCGGCGTCGCGATGGACCTCCAGCTGGTCTGGTTGACCGTCCGCAGTGCGCTCGACCGGCGCGCGGCGCTCGATGCCGTCACCGCGCTGGTGCGCGACCTCGGCGGCGACGAACAGTTGCAGCAGGTGGCCGCTCGCCACGGTGCGCCATCGGCATACGTTCCGCCGGGCACGGGCGACACACCACTCCACTTCCGCCGGAAGGCCGCATGAGGGACGTCTTCGTACAGCGGCTGCAGGCGATCGCCGAGCAGGACGCCCGCGTCACGCTCATCACGGGTGACCTCGGGTTCGGCGTGCTCGACAAGTTCGCGAAGGCGCTTCCGGCGCAGTACCTGAACGCCGGCGTGGCCGAGCAGAACATGACCGGCCTGGCCACCGGGCTCGCGCTCGAAGGACGCGTGGTCTTCACGTACTCGATCGCGAACTTCCCGACGCTGCGCTGCCTCGAGCAGATCCGCAACGATGCCTGCTATCACAACGCCGCCGTGAAGGTGGTCGCCATCGGCGGCGGCTTCTCGTACGGCGCACTGGGTATCTCGCACCATGCGACCGAGGATATCGCCATCCTGCGCGCGCTGCCGGACATCACGGTGCTGGTGCCGGGGTGCGACTGGGAGGCGGAGCAGGCCACGGCGGCGCTCGTCGCAGCGCCGGGTACCGCGTACCTGCGGCTCGACAAGAGCTCGGCGGGCAACACGGGTCGGCCGGGCGAGACCTTCACGATCGGCGCGTGGCGCCGCGTTCGCGAAGGTGACGTCCTCACCGTCATCGCTTCCGGCGGGATCCTCGGCGTTGCCCTGCAGGCCGCGGACCTGCTGGCCCAGGAGGGGATCGCCCTCCGCGTGGTGAGCGCTCACACGATCAAGCCGCTCGACACGGCAAGCATCGGCGAGGCGGCGCGCGATACCGGCGGCATCCTCACTCTCGAGGAGCACACCCTCGACGGCGGGCTGGGCAGCGCCGTCGCCGAAGCCTGCCTCGACTACGGCTGGCAGCCGAAGCGGTTCGGTCGGCTCGGCCTCGTCGCCGGCTTCTCGAGCATCGTTGGGAGCCAGGAGTACCTGCGCAGTCGCTACGGGCTCGACACGCCGGCGGTCGTGCAGGGTGTTCGCGACCTGCTGGCCGGCCGGCGCGTGCGCGCAGGAGTCGCTGCCTCGTGACCAACCCCGCGCCGGACGATGCGCAGGCGTTTTCTCCTGCGGCCCTGCTGGCGGTGCTGTTGCGACGCCGCGTGGGCATCATACGTACGGCACTGGTCCTCGGGTTGCTCGTCGGAGTGATGATCCTCGTCCGCTCTCGGCAGTACTCGGCCTATGCGTCCTTCACGCCGCAGGCGCGGCGCCAGCCGAGCGCCATCTCGGGCCTCGCGGCGCAGTTCGGGCTCGCCGTTCCCACGCAGGATGGGGCGCAGTCGCCGGCGTTTTACGTGGACCTGCTGCTCTCGCGCGAGATTCTGGGAACGACCGTGATGGAGCGCTTTCCCGTGACGGTGGATGGGGCGAAGCGCGACACGGTGCTCGCGGATTACCTGGGCGCGAAGGGGAAGAACGCGGAGGAGCTGCGCGAGCGCGGCATCCTCGAGATGAAGGATCGCGTGGGGGCCTCTGCCAACCTCAAGACCGGGGTCGTGACGCTGACCGTCACGACGCGCGACCCCGGGCTGAGCGCGGCCGTCACCAAGCGTCTGCTCGCCGCCCTCGATTCGTTCAACCAGCAGCGCCGGAAGTCGCAAGCCACGGCCGAGCGCCAGTTCACCGAACGCCGGCTTGCCGAGGTGCGCGCTGAGCTGCGTGACGCCGAGGATCGGCAGCAGGCGTTCCTGCAGCGCAATCGCGACTATCGCGGCTCGCCTGAGCTCGCGTTCCAGCACGATCGCCTGGCCCGCGAGGTGGCGATGCGGCAGACGGTGTACACCTCGCTCGCGCAGGCCTTCGAGCAGTCGAAGATTGACGAGGTGCGCGACACGCCGGTGCTGAGCCTCGTCGAAGAGCCGGACGTCCCGCCGTTTCCGGTGGGGCGCGGACTGGTGCGCTACACGATCACCGCCACCATCCTCGGCGGCGTGGGCGCCGCGATCGCGTTCCTCGCGCTTGCTTTGGCGATCCCGGGCTCTCGTCCCACCGACGAAATGGCGGATCTGCGTGAGGCCTGGCTGGCGACACGCGCCGACCTCAAGCGGCCGCTGCAGGCGCTGATTCGGAGGTGAGGCGTCAAGGCCTTGCCGCTGACGAGCCCGACCAATCCATTTGCCGCCGCAGCACACGGCCGTCGCTGAGCGGAGAGTAAGAGCGTACCTCGTGCTTCGTGGCGCAGCCGACGTCAGAGGCCGCATCGAGGGAGTCGTGGACGGTCATTGGCACGGCGAGGTCGCCATCGGCGAGGAGCGTCGCGACCTCGAACAGCCGTTCCAGCGGCTGCACCACGCGGGCGTCCCACACGACCGGATCCCACGACCGGATGCTCCGCACCGTGCCACGCTGCGGCAGCGTTTCCCGCTCCGGCGCGGCGTGCCATAGCTGCGCGGCGTGCCATAGCTGCGCGGCGCGCACGAGCGACTCGAGAGCGTACAGGGAGCGCAGGCCCGTCGAGTCGTGCACGAGGGGCGGCGCGCGGCAATCGCGAGCAGGCCGCCCAGCACTCCGGCACCGGCGACGAGGGCCGGTCCGAGATGCCCGTCCGAGCTAGATCCTGCTGCGGACAACGATCGCCAGCGTGGCCAAACTCGTCAGGATCCCCAACCACGCCGTCAACCGCTGCGTGGCCTGTATGTCCTCGTTCAGGTCCTTGAGCGGTACCAACACGGTGCCCCCAGGCGCCGGCTCGGGCCTCCCATCCGGCAGGAAGAACCACCGCGGCACCCGGCTTTCCACCTGCCCGTTGGCCTGCGCCACGTAGGCGCGCCGTTCATCACCCGTCCGCTTGGCGCCACCCGCCGACTGCACGTAGTAGTCAATGCTTGCCCCGGGCCGGTAAGCCACCGCCGTCGGCGCATTCACCTCGCCCCGCACGAGCACCACGGGGTCGAGCTGCGCAATGTTGACCGAGTCCCCATCCTGCAGCACCAGGTTGTCGCGGAAGTCGCGTTCGCGCAGCGCGCGGCGGAGGTCAATCCCGACCCGCCCCACGTCGTCACGCGTCCGCACGAACACGGCCCCTTCGGCGTACGCTTGGGGTCCCAAACCGCCCGCCCGCTGGATCACGTCGCTCAGCCGCTCGTTCTGCGCCTTGAGCGTGTAGCGCCCGGGAAACTTCACCTCGCCCGTCACCCACACCGCCCGCTGCAGCGACCAGTCCGGCTGGCGGAGGATCAGCACATAGTCGTATGGGGCCAACGGCACCTCGGGCGCACCGCCAGCCGCTGCTGGAAGCCCTGGCGGCCCCTGATACCGCGTGTCGGCGGTGCGCTCGGCCAGGTAGCTCGAGTCGAGCGCCACCCGCACGGTGGAAGCGGTGATCCCCCCGGCGCGCGATTCCGGCAGCCGCGCGATCTCCGCCTCGGTCAGATACGCGCTCTGGTCGAGCCCCCCCGCCAGCAGCACGAGGTCGCGCATCGTCATCCCGTCGCGATACGGGAACCGCCCCCCCTTGCGCACGGAGCCCGCGATCGAGACGAACCGCTGCGGGCGGAACTCGGTGAGCGAGAAGACGCGAATGTCGTCGTCCTCCTGCAGCGCCAGATCCTCGACCGGCACGCCGGTGGTGTCCCGAAGCACCGCGCGCAACTGCACGCGCGTGGAATCGGGGCGGAGCCGCGTGATTAGCACCCGGCCCAGGTAGGTGTCGGGCCGCAGCCCGCCGGCCTTCTTGAGCGCCGCGGAGAGCGTCATCCCCCGGTCGGCTGCCACGAGCCCCGGGCTCCAGACGTTGCCGCGCACCACCACGCGGTTGCGCACCCGGTCGGAAATGGCCCCCACGCGAATCACGTCACCGCCGCCGATGGTGACCGTGGCGGCACCTTCGGCGGAGAGCGCGAGCACGGTGCGGTCGCGCCCCGTGACCGTCCGTTCCGACGCGGGCAGCACGCGCTCCACCACCACCCGGCGCCCGTCGGCCTCCGACGTGGCCCCGCCCGCCATCCTGATGGCGTCGGCCACCGTCTCCTTCTCCTTCATTTCGTACGTGGCGGGGCGCACCACTTCGCCCACCACGCGTGTCCGCGCGCCATGCGGCCCCACGAACACCACATCCCCCGTTTCAAGGCGCACGTCGTGCGTGGCGTCGCCCTTGAGCAGGTAGTCGTAGGCGTCGAGCGCGTCCACCACCTTGCCACCGCGCCGGATCTCGATGCGCCGCAACGTTCCCGCCCGCGTGGGCCCACCGGCCGCATACAGGGCAGAGAAGGCGGTGCCGGCGCTCGACACCCGGTAACTCCCCGGTCGCTCCACGTCGCCGACCACGAACACCTGCAGGGAACGCAGGTTCGCCACGCTCAGCGAAAAGCGCGTGGTGCCGCCCCCGCGCTTGACCCCCGAGTACACGCGCGCGAGGCGCCCATACAGCACGTTCTCGAGCTCACCCAAGGTCAGGTTGTTCACGAACACCTGGCCAACCTGCGGGATGACGATGAACCCCTCGCGCGTGATGCTCAAGTCATGCGCGAGCTCCACGTCGCCGGTGAGGATCAGGACCAGCCGGTCGCCGGCTCCGAGCCGGTAGTTGGCATCCACCGGGCCGGCCGCGTTGGCCTGGAACGCCTGCGGCGCCATGCGAAACACCGACAGGCCAAAGAGCGCGAAACCGCTGTCGGCCTTGAGGCGTGCCTCACCGCTGTCGCGCCCGGCGGCCCCTCCTCCGCTACCCTGCGCGACATCACCTGTGAGCAGTTCAAGCCCGGTCGTGTCGCTTGGTCCCCCCGCGCGCCCCGCTTGCACGAGACCCGCCAGGTCGGCCGAGTCGGCAATCCCCAGGCTCCGCATCGCGCTCAGCACCTTGTCCCGACTGCGTGCATCAGGGGCGACGGTCGCCCCAGGCAGGTACGCATCGAGCAGGGTTTCCGGGTACCCCTCGGCCCGCAGCCGCGCCCGGATCTGCTCGGGGGAAAGCCCGCTCTGCGTCATCCGCTGCCGGAGCTGCTCCACGAGGTCCGGGCGGGTGCGCAGCAGTTCCTGCGCCTGTTCGGGCGAGGGACGTTGCGCCGCCAGCGTCATCGGGAAGGTGGCGGCCAGACAGGCCACGGCACACCCAAGTGCAAGGCGTCGGATCACGTGTGTATGTGGCAACCGGTCGTGTCGCAAAGAAAACGGGAAGGGAAAGGAGTGGGCGCGCAGGGACTCGAACCCCGGACCTCTGCTGTGTGAAAGCAGCGCTCTAACCAGCTGAGCTACGCGCCCCGTCCCCTTCGACTTCGGTCCGGAAGTCCAGCACCGGAGTGGGCGAAGTCACGACAGGCAGTGAAGATAGCGACACCACGATGTCAACGGGAGGGGTCGCAAACCGCAGTGGGCCGAGCAGGGTTCGAACCTGCGCGCGTCGGATTATGAGTCCGCTGCTCTAACCAGCTGAGCTATCGGCCCGGGTGCCGCAAAGTACGGGAGGCCCAGCCGATGCGCCAATGCCACGAGACCGCTATCCGGTCGCCTGCTCCGCATGCGCATCATAGGCCGCCATCACCTCCGCCGGACTCACCGTGGCCGCCCCGAGCTTGCCCACCTGGACCCCCGCCGCGTAGTTGGCGATCACCGCCGCTTCCCGTACCGTCGCCCCCGCGGCGAGCATCGTGGCGAGCCAGGCGGTGACCGTGTCGCCGGCGCCGACGACGTCGTACACCTCGCGTGCCGTCGTCGGCACCCGCATGACCGAGCCGTCGCCGCTCACCAGCGCCATCCCGCGCTCGCCCAGCGTGAGCAGCACGTGCTCGGCGCCCACGCGCTCCACGACCGCCGGCAGCGCCTCGGGGTGCTCCAGATCAACGGCCGCGCCGAGCGCCGCCTCCAGTTCGCGCCGGTTCGGCTTGAAGACCGTCGCGCCCTTGTACGCAAAGAAGTGCCGGTACTTGGGGTCCACGATCACGGGGATCTTGCGCTCTGTCGCGACCGCAATGCCGGCCGCGATGACGGCGGGCACCAGAACCCCCTTGTTGTAGTCCTCGAACACGAGCGCGTCGGCGTCCTGCGCTGCGCGCTGCACAGCGGCCAAGAGCGCCGCGGCGTCGGCACCGGTGAGGTCGGCGTCGTCCTCCTCGTCGAAGCGGAGCAGCTGCTGCGCCCGAGCGAGCACACGCGTCTTGGTGGTCGTGGCGCGCGCGATGGTCACGAGGCCGCGGGCGTCGGCGCCGCGTGTGGTCAGCTCCTCGCGCAGCCGCCGTCCGGCGAGGTCATCGCCAACGGCGGCCACGAGTTCGCAGCGCGCGCCGAGCGCGAGCACGTTCTGCGCCACGTTGGCGGCGCCGCCGAGCGCTTCGCGGCGGTCGCGGACGCGCACCACGGGCACGGGCGCTTCGGGGGAGATGCGATCAACGTCGCCCTTGAGGTAGACGTCGAGCATGGCGTCGCCGATGATGGCGATGCGGTGCCCGGCGGCGCGGGCGACCAGGGACTCGAGGCGCGTGCGGGCGAGGGTCTCGGGCATTGGTCGAACTTATCGTCATCCTGAGCGAAGCGAAGGATCTGCTTTTTGTGGGTGGCAAGAAACAAAAGCAGGTCCTTCGCTTCGCTCAGGACGACAGATTGGGGCATGCATGCCGCCGACCGCCGTGCCCCGCTCGTCCTCGCCGTGTCCGTCATCGGCATCTCGCTCGCCTCACCGCTCATCCGGCTCTCCACCGCCGACCCGCTGGCGATCGCCACCTGGCGCCTCGTCTTCTCTATGCTGATCATCGGCGCGGCGCTCGTCATCACTGGCACCTGGCGCCAGTGGGCCCGCCTGTCGGCCAAGGACCTCACGATCGCGGTCGCTGCCGGCGTCGCCCTCGCCATCCACTTCTGGTCGTGGAACGCGAGCCTCCGCTTCACCAGCGTGGCCGCCAGCGTCGTGCTGGTCAACATCCAGCCCGTGCTCGTGGCCGCGCTCTCCGGGCCCTGGCTCGACGAGACGCTCACCGCTCGGCAGTGGACGGGGGTCGGCATTGCCCTCACCGGTGCCCTCATGGTCGGGCTCGCCGATGTCGGCGGCGCAGCCGGCGGCTTCAGCCTCGACTCCCGCGCCCTGCTCGGCGACGGCATGGCGCTCCTGGGCGGGATCACCGCCGCGCTCTACTACCTGGCCGGTCGACGGCTGCGACAGCAGCTTGATCTGTGGCCATACGTGGGGCTCGTGTACGGGGCATGTCTGCTCACGCTGCTCGCCTTTTCCGTTGGCGCGCAGGTGCCGCTCACTCCACAACCGCTGCGCGAACTCGCCATCTTCGCTGCGCTCGCAGCCGGCCCCATGTTGCTCGGTCACACGGGGATGAACTGGGCGCTCAAGCACCTGCCGGCCTACGTGGTCAACCTCACGGTGCTCGGCGAGCCGATCGGCGCCACGCTGCTCGCCATGGTGCTGCCCTGGATTCACGAGGTGCCGAGCCCGCTCACGCTGCTGGGAGGCGGCGTGGTGCTCGCCGGGATCCTGCTCACGACGCGGCGCGCGTGAGGGACGCCATGCAGCGGGACGCGGACACAGGGCGGTGCGCCTGAGCCGAACGGCCACCTGCAGCCATTAGCTTCCCCACATCGCCTGCACGCGCCGTTCTTGCCGCGCGACTTCCCGTCTTCCCGTCCCGATGTGTGGTTTCTGCGGGTTCCTTGAACCGCATCCAGCGCGCACCGCCAACGAACTCGCCACACTGGCGGGAGCGATGGCCACGCGACTGCGACATCGGGGACCGGACGACGCCGGCACGTGGACAGATCCGGCGGCCGGGCTTGCCCTCGGGCATCGCCGGCTTGCCATCATCGACCTCTCGGCCCACGGCCATCAGCCGATGTCGTCGGCCAGCGGCCGATGGGTGATTGCGTACAACGGCGAGCTGTACAACGCACCGGCGCTGCGAACGGAACTCGAGGCACTGCGTGCACGGCGGTGGCGTGGCCACTCGGACACCGAGCTTCTGATCGAGGCGATCGAGGCGTTTGGCGTGCGCGGCGCAGTCGAGCGCGCCAATGGCATGTTCGCCTTTGCCGCCTGGGACACCGAGTCGCGCACGCTCCATCTCGCACGCGACCGCGCCGGGGAGAAGCCGCTCTACTACGGTTGGAATGGCAGCGTCTTCTTCTTCGGCTCCGAACTCAAGGCGTTCGGCGCGCACCCGCGCTGGGCCCCCTCGCACGACCACGGCGCCTTCGCCCTCTTCATGCGGCTCGGCTACATCCCGACCCCGTGGTCGGCATATGCCGGGATCCGCAAACTGCCCGCTGGAGCGCTGCTCGCACTCACCGCTGATGCAGCGGCGCAGCAGACCATGCCAGAGCCGGAGCCCTTTTGGGACCCTGCGGCCGTGGTTGCCGATGCGCGAGCGCACCCCTTTATCGGGAGCGAAGCAGCGGCCACCGACGCGCTCGATGCGCTCCTGCGCGATGCCGTGGCACGCCGGATGGTGAGCGATGTCCCGTTGGGCGCCTTTCTCTCGGGCGGCATCGATTCGACCACCGTGGTGGCGATGATGCAGGCGCAGAGTGCGCGCCCGGTGCGCACCTTCACGATCGGCTTCCACGACGCCGACTACGACGAAGCGGTCGCGGCCAAGGCGGTGGCCATGCAGCTCGGCACCGATCACACGGCGCTCTACGTGAAACCCGAGGACGCGCGCAACGTCATCCCGCTCCTCCCCACGATGTACGACGAGCCCTTCGCCGACGCGTCGCAGATCCCGACCTTCCTCGTATCGTCACTGGCGCGCGCGCATGTGACGGTCGCGCTGTCGGGCGATGGTGGGGACGAACTCTTTGCCGGCTACGCTCGCCACCGGAACGCCGAGGAGGTGTGGCCGCGCGTGAGCCGTCTTCCGGCAGCGGCGCGCTCAGCGCTGGCGGGGATCATGCATGGCGTCAGTGAATCGACCTGGGACTCCGTGCTCGGCACGCTCGCGCCCGTACTCCCGTCGGTGCTCAAGCGGCACGATGGCGGACGGTTCCTGCACCGCGTGGCCGATGTGCTCGCGGCCGAGTCGTGGGAGGCGTTCTACGTGGGGCTGGTGTCGCAGGAGACGGACCCGGCATCGCTCGTGGGGGCAGCCGAGCCGGCGACCTGGCTCAACTCGCCGGAGCGGTGGCCGGTGCTGTCGAGCGTGGCGGAGCGGATGATGTTCCTCGATCTGGTCACCTATCTGTCGGACGACATCCTGGCCAAGGTCGATCGCGCATCGATGGCGGTCGGGCTCGAAGTGCGGGTGCCGATGCTCGACCATCGCGTGATTGCTCTCGCGTGGCAGTTGCCGCTCGCGTACAAGCTGGGCGATGGCGAAGGGAAGCGCGTGCTGCGCCGCGTGCTCGACCGCTACGTGCCGCGCGCGCTCGTGGAGCGGCAGAAGATGGGCTTCTCCGTGCCGCTCGACCAATGGCTGCGCGGACCGTTGCGGCCGTGGGCCGAAGCACTGCTGTCGGAACGGGCGCTGCAGGCGGGGGGCGTGCTCGATGTCGCGCGGACGCGGGCGGTCTGGAGCGCGCACATCGAGGGCCGCGAGAACCGGCAGTACTGGCTCTGGCATGCGCTGATGCTGCAGGCGTGGCTCGCGCACGAGGCCGAGGCATGAGCGCGCTGCAGCTGGATGTGGTCGCCACCCGCGGTGGCGTGGTCGAGTCACGCCATCGCGTGCACGGTGTGGCCGTGACCGCGGATGGCAGAGTGATCGAACAGGTGCGCGATCCGGGATTCGTGACCTTCTGGCGGTCGTGCGCGAAGCCGTTCCAACTCATGCCGCTGCTCGAAGGCGGCGGCTTCGACGGGCTGCCGTGGGGGGAGCCGGAACTCGCGCTCGCGTGCGCGTCGCACGGCGGCGAGCCCGAGCATGTGGCCATCGCCGGCGCGATGCTCGAAGCGCTGGGGCTCGAAGAGGGCGACCTCGCCTGCGGGCCGCACGAGCCGCTCTCGGTGCGTGGGGCGCGCATCGTACGCGAGACGGGCGAGCGCATCACGCGGCTCCACAACAACTGCTCGGGCAAGCACGCGGCCATGCTCGCGGCCGCGCGCATGCACGGCGCGCCGACGCAGGGGTACGAACAGCCGGATCATCCGGTGCAGCTGGCCTGCGCGCGCGCGGTGTCGATCTGGACGGGGGTGCCGGTGGACCAGTTCGCCATGGGAATCGACGGCTGCGGGGTGCCCGTGTTCGGGCTCTCGCTGACCCACATGGCCATGGCGTATGCGCGATGGGGCGACGCGGTCGCGCGCGGGCACGAGCTGCCGACGCGGATCATGCGGGCCATCCAGGCGCACCCGATGCTGTTTGGCGGTACCGACCGGTTCGATACGGTGCTGCTCGAAGAGACGGGTGGCCGCATCTTTGCCAAGGTGGGGGCGGAGGGGGTGCACACGGTCGCACTGCTCGATCACGGCATGGGGCTCGCCATCAAGGTCGAGGACGGGGCACTGCGCGCGCAGCATGTGGCCGTGCTGCGGGCCTTGCAGCAGCTGGGTGCGCTCCCGGCCGTGCTGCCGCCGCGTCTGGCCGATTTCCTGGTGCGCCCTGTGCGCAACACCCGCGGCGAGTCCGTGGGCGACATCGCGCCGGAACACTGAGATGCAACCTTCTGCTAGGGACCGCAAGGAAACGGTGATGCCGGCGCGACCGCTAACCGCTAAGCTCCTTCTCGATGACGCCACCACCCACCTGGTGCGGCTGGCGGCGGCCTCGTGCGGAGGATCCGAAGCCCAGCTTCGGATCGAACTCGCGGCCACGCATGCCGCAGCGGTCAGTCCGTTGTGGGTCGAGGAAGTCATCCTGCAGTCGTACCTGTTTGCCGGTTTCCCGCGCGGCCTCAACGCCGCGCGCGAGTGGCGGCGCATCTCCGGACGCTCGGCTCCCACGACCGACCCCGATCCGGCGCACGCCTCGCCAGACCAGTGGCGGGATAGGGGCGAAGCGACCTGCGAGGTGGTGTACGGGCCGTTTTATGCCAAGTTGCGGCAGAACATTCGGGCGCTGCATCCGGCGCTCGACAGTTGGATGATCGTGGAGGGGTACGGCAAGGTGCTCAGTCGCCCCGGACTCGACCTCGCTCGGCGGGAACTCTGTGTCGTCGCCTCGTGCGCGGCGCAGCGGCAGGATCGGCAGCTTCACTCGCACCTGCATGGCGCGTTGCATGCGGGGGCGGCGCCAGCTGACGTCGAAGGCACGCTGCACGTGATCGCCGACTTCCTTTCGGCGGACGACGTGCAGCGCTATACCATGCTGTGGGCGCGCGTGCGCGCCATGGCCGTGCCGGAAACGGCGCAATAACAGGAGACGGACGTGTTCATTGATCGGGTCGTAGTCAAAGTGGCGGCAGGAACCGGCGGGTCGGGCTGCATGTCGTTCCGGCGCGAGTACCGCGTGCCGATGGGCGGTCCCGACGGCGGCGACGGCGGCCGAGGCGGCGACGTGATCGTGCTGGGCGACGATAACCTCGCGACCCTGCTGGACTACACCTATCGCGATCAGTGGACCGCGGAACACGGCGAGAAGGGCAGCGGCAACAACAAGTCCGGAAAGTCGGGGGAGGATGTCCTCATGCCAGTGCCGCTCGGCACCATCATCAAGGACTCCGACACCGGGGAGATGCTGTTCGAGGTGCTCGCCACCGGCGACAAGCACGTGATTGCCAAGGGCGGGCGCGGCGGCAAGGGGAACAACTTCTTCCGCACCGCCACGCACCAGTCTCCTCGCGAGTGGCAACCCGGCGAGCCGGGCGAAGAGCGCAACGTCGAACTCGAACTCAAGCTGATTGCCGATATCGGGCTCGTGGGCCAGCCGAACGCGGGCAAGTCCACGCTGCTCTCGGTCATCAGCGCGGCGCGCCCGAAGATTGCCGACTACCCGTTCACCACGTTGCAGCCAAACCTCGGCGTCGTGGCCCTCTCGGGGCAGCGCACGTTCGTGGTCGCAGACATCCCCGGTATCATCGAAGGGGCGCACGAGGGGAAGGGGCTCGGCCTCCAGTTTCTGCGGCATATCGAGCGCACCCGCGTGCTCGCCTTCCTGATCCCGATCGACGCCATGGACTGGCAGCGCGAGTACGACCAGTTGCGCACCGAAATCCGTGAGTATTCGGCTGAGCTCGCCGAGAAGCCGCATTGCGTGGTCTTCTCGAAGATGGACTTGATGGGCGAGTCGTACATCCCGCCCATCGAGGCGCCGGGGGCGTTCGGCATGTTCGCCATTTCGGCCCCCGCACGCTCCGGTTTGGACGAACTCAAGGACGCGTGGTGGAAGCAGCTCCTCGGCATGAAGAAGCAGGCCGCGACGAGCGCGGCCGGAGATGTCGACACCGCGCCCTGACGCGACGGAGCGCCACGCGGCGCTCGCCCTCGCTCTGGCCCATGGGGTCGGGAGCGCGAAGCATCGGGAGTTGATTGCAAGATTTGGGTCCGCGCTGCAAGCGATTGATGCGCGTCCAGATGCCGAGGAGTTGCGCGAACGGGCGCTGCGCATGGACGAACGCGCGGAGGACGCCGGTGCCAGACTGCTGGTGCGCGGAGAAGCCGACTACCCCGAGGCGCTGCTGGCGTTGGAGCACCCGCCGCTGTGGGTGATGACGCGAGGGGAGTTGCGACATCTGGAGCCGGTGGGGGTCGCGATCGTCGGGACGCGGCAGGCGTCGCCGTACGGCACGCGTGTGGCGCGGGAGATTGCGCGCGTGGTGACGCGGGCCGGTGGCGTCGTGGTGAGTGGCCTCGCGCGGGGGATCGACGCGGTCGCACATCGCGCCGCGCTCGAGGCGGGCGGGGCCACGATCGCGGTGCTCGGCACGGGAGTCGACGTGCCCTACCCGGCGGGGCATCGCGCGCTGCTCGATGAAGTGGCCAAGTACGGGTTGGTCATGAGCGAGTGCCCGCTGGGGGCGCACGCGACCCCGGGGGCGTTCCCCGAGCGGAATCGGCTCATTGCCGCGTTGGGGCGCGTGACGATCGTGGTCGAGGCGGGGCGCGCGAGTGGCGCACTGATCACGGCAAGTCGAGCCACCGAGATCGGGCGCGAGGTCATGGCGGTGCCGGGCCCGGTCGATGCACCGCAGAGTGTGGGGTGCAACCTGTTGATTCGCGATGGTGCGTACATCGTGACCGAGATTGCCGATGTGCTGCATGCGGCGGGGCTGACCGTGGTGGCGAGTCCGGCGCGCGGCGCGGCGCTACAGGGAGGGGCGAAGGCGGTGTGGGAGGCGCTGGCGGCGGGGCCGTTGACGGCCGATGCGCTGGCAGCGGTGAGTCGGCTGCCGGCGCGCACCTGCCTGGCGGTGATCACGGAGCTGGAGTTGGCGGGGTTGGTGGAGTGCGCGTTGACCGGAGAGATCGTGCGGCGCTGATGTCGCCCTGAGCGAAGCGAAGGGCCGGGCCTGTCGGTAATTCTGTGTATGCGCCGGGTGCGTACTAGTCGAGCTCCGGCAAGCGCGTGCCAAAGAGGATGCGCAGGTGGGGGAGGGCGGCCCGCCACTCCTTCGCCGGGCGGTGCTGCCATTTCTTCTCGATGTT
>JANMLN010000053.1:0-32282 GCA_031372565.1 Gemmatimonadota bacterium | reverse complement strand
CCCCGCCTCGCAGGCCGCGCGCTGCGCCGCGAGGTCGCCACGCCGCTCGGCCGGCGTGCGCACGTTGGCGAGCACGAGCGCGAGCAGCTCCTCATCGAGCACGCCACCGCGCGCGAGACGCACCGGTGGCACGATCAGTCCTTCCTGAAACAGTTCCGTCGCGCCCTGCGGCATCGAGCCGGGGCTCATGCCGCCGACGTCGGCGTGGTGCGCACGCACCGCGGCGTAGCCGACGATCGTGCCGGCGTCATCGATGGGCAACACCATCGTCAGGTCGGGCAGATGCGACCCGCCGTGATACGGATCATTGAGCAGAAACAGGTCGCCGGGGTTCGGCCCGCGCGCCATGCAGGCGCGCACCGACTCGGGCATCGCGCCCAGGTGCACGGGGATGTGCGCCGCCTGCGCGACCATGCGCCCATCGGCATCGAACAGCGCACACGAGGCATCGCGTCGCTCGCGGATGTTGGGCGAGAGGGCGCCGCGCTCGAGCACGCTGCCCATCTCCTCCGCGACCATCGCCACGGCGTGCGACAACACGGAGAGTTCGAGCGGATCGAACGTGGCGTCGGTCATGTGCGCTCCACGAGCCAGCCGCTGGTCGCGAGGGCACGCGCCGTCCACCCGGGCGCCACGTACAGCGTCGCATCGGGGAGCGCGATGCTGGCCGGGCCGCGCACCGTGGCCTCGAAGGCGCCGCCATCATCCTCGCGCCGCGACGGATCCCACGCCGACGTTCCGCGGCGTGCGAACTCGGCCGACCGCGCGGCGCCGATGGCCGCATGGCGCGCGCTCACGCACTCGACGGGTGCGTCCAGCGTGAAGCCGTAGCGTTGGTGATGCCGTTCGGCAAAACGTGCGGCGAGCTCGGCGCCGCTCTCGCCCGGCGTGCACGGGACTTCGAGTTCATGCCCCTGCCCGACGTACCGCGCACGCATCCACCAGCGGCGCGCCGCGCCCGGCTCCGGATCGCGTACTCCCGATGCCAACGCGTTCAGCTGTGTGGCAAGCGTCGCGGCATCGAGCGCATCGGTCGTGGCCATCACGCTCGCAATCGCCTCGCGCCGCTCGGCAGCCACCGCCAAACCGAACGCGGAGAGGACGCCCGCCCACGGTGGCACCAGGACCGTGCGCATGCCGAGACGATCGGCGAGCCCGCAGGCATGCAACGGGCCACCGCCGCCGAAGGCGACCAGGACCGCGCGTCGCGGATCGACCCCGCGCTCGACGCTGACCCGCCGCAAGGCGCGCGCCATCTCGGCGTCGGCCGTGGCGACGATTGCCTGCGCCGTGCGCTCGGGGGTCGCGCCGAGACGATCGGCCAGGCGCGCGATGGCCACCCGCGCCGCCTCGAGGTCGAGGCGCACGCCACCCGTGAAGCGCGCAGAGTGAATCGTGCCGAGCGCGAGATGCGCATCGGTGACGGTGGGTTCCGTGCCGCCCAATCCGAATGCGACCGGACCCGGGCGAGCGCCCGCCGACCGCGGACCGACGCGCAGCGCGCCGCCGTCGTCGATCCATGCGATCGAGCCGCCGCCCGCCGAGACGGTGTCGACGAGGACGCGCGGCAGCGCGATCGGGACGCCGGCCACGGCGCCACCGGGCTCGACGAGCGGTTCGCCACCTTCGATGAGGCCGACGTCGGCGCTCGTCCCGCCGATGTCGATCGAGAGCGCGAGCTCGAAGCCGGCGGCTCTGGCTGCGAGTGCCGCGCCCGTGACACCGCCGGCTGGGCCGGAGAGCGCGAGCGCGGCGCCATGACGAGCCGCCTCGGACGCGGGGAGTACGCCGCCCGCAGAGGTCACCACGCCGGGAGCGGGATAGCCTCCCGCCGCCAACGCTTCCCCGAGGCGGCGCAGGTAGTGCGACACGAGCGGGCGCACGTAGGCCTCGGCCACCGTCGTGGATGTGCGCTCGTACTCGCGAATCTCGGGGAGCACGTCGCTCGACGGCACGATCTCGACGCCGGGCAACGCGGCGCGCAGCGCCGCGGTGAGGGCAAACTCGTGCGCGGGATGCGCGTACGCGTGCAGCAGGCAGATGGCAACGGCCTCGGGCGCGCGCGCGCGCACCGCGGCCACGGTGTCGGCAACGGCATCGGGGGTGAGCGCGAGACCGACACCGGCGGGGCGCATGCGCTCGGCGACGCCGATCGTGTCGAGCGCGGCCACGAGCGGTGGCGGATGATGCCGCGTCAGATCATAGAGCGCCGCGCGCTCCTGCCGGCGCAGTTCGAGCAGATCGGTGAAGCCGGCCGTGGCGCACAGCACGACGCGCGCTCCGCGCCGCTCGAGGAGCG
Organism: Gemmatimonadota bacterium; assembly: GCA_031372565.1. Taxonomy (GTDB): domain Bacteria; phylum Gemmatimonadota; class Gemmatimonadetes; order Gemmatimonadales; family Gemmatimonadaceae; genus JACPPC01. The sequence continues at coordinate 29,983 of JANMLN010000053.1, read as the reverse complement.
CGTTGGTGACGACGGTGGTTCCGTGGGCCACGCGATCCACGCTGGCGGGATCGGCGGCCAGTGCGGCGAGCGCCGCCTCGACGCCACGGCTCTGGTCGTCGGGGGTGGACAGCACCTTGCGCGCCTCGACGGTGCCATCGGTCCCGACGCTGACGAGATCGGTGAAGGTGCCGCCCACATCGACGCCGACCGCGCGCATCATCGCGCGGAGAAGCGCAGCGCGCGGACGCGATCACGCGCGGCCACGAGCGTGAGCGATGCCACGAACGCCGCGTGTACGGGCAGGGCACAGGCGATGATCGGCAGCGCCCCGCGCCACCCGCCATCGGCGAACGCCAGCAGCGTTCCAATCATCGGCGGCGCGAGGAACGCCGCGAAGCCGAGCGTCGTCGGCAGCCCGGGCGGCCCGCGCGTGAGCCATCGCCACCAGAGCGGCGCGAACAGCAGTCCGGTCGGTGGCAGCAGCGCAAGCGACACGTTCTGCTGCCAGTACACATGGCGCGTGATGGTGGCGGCCAGCAGCAGCACCACACCGAGCACACCGGTGAGCGTTCCCCATCCGGCGCCGACCGTGATGAGCGCTGCACGCGCGCCGCGATTCGTTGGCGCACTCCGCGCCAGCGCCAGCACGAGCGCGGCGACCACCGCACCGAGCGCGAAGAATGCGCCGGTCCAGCGCGGCGGTTCGGCGCGTTCCGGCGTGCGCGTGGCGGTGAACAGCACCTGCTCCTGCACCACCAGCGGCACGAGCGCGCCGCCCTCGCCGGGTACCTGCAGGTCGCGCACCTGGTCACGCAACTTCATCGGGATGAACGCCTCGTCCCAGCGCGAGAGCGTGGAGTCGGCCCGTCGGCCGAGCGCCAGCGTGATGCCGGCATATGTGGCCACGTTGGACTCGACGAGCCGCTGCACGTGCGAACGGAAAGACCCGGTGCCGGGCGCCGACTCGGTGGCGCGGCGCAGCGCGCCGCCCAGCACCTGATCGAGCATGTCCCGCACGCGCGTCGAGCAATTGTCCCGGAAGTAATCGTAGCGGTAGTACTTGTTCTCTTCGAGCAGGTTGCGCTCGGCCAGGTTCACGAGCGCGAGCACCTGTGCGGGAGACAAGCGGAGCCGCTGCGATTCCACCGTCCGGTTGCCGGACTTGTAGAACTCGATCGACGCGCCCGTGGGGAAGGCCGCGACCCAGTACTTGGTGTCACCGGAGAGAAAGCGGCCGATGAAGTTCGGTTGGTTGAAATCGAAGACGCCCCAGTTGTAGGCGACCGATGTTCCCTTGGCGCGGTCGGTCACGACCAGCGCATTGTGCCCGAACTTCTCGAAGATGTACTCGCCCTGCCCGATCGTGAGCAGGTCGACGGTGATCCCGGTGTCGACGGGCACGCTCGGCGCACCGGCGGCGGGCTGCGCGACCGCCACGGTCGCGTGGCGCGCGACCAGCGCGGTCGCGACCAGCGCGCGCCAGGCGGCCGCGCGCCAGAGCGAGCCGCTCACAGACGGATCTCTTTCTCCTCGTTCGCCGCCTTGTAGATGGCGTCGAGGGTCTTGTGGAGGACGAGTTGGTCGGTCGGCGGCTTGTAGGGCGACGTTCCGTGCACGACCGCGAGGAAGTGTGCGTCCTGCGCGCGGTAGCTCTGCAGCGTCGCACTCTCGCGCGTCGATGCCCCCGCCGGTGACACGTCGACAGGACGCCCGTTGATCTCCTTGCTGACCCGCAGCGGGGCCAGCCGCGCACTGCCGCGCGTGGCGAGCGCCTCGAACCACCAGCGCTCTTCCTGCCCCACGTACGACCACGAAATGTCGAAGGTACAGGTGATACCGCCCGCCGACTCGAGCACCACCAGCATGCTCTCCTCGACCGCCTTGGCGCCGCGCGGACGGTCCATGTAGGCACTCACGCGCACGGGATCCGGGAACTCGGCCAGCCAGAGCGCGAGATCGAGCTGCGTGAAGCCGTGTTCAAGAAAGGCGCCGCCGCCCGCTTCCGGACGGTTGCGCCGCCACCCGGCCACCGATGCGGGCGGATGATACGCGCCCGCGCGGACGCCGGTGAGCTTGCCGAGCTCGCCGCCCCGCAGGAAGCCGGCCAGTGCCTGCACGTCGGTGCGGAACCGGTGATTGTTGCCCACGACGACCTTCTTGTCCGCGCGCTGCGATGCGGCGATGATCCGCTCGATCCCCTTGGGCGTGAGCGCCAGCGGACGCTCGCACAACACGTGCACGCCGTGCGACAGCGCCGTGAGCGTGTGCGGCTCGTGCAGGTGATTCGGCGTGGCGATGACGACCGCATCGAGCGCATCGAACTCCAGCAGCTCGTCGATGTCGGAGAACGCGTCCGGGATGCCGAAGCGATCGGCCAACGCCCGCGCCTTCACGATGTCGTTGTCGCACACCGCCACGAGCTCGGCGCCCTTGAGCTTCGAGAGAACGGGAAGGTGCGCGAGTTGCGCGATCGCGCCGGTGCCGACGATGCCGAGCCGAAGAGGTGCGCTCATGACCGGGAGAAGAGCGGGAGGGCGGGTGGTGGCGCGCGAAAGCTAGCGGTGAGCGCGCGGGGCGCGCCACGCATCGCGAGGTCCTACTCGACGCGGCGCAGCTGCGTGCCCGGGTAGTACGCCGCGAGGATCGCCGGATAGTCCTGCCCCCCCCGCGCCCGGCCGATCGCGCCCCACTGGCACATCCCCACGCCGTGACCGTAGCCCCGTCCACGGACGGTGAGGCCGTCCACCTGTCCGTCGCCCCCCATGCGGGGCTCGAGTTCCACCCAGGTGCTGTTCAGCAGTTCCCCGCCCTTTCGCAGCACAAACCGCAGCTCGTTTCCCCGCGCCTCGATCTGGCCGCGCGAGGTCTCGAGGGTGACGCCCGCCGCTCGGCCGCCGGGGGTGAGCCCGCTGACGGCGATGCCGCGCACGCGCACCGACGCACCGTTCGCGAGGTAGCGCGACACGAGCCGTTCGACCTCGTCGCCCGTGAACGTGGTGCTCCAGCGAAAGCGGGGCGCGATGTCGCACCAACTGCGCGTCGAACCCGGTATCCGATCGCTCACGCGGCGGAGGTACGGTTCGGTACCGGAGCGCCACACGTCGGGCGGCTCGGCGGTGGTGCCTCCACAGGCGGCGTGGTAGGGGGCGTTCACCACGCGGCCGGCGTAGGTCAGCACCAGCCCGGCCGTCGACTGTACCGCCGCGTCGGCCACGGGCGACTCGGCCTCCACGCCACCGTACACCTGGTCCAGCACCGTCGCCACGACATCAAACGGCCGCGAACGCCCTGCGCCAAGCTTGACCCAGGCGTACGATCGCGCGGCCACGGCCTGGGCTTCCGCCGCGGCGTGTTCGGCCTCCGTCCGCTTGCCAATCTCCCCAGCGACAACCGAGCGCAGATACTGTTCGAACGGCACGTGATTGACGATCAGCAGCCCCGTGTCGGTGGGCACGAAGCGAAGCGTTCCGCGGTAGCGACGGCCACCCCAGCGCAGCACCGCTCCGGGATCCGGGGTGGCGATCGCCCCACCGCTGCGCGCGGCCGTGATCAACGTCCCCTGGATGCCGCGCACGCGATCCCCCCGTTGCTCGATGCGCCAGGTCACATCGGTCGCGACCCGCGCGAGCGTTCCGCCGCTCTCGTCGGTGAGCCGCCAGGGTCCCGTGGACGAGAGCGCCGTTTCACCGCGCGCGACGCCCAGCGCGACGCGGATCCGGCGGCCTCCATCCGGAACGACCGTCGGTGCTTCGTCCAGCGGGACGCTGGACTCCCGGTCGCGCTCGGCCGCACGTTCGATGAGGACACTGATCGAATCGCGCGGCACAGGTTCCGGCGCCACCACCCCGCCGACCGTCGAGCGAGCCGCCGGCTCCTCAGGGCGCGGTACGCCTCCCGAACAGCTGGCTACGAGCGCCAGCAGGAGGAGGCGCCGCGCAGCCTGCATCCGCTACGCGATCGCCGCGGTCAGTGCCCCGTCCAGTCGGTCGAGGGTTTCGTCAATCTCGCGCGCTCCGTGCGCCGACGACATGAACGCCGCCTCGAATTGCGACGGGGCGAGGTAGACCCCTCGTTCACGCGCCGCGTGGAAGAAGCGACGGAACAGGGCGACATCCGCCGCCTTCGCCTCGCCGAAATTGCGCGGCGATCGGCCCAGGAAGAAGAAGCCCCACATGCTCCCGACGTGCGCCGCGCTGAAGGGTACGCCCTTCTGGTCCGCGATCGCCTGCAGGCCGCGCACGAGGCGGTCCGTCTGCTGGACGATGGCCCGATGCACCGCCGGCGTGAGCGCGTCGAGCGTGGCCATGCCAGCCGCCATCGCCAGCGGGTTGCCCGACAGGGTGCCGGCCTGATACACCGAGCCGGCTGGCGCGACCTGCTTCATGATCTCGGCGCGCCCGCCGTACGCGGCGACCGGCAGTCCGCCACCGATGACCTTGCCGAGGGTCGTGAGGTCGGGCGTCACGCCGAACGCCTCGACGGCTCCGCCGTACGCAACGCGGAAACCGGTCATGACTTCGTCGAAGATGAGCAGCGCGCCCGTCTCGTCGGCGAGCTCCCGGAGCCCGTCGAGAAAACCGGGCTCGGGCGGAATGAATCCGCAGTTCCCGCACACCGGCTCGACAATGATGGCGGCGAGCTGCGGCGCGTGTCCGCGCGCGATGGCCCGCGTGGCATCGAGGTCGTTGAACGGCGCCGTGAGGGTCAACGCGGCCAGCATCGCCGGCACCCCGGGCGAATTCGGCAGTCCGAGCGTGGCGACGCCGGAGCCCGCGCGCACGAGGAACGAGTCGGCGTGCCCGTGATAGTGGCCGTCGAACTTGAGGATGAAATCGCGGCCCGTCATCGCGCGGGCGACGCGCACCGCGCTCATCGTGGCCTCGGTGCCGCTCGAGACGAAGCGCAGCATCTCGACGTGCGGCATCCGCTCGATCACGCGCTCGGCGAGCTGGACCTCGAGTCCCGTGGGCATGCCGAACGAGGTCCCGTTCTGCATCGTGCGCTCGATCGCCTGGAGGACGGCGGCCGGTGCATGCCCGAGGACGAGTGGCCCCCAGGAGAGTACGTAGTCGAGGTACTCGTTTCCGTCGGCATCCCAGAAGCGAGCGCCCTTGCCGCGCTCCGCCACCACCGGTTCGCCGCCGACGCCACCGAAGGCGCGCACGGGTGAGTTGACGCCGCCAGGAAAGAGCTGGCGGGAACGCGCCATGATGTCATGCGACCGCGCGGTCTGACGGCTCATCGACCGAAGGCTCCGATGGTGGGGGCGTGGGCAAGGGGCAAGCGGCGCGTGGTGACCGGCGCGAGCACCAGCGGCGGCGTCTCGATCCCGAGCAGGGTACCGACAAAGTCGATGTCGTCTTCGACATCGGTGATGCGCACGCGAACGAAGGCGCCCACGGGGGCGTCGCCATCGAGCCGGACCACGCCATCGACATCGTCGGCCTGCCACGGGGCGCGGGCCACCGCCCCCGCGTCATCGTGTTCCTCGACCAGGCAGATGGCCTCGCGCCCGACATGCCGCTCGTAGCGCTGCGCCGTGATGTCGCGCTGAACAGCGAGCAGCTGTTCGAGCCGCGCGCGCTTGACCGACTCCGGGACGTCATCGACGAGTTCGAACGCCTTGGTCCCCTCCTGCGCCGAGTAGGTAAAGGCGCCGACGCGATCAAACTGCACCTCCTCGAGCATCGTCATCAACGTGTCGAAGTCGGCGTCGGTCTCGCCCGGAAAGCCGACGATGCAGGTCGTGCGGATCGTGACATCAGGCACCGCACCGCGCACCCGCGCGACGCGATCACGAATGGAGAGGCCGCGCTCGGGCCGGCGCATGCGCTGCAGGACGGCATCGGCGCCATGCTGGATCGGCATGTCGAGATACGGAAGGATGCGCGGGTTGCGAGCGACGACGTCGAGCAGCTTGGGCGTCAGCCCCGCTCCGTACAGGTAGAGCAGGCGAAACCACGGGATCGTGGTCTGTGCGACCAGCTGCTCGAGCAGCTCGGGCAACCCGGTGCCATCGCGCCGGTCGCGCCCGTAATGGGCGAGATCCTGCGCCACGAGGTTCACCTCGCGCGCGCCTTGCATCTCGAGCAGCTGGGCCTCGCGCACCACCTCGTCGGCCGCAAACGAGCGATGCTTGCCGCGCATGAGCGGGATGGCGCAGAAGGCGCAGCCGTGGTCGCATCCCTCGCTCACCTTGAGATACCGCACATGCACCCGGTCGCTCACGGGAAGACGATCGCCCGGATGCAGCACGGGGGCGTCGCCGATCAATCCGCGCGCCTGCAAGGCCGGAATCAGCTGGTCCGTCTCGGACGCGCCAAGAAAGAGGTCGACCTCCGGCAGCGCCTCGAGGAGTTCGCCCTTGTGTCGCTCGACCATGCACCCGACCGCGACCAGCCCCTGAAGCGTCCCTTCGGCCTTGAGACGTCCGGCGTCGACGATGGCGTCGAGCGATTCCTTCTTGGCCGCGTCAATGAAGCCGCAGGTATTGACGATCACGAGCTCCGCCTCGCGCAAGTCGTCGACGGCCGTGGCACCGATCGCGGTGAGCTGGGCGAGGTAGCGCTCGCTGTCGACGGTGTTCTTGTCGCAGCCGAGAGTGATGAGACCGACTTTCACGTGAGCAGGATGACGAGGAGCCGCAACCGAAGGCGCAAAACTAACACGGCGAGCACGCGCCGCAGACCGTGCCGCTGGCCGTCTCGAGGCTTGACCTAGCGTCATCTTTGTGATGCGTCGGCATCACTTTCTCCTGCATCGCCTTACACCGTTTGTCCACAATATGCCGCCGCGTTGACGCTTCGTGTTGTGGATCGTCTATTTGCTCACCACCATGTCCTTTCTCTTCGTCTCCGGCATCGATACCCGCGCCCCCGCCCTCGCCGGCGGGGAGCGCGCCGACCAGTTGGATCGGTCGGGCCACTACGCCCGCTGGGAAGACGATTTCGCGCTGGCGCACCGCGTGGGCCTGGACGCGATCTTCTACGGACCCGCCTACTACCGGTCCCACGTCAGCCCAGGGCACTACGACTGGGATACGTGCGCCGAGCCGATGGAGCGGCTGCGACTGCTCGGCATCATGCCGATCGCCGATCTCGCGCACGCCGGGGTCCCGAGGTGGATGAGCGGCGTCGGCGATCCCCGCTTCCCCGACCTGTTCGCGGAGTATGCGCAGGCGTTCGCCCGACGCTTTCCGTGGATCACCCACTACGCGCCGGTGCGCTCGCTGCTCGAGACCGCCGAGGCCAGCGCGTTGCACGGACGCTGGAACGAGGCACGCGCCAGCGACGCCGACCTCCTGCGCACGATCGCCAACATGGCGCGCGCGCATGAGCTCGCCGTCGCGGCCATTCGCGCCGAGCGCCCCGATGCCACGATCGTCATGAGCGCGCCGGCCGCGCATGCGCACGCCGCAGGCGAGGGCGCGCGCGCGGAAGCCGAGCGCCGCAACGCCCGGCGCTGGTTGGGGCTCGATCTCTGTCTCGGGCACGACGTCGGCGACGCCACGCGCACGTCGCTCCTGAACGCCGGCGTGCCGGAGAGCGCGATGCACTTCCTTGCCGACGCGCGTGGTGCGCGCATGGCCCGGCGCGTCTTGAGCGTCGCCTGGGCGCCCGACACCGAGCGTCGCCTGACGTCGGCGGGACGCGAGACGTCCGTGGTGCAGCGACTCGGTCTCCGCCACCTCGGGGCCCGGCTCCACGAACGCTACGGGTTGCCCTTGCTGTGCGCCGAGACGCACGCGCCGGCCCGCCACGCACGCGCCTGGCTCAAGCAGCAGTGGGACGACGTGCTCTCGCTCCGCGCGGCCGGCATCGAGGTCGCGGGGTTCGGCTGGGCGCCGCTCACGGACGCGCCTCGACTGGGTCCTGGCCCTCGCGTCATGGAGGACATCGGACTCGCCGAGGGGACGCGCGCGCTCAAGCCGGTGGGGGAGCTCTTTCGCGACCTGGTGGCCCGGTGGCGCCCCGTGCTCTCCGCGCCGGGCTCCGGGGGAACCACGCGGCCGTTCAAGCACCGCGTCCGCGGTCAGAGTTCCTTGAGGTAGTGAATCGTCTCGGCGCGGTAGCCGCTGTGGTCGTAGAAGCGGCGCGCCCGGGCGTTCGCTTCCCAGACGGTGAGCCCCATGCGCGTCACGCCGCGCGCACGCGCCCACTCCTCGGCGGCCGACATGAGCGCCGATGCGATGCCCTGTCGCTCGGCGTCGAGCGCCACGGCCAGATCCTCGATGTGTGCGATCGGCTGCTGCGTGAAGTAGTCGATGCGCGTGCTGACCATGATCATCCCCTTGGCCTGCGCGGCCGTGAACTCGGCCACCAGCAACACGCGGTCCACGCGCGGCGCGTACAGTTGCTCGAGCAGCAACTGGTCGTCGGCGCGCGAAATCTCCGTCGCGGTTCGCCACGACGGCACCGGGAAGTCGGAGAGTCGGGTCGCCATCTCGAGGACGGCGGCGTGATCCTCGGGGCCGCCGGGACGGATGCGGAGTCGGGCTTCGGGCATGCCACAATCATACTGACCATGGTGCCGTTCGCGCCCCAGCCATCCGGCAGGGGCTAGACGCAGCGCCCGGTCCCGGGGAACGCGCGGGGGTGGCGACTCACCTACACGCGCTGAGGCGCCGCCCGACCCCGGTTGAGCCAGCGTGTGCTATACTCGGACTGTCGGGTAGTCCCTGTACACACCGCGATCCGCCCCGGCGTCCTGCAACCGCCTGCCCAGACTCGATTCACCGTGGCCAGTCCTCGTCGCTTCTTTCGCATTGCCATCAACCTCCTCCTGTTGTGCACGTTCGCGCGACAGGCGTTCCAGGCTGACGGCGGGTGCACGCAGCGCGAGATCGTCGCCGCCATGACGGTCGGCGCCGACGTCGGCGATGCACACGCCATGATGTCGATGGGCGCGCCCTCCGACGGCATGTCCGCCGTCGTATCCGACGCGGTGCCGGCCACGCAACGGACGACGCGCACGAACACCGATGATCCCTGTGACGGCAGCATGCCGGGGACCATCGCGCATTGCGCAACGATGGGGAACGGTCTCGGCATGCCCGCCTCGGGCGCGACCTGGCCGGTGGTCGCCGTGCTGCGCGTAGCCCCCGCGATGCGGAACGCCTCCGCACCGCGGAGCTTTCTCGAGCCGCCGAGCACCCCCCCTCCCAAGGCCTGAGGCCTCGCGCAACACCGGGCGGTGAACGTGCCGACGGTCTTGCGCACTTCCCGTGACCGCTCCCCCGTCCGCGCCGTTCGTGCGCGGCGGGCCGTGCGGCCGTCACGGATCGTCCGCGTTCACCACGTGGCCCCGCCTGCCTTGGAGTCGTGTGACTCATGTCGCCCCTGTTTGACCTTCTCTTCCGTTCCCCTGCCGTTTTTCCGGCAAGTCGTCGCTCGCGTGTCTTGGCCGTAGGCGGCCTCCTCGCGTCGCTTGCCGCGGCTGGACCGCTGGCCAGCCAGTCGCCTCGTGCCCAAGCGCCGCCCGGGCTTCCCGGTGCGCCGCTCACGGCTGACACTGCGGGACTCTCGCTCGATCGGGTCTTTCTGCGACTTGCTTCGCACAACTCGCAGTTGGCGGCCGCTCGCGCCGCTGTCGACGTGGCAGCCGCCCGCGTGCCGATCGCGACCGCGCTTCCGGACCCCCGTGTGCAGCTCGGCGCGATGAACCGCGAGCTGCCATCGCTTCGCCCGATGGAAACGCTCGGCATGGACCAGCTTCAGGTGATGCAGATGTTTCCCCTGGCGGGCAAGCGCGGCAACGCGGAGCGCGTCGCCGAAGCGCGCGTTTCGTCGGCCCGCGCGCGCGCCGACGCGCGGTGGTGGGACGCGCGGCGCGACGCCGCGATCGCCTTCTACGACCTGTGGGCGCTCGAACGTCAGCTCACGGTCACGCGCGAGACACAGGCGCTGCTCGCCCAAGCCGCCGACGCCGCGGCCGCGATGTACCGCGTCGGTCAGGGCCGCCAGGCCGACGTGCTCCGGGCGCAGATGGAGATCACCCGGATGGCCGAGGACGTGATCCGCATGCAGAGCATGCGCGCCACGCTGGCGGCGCGGCTCGGCGCGTGGCTCGCCCTCGACGTGGACGCGGATACGCTCGTGCTGCGCATTCCGCGGCTCGACCTCGTGCCGGACAGTCTCGCGCCGGGCGCCACGGCGACGCGCCCGATGCTGGTGGCCGGACGGCACGAGGCCGTAGCCGCCGCCGAATCGGAGACGCTCGCCCGCCGCGAGCGGTGGCCGGACCTCGAGTTCGGCGTGCAGCTCGCGCGTCGTCCACCCAGCGCCGCGCCGGCCGGGATGGGCGGGAGTGCGGAGTGGATGACGAGCGCGATGGTCGGCGCCAGCCTGCCGCTGTTCGGTCGAACGGGCGCGATGCGTACGGAGGCCAGCGCGATGCGCACGATGGCGGAGGCGGACGTGCGCGCGATGGAGGTCGAGGGCCGCTCGTTGCTGCGCGAGGCGACGGCGATGCTGCGACAGAGCCGTGCCCTGCGCGCCCTCTACGCGGGCACGTTGCTCCCGCAGGCGATCGCCGCCCGCGACGCCGCGACGGCCGCGTATCGCAGCGGCAGCGTGGACTTCATGACGCTGCTTGAGGCGCACATGACGACGAACCGGATCCGCCAGGAGGGGTACGCCCTCCGCGCGAGCGAAGGCAAGGCCGTGGCGGAACTGGAGATGCTGACGGGCCGCGCGCTGGTGAACGCGGCTTCCCGCCTGACGACCGAGGAGGAACTGCGATGAGCGACAACACGGATCGCCTCTCGCCGCGCGCACTCGCTCGGTTTGCCGTCGTGCTCGCGGTCGCGGGCGGCGCGGTGTGGTGGTTCTCGCGCACGCCGGGCGCGGCGCCAGCCGCAGCGCCCGACACCAGCGCAGCGGGCGGACACGATCATGCGACCATGGGCGGCAGCACGCCGAGCGACGTGCCGCGCTCCGTGCAGCTGGGCGCGGGCGACGCACAGCGGATCGGCGTCACGTTTGCCGTGGCATCCGCGGCGCCGGTGACGCGCGAGATCCGCCTCGTCGGTGACGTGCGCGTGGACGAGACGCGGCAGCGCGTGTTCTCGCTCAAGGTGGACGGTTGGGTGGAGTCGCTTGCGCTCGACTTCACCGGCCGCCCGGTGCGCCGCGGCGAGCCGATGCTCGCCCTCTACTCGCCAATGCTCGTGAGCGCGCAGGAGGAGTTGCTGCTCGCGCTCCGACTCGGCACCTCGCTCGCGGGAAGCCCGGCGACCCCGGCCGGCGGACAGGACGCGCGCGCGGGCGCGCAGGCGCTCGTGGACGGCGCCCGTCGCCGGCTGCGCCAGTGGGACGTGAGCGACGCGACGATCCAGAGCGTGGAGGAGACGGGCCGCGTGATCCGCGCGGTGCCCTTCGCGGCGCCGGCCAGCGGCGTGGTGATCGAGAAGAACGTGGTGGCCGGCCAGCAGGTGATGGCCGGGCAGCCGCTCTTCCGCGTCGCTGATCTCTCGGTGGTCTGGGTGGAGGGGGCGGTGTTCGAGCAGGACCTCGGCAGCGTGCATGTCGGCCAGCGCGTGACGGCCGAATTCCGATCACGCCCCGGTGAGCAACTGCGCGGCTCAGTCCGCTACATCTACCCCACGCTCGACCCTGCCACGCGCACCGCCCGGGTGCGCGCCGAGTTCGCGAATGCGGATGGCCAGCTCAAGCCCGGCATGGTGGCCACGCTGCGTGTCCAGTCGCCCGGCACGGCGCGCGTGGTGAGCGTGCCGCGCAGCGCCGTCCTGACCACCGGCGAGCGCAGCCTCGTCTTCGTGAAGGGCGAGGGCGGAATGCTCGTACCGCATCTCGTCACGCTGGGCGCGTCCAGCGAACACCTCGTGGAGATCCTCAGCGGCCTCTCCGCGGGCGACACGGTGGTGGCCTCGGGGACGTTCCTCCTCGATGCGGAGTCGAATCTCGGGACCGTGCTCGGCGGCATGGGGGACATGCCCGGCATGGACATGAGCATGCCCGTGGCCCCGCGCGAACCCGCCAAGGCCGTTCGCCCCGCGACGCCGACCAAGCGGCGCCAGCCATGAGGATCATCGCATGTTGAGCCGCCTCATTCTCTGGTCGCTGCGGAATCGCCTGCTCGTGCTGTTCCTGACGGCGGCCGGCTGCGCTGGCGGCGTGTGGGCGCTTCGGCACACTCCGCTGGAGGCGCTGCCCGACCTTTCCGACGTGCAGGTGATCGTCGAGACGCCGTACGGCGAGCAGGCGCCGCGCATCGTCGAGGACCAGGTGACGTATCCGATCGCGGCGGAGATGCTCAAGGTGCCCGGCGCGCGCACGGTGCGCGGCTACTCGTTCTTCGGCGTCTCGTTCGTGTACGTGATCTTCGCGGACGGCACGGATCTCTACTGGGCGCGCACGCGCGTCACGGAGACGCTGAGCGGCATCCGCGAGCGCCTGCCGGTGGGCGCGTCACCGCGCCTCGGCCCCGATGCGACCGGCCTCGGGTGGGTGTTCCAGTACGTGCTCGAGGACACGACCGGGCGTCGCGATCTCGCGGAGCTGCGATCGCTGCAGGACTGGTCGCTGCGCTACGCGCTGACCGCCGTGCCGGGCGTGGCCGAAGTCGCGAGCGTGGGGGGATTCGAGAAGCAGTACCAGGTGGACGTGGATCCGGACCGGCTGCAGGCGTACGGGCTCGCGATCGGGCAGGTGATGGCGGCGATCGCGAATGGCAACGCGGACGTCGGCGCGATGGTGCTCGAGCTGAGCGAGCGCGAGTACATGGTGCGCGGACTCGGCTACCTGCACGGCATGCGGGATATCGAGGATGTGGTCGTCGGCGCAACGGAAGCGGGAACGCCCATCCGCGTGGCGGACCTTGCGCGCGTGACGATCGGCCCGGCCGCGCGGCGGGGCCTCGCCGATCTCGACGGCCGCGGCGACGTCGTGGGTGGCATCGTGATCATGCGGCAGGGAGAGAACGCGCTCGCGACCATCGAGCGCGTGCGCGCGCGACTCGCCGAGGTGCAGTCCAGCCTCCCACCGGGCGTCGTGGTCCGCGCGGTCTACGATCGGTCGGAGCTGATCGAGCGCGCCATCGGCACGCTGCGCCGCACGCTGCTCGAGGAATCGCTCGTGGTGGCGCTCGTCTGCATCATCTTCCTGCTGCATGCCCGGAGTGCGCTGGTCGCGATCCTGACACTGCCGGTGGGCATCCTGCTGGCCTTCGCCGGCATGCGCGTGGCCGGTGTCGGCGCCGACATCATGTCGCTCGGCGGCATCGCGATCGCGATCGGCGCCATGATCGATGCGGCCATCGTCATGATCGAGAACCTGCACAAGCACCTCGAACGCGTCCTCGTGGCGCTCCCCGCAGAGTCGGGCGACGGGGGCCGACTCGACATCGGGCGGCTGGATGCGACCACGCGCTGGCGCGTGGTGGGCGAATCGGCCGCCGAGGTCGGCCCGGCGCTGTTCGTCTCGCTGCTGATCATCACGGTGAGCTTCCTGCCCGTCTTCGCCCTCGAGGGACAGGAAGGACGGCTGTTCACGCCGTTGGCGCTCACGAAGACGCTCGCCATGGCTTCGGCGGCGTTGCTGTCCGTGACGCTCGTGCCGGTGGCCATGGGGCTGCTCGTTCGCGGGCGGATCCGCGCCGAGCGCGACAACCCGGTCAACCGCGCGCTGGTCGGGCTCTACCGGCCGGTGATCGCGATGGTGCTCGCGCGGCGATGGGCCGTGATCGGCGGCGCTGCGGTGGTGCTCCTCCTCTCGTGGATCCCGTGGCAGCGCGTGGGCAGCGAGTTCATGCCGCCGCTCGACGAGGGGACGCTGCTCTTCATGCCGACGACGATGCCCGGCGTGAGCATCGCGCGTGCCCGCGAACTGCTGCGCCAGCAGGACGCGATCCTGAAATCGTTTCCCGAGGTGGCCAGCGTGTTCGGCAAGGCCGGGCGCGCGGGCACGGCCACGGACCCGGCGGGACTCGAGATGTTCGAGACGACGATCGTGCTGCGACCGCCCGCAGCGTGGCGGGCGGGCATGACGTCCGAACGGCTCGTGGCCGAGATGGATTCCGCGGTGCGCTCGCCGGGCGTGCGCACGGCGTGGACGCAGCCGATTCGCGGGCGCATCGACATGCTGGCGACAGGAATCCGGACGCCCGTGGGGATCAAGGTGTATGGCCCGGACCTGGCGGAACTCGAGCGAATCGCGCGGCTCGTCGAGGCGGCGGTGCAGGCCGTGCCGGGGACGCGGAGCGCGTTCGCGGAGCGCGCGGCGGGCGGCTACTACCTCGACATCACGATCGATCGCGCGGCCGCCGCGCAGCATGGACTCAACGTCGGCGACGTGCAGACGGTCATCGCTGCCGCGGTCGGCGGGATGACGGTGACGCAGGCGGTCGAGGGGCGGGAGCGGTATGCCGTGCGGGTGCGATACCCGCAGGAGTTGCGCGACACGCCCGAGCGCCTCGAAGATGTGCTGGTGCCGGTGCTGCACGGCGTCGGGGGGGCCATGGGGGCGGCGCCAGGCAGCAGCTCCATGAACGAGGGCGCCACGCCGCGCACGTCAGCTTCTCCGCGCACGGCGTACGTGCCCCTCGGCCAGGTCGCGACGATTCGCCGCGTGGCCGGACCGATGGTCGTCCGCACGGAGGGGGCGCAGCCGACCGCGTGGGTGTACGTGGACGTGACCGGTCGCGACATCGGCGCGTTCGTGGCCGACGCGCAGCGCACGGTCGCGGCGCAGGTGGTGCTGCCTGCGGGCTACACGCTCCAGTGGAGCGGGCAGTTCGAGTACATGGAGCGGGCGAAGGCGCGACTGCGCGTGGTGGTGCCTGCGACGCTCGCCCTCATCTTCCTCCTCCTGTTCCTGAACTTCGGCAGCGTGGGCGAGGCGCTGCTGGTGATGCTGTCGCTGCCGTTCGCGCTGGTCGGCGGTCTCTGGCTCACGTGGGCGCTCGGCTTCAACTGGTCGGTCGCGGTGGCGATCGGCTTCATCGCGCTCACCGGCGTGGCCGCCGAGACGGGCGTGGTCATGCTGCTGTACCTGGACCACGCCTGGAAGGCGCGCTCGGGCGCGGGGCGCGTACCCTCGGTGGCCGACCTCCGCGAGGCGATCGTCGAGGGCGCGGTGGAGCGCGTACGACCGAAGATGATGACCGTGACAGCGATCATGGCCGGGTTGCTGCCGATCCTCTGGGGCTCGGGCACCGGCAGCAGCGTGATGCGCCGCATCGCCGCGCCGATGGTCGGCGGCATGATCTCCAGCACCGTGCTCACGCTCGTCGTCATTCCCGCCGTCTACTCGCTGTGGCGCGAACGGCAGCTCGTGCGTGCGAGAACTACAGCCGAGCCCGTCGCAACAGCTGCGCGTTGATCGCGACGACGATCGTGCTGCAGGACATGAGCACCGCGCCCACGGCCGGCGTCAACACGATGCCCCACGGTGCGAGCACCCCGGCCGCGAGCGGAATCGCCACGACGTTGTAGCCCGCGGCCCACCAGAGGTTCTGGACCATCTTGCGATACGTGGCGCGCGAGAGCGTGATGATGCGCGCGACGTCACGCGGGTCACTGCGCACGAGGACGATGTCCCCCGCCTCGACGGCCACCTGCGTGCCGGCGCCGATCGCGATGCCGACATTCGCCGTGACGAGCGCCGGGGCGTCGTTCACCCCGTCGCCGACCATCGCGACGCGCTTGCCCTTGGCCTTCAACTCCTCGATGCGCGCGGCCTTCCCGTCGGGAAGCACCTGCGCCAGCACCACCTCGATGCCGAGCGTTCGCGCCACGGCCTGCGCGACGGCCTCGGCATCCCCCGTCATCATCACCACCTCGATGCCGGCATCGTGGAGCCGCTTCACCGCTTCGGCGGATTCGGGACGGATCGCGTCCGCGACAGAGAACGCGGCCAGCGTATGGCCCTCCTCCAGGAGATAGAGAGCGCCCTCACCACGCGTGGCGGCCTCGGCGGCGAACGTGGCCAGCTCGGGTGCGGGGGTGACGGATCCATCGGCGAGCAGGTTGGGGCCGCCGACAGACAACGTCCGCCCGTCCACGATGGCCCGTGCGCCGCGCCCCGGGATCGCCTCGAAGCCGGTGGATGCGCTCACGGCGAGCTTGCGTTCCTCCGCCGTCGCAACAATGGCGCGCGCGACCGAATGTTCCGCGTCGCGCTCCACCGCGGCGGCGAGACGCAGCGCGTCATCCTCGGCGAGCCCGCCGACGGTGCGCATGCCGACGACGCGGTGCGCGCCGAGCGTGAGGGTGCCGGTCTTGTCGAAGACGACCGTGGTGAGGTTGCGTGCCTCCTCCAACCCGCGCCGGTCACGCACCAGGAGGCCGTTGCGTGCGCCCAAGGTGGTGGAGATCGCGAGCACGAGCGGCACCGCGAGGCCGAGCGCATGCGGGCACGCGATCACGAGTACCGTCACGAGACGTTCGATGGACGCGGCGGCGCCCGCGCCCGAGAGCATCCACGCCGCGAAGGTCAGTGCACCGGATCCCAGTGCGATCCAGGTGAGCCAGAACGCCGCACGGTCGGCCAGCATCTGGGCACGCGAACGCGAGGCCTGCGCGGCGGCCACCAAGCGCATGATGCCGGCGAGCGCCGTATGATCGCCGGTGCCGGTGACCTTCACGCGCAGCGAGCCCGCGCCGTTGACGGTGCCGGCGATGACGGCCGCGCCAACCGTCTTGGCCACGGGCGCCGACTCGCCGGTGACGAGCGACTCGTTGACCGCACTCTCGCCGGTCAGGACCGTGCCATCGGCAGGCACCGCCGCGCCCGGGCGAATGAGGACCGTCTCGCCGTCGTGAAGGTCCGTCACCGGTACGTCCTCGGCGTGCTCCGCATCGAGCGCACCGGTGACTCGAACGGCCGTGGCCGGAAGCAGCTTGGCGAGCTCGCCGAGCGCCCCCTGCGCCTGCGACACGGAGCGCATCTCCAGCCAGTGGCCGAGGAGCATGATCGTCACGAGCGTGGCGAGCTCCTCCCAGAGCGGCATGCCCGGAAAGCCGAAGGCCACGGCCATGCTGAAGGCGAAGGCGACGGAGATCGCGATGGCGATGAGCGTCATCATGCCGGGCGCGCGCTCACGCAGTTCACGCACGGCGCCCTGGAGGAACGGCCAGCCTCCGTAGGCGAAGATGATGGTGCCCAGCACGGGCGACAGCAGCGCCGAGCCCGGGAAGTGGAGCGGCGCGAAGCCAAGCGCATGAGGCAGCATGCTGCCCCACACGAGTATGGGGATCGTCAGCGCAGCGGTGATCCAGAACTTGTCGCGAAACATC
Organism: Gemmatimonadota bacterium; assembly: GCA_031372565.1. Taxonomy (GTDB): domain Bacteria; phylum Gemmatimonadota; class Gemmatimonadetes; order Gemmatimonadales; family Gemmatimonadaceae; genus JACPPC01. Next base: position 12,747 of record JANMLN010000053.1, on the reverse strand, counting down.
GCGACGGAGTGTCCGGCGTGTGCGTCGTGGGCGGCGTGCGCGGCGTGCGCGGCGTGCGCGGCGTGCGCGGCGTGCCCGCCGTGCGCGCCGTGCGCGTCACGCGCATGCTCATGCTCATGCTCCATTGGACGCGCTCCCAGCCGCGAGGAACCGCTTTCCTGAAGCTATGGTGTACGCGTGACCGCGAAGTCCTCAGGGAGCGGCGTGGCCACCAGCACGGCCGTGATGAGCAGCGCCACCAGCATGGCCGCCAGCTCCAGACTCGCGACGCGCCTCAGTCGGCGCGTGCCGGGCGCATCACCCAACGACGGACCGACCCGCCGCCAGTTGTAGGCGCCCAGGGAGGCGGCGGCGACGAGCGCGGCAAGCTTGGCGAGCAGCCAGCGTCCGTATGGGTTCGCCAGCAGGAGGTCGACCGACCCGACGTTGCGCCATGCGGCGACGCTCCCCGAGACCCCGACCAACGCGGCGCCCGCGAGCGCGACCGGCGTGAAGGCGGCCACCAGATCCGCGAGCGCCGGATGCCCGCCATCCTCCCTCCAGTGGAGAGCGAGCGGGACCCCGATGAGGACGAGGCCGCCCACACCACCCAGCCAAGCGCCGGCGCCGGCCACATGCAGCGCATCCACGAAGATCGCGATCAGCGGGGACGGCGCGCCGGCGGGGTGTCCCGAGTAGCCGAGACTCACGGCGGTGGCCACCATGGCAACAACGAGCAGCCCCCACCGCTGCAGCTGTCCGGACATCCGCGCGCCTCCCAACCCGGCGACGACGCCGAGCCACGCGAGGCACCATCCACGCCCCCACGCGGAGTGCCACAGCAGTGCGCCGAGGGAGTCGCCCGTCCATGACTCCCCGACCCCGAACAGGGCGGCGTGCTGCGCCGCGAGCCGCACCACCGTGATCACGGCCAGCGCGAGCGACGCCGAGAACATTGTCCGGTCCAGCCGATGAGCGAGCGCGGCGGCGAACGACGCCGAGACGGCCGACCGTCGTGCCGCCCGGGGAGCGACGACGAGTCGCATCACGATGGCACCGAAGAGGGTCATCACCGCGGCCAGATGCGCGATGCGGATCAGGACGTAGAGCGACGACTCGACTCCGAAGACCGCCGACTCGGCGCTGTCCTGCGGAGCGGCACCGGGCATCAGGGCGCCGGTGCGGCGGTAACCTCGAAGGCGTACGAGCCGCGCAGCGGATGGCTGTCGCCTCCCGTCGCCTGCCAGCGCACCGTGTAGCGCCCATTGGCCATCGCGCCCTTCACGTCGGCGAGGAGCACGTGATCATTGGCGGCGTCCGCGCGCACCGCGCCCAGCTCGATCACCTGTTGCCGCTCGTTGGTGAGGGCGATGCGACTCAATGCCGGCGTGACGGTCTCGTTGAAGGTGAGCGAGAGCTGGCGAGGCGCGGCCGCACGACTGCCGGCTGCCGGCACTGACGACAGCAACTTCGGGTGCGCGGGCGCGACCGCGAAGGGGACGAGCACGAACGCAGTCAGCGCGGTGCGGAAGAGGCGTGTCATGATCACATCCGATGCGAGCGAGAAATGGATGACCGCATGGCCGGCCCCGCAGGCAGGACGCCGGCCAGCGGGCGATCAGCGGTAGTTCCCGAACTTGAGTGCGATGCCGAAGTCCTGGCTGCGGAGCAAGGTCATGGCCTGCTGCAGGTCGTCGCGATCTGGCCCCGAGATGCGTACCTGATCGCCCTGGCTGGCCGCCTGCACCTTCTTTGCGGTCTCGCCATCGAGCGCCATCTTGAGCTTGATCTCGCGCTTGACCGTGTCGCCGCCCGCGGAGATGTCCTTGCCGACATCGAGGTTCTTCACCGGGACCTGGCGCTTGATGTGCTTGGTCTGCACGACATCCCACAGTTGCTGCATACGGCACGGGGAAGTCGGAGAGTCGGGTCGCCATCTCGAGGACGGCGGCGTGATCCTCGGGGCCGCCGGGACGGATGCGGAGTCGGGCTTCGGGCATGTCACAATCCTACAATGTCCGGACGCGACGCGCCCTACCAGCGTGCACGCAGCCCGACGCTAAGCACACGTCCCTCGAGCGGTCCCCACACCGGCAGCGTGCGCCGGCCCAGCGCGTCGGGGGCGACAAGCCGCACGCCATCGAGGTTCGTCTGGCGGGCGTCAACGAGATTCTCCCCGTTGATCCAGAGTTCGAGCCCGGGTCGCAACGGCTGCGCCCACAGCAGACAGACCAGCGTGTACGGCGGACTCTCCGTGCGCGTGGGATGCCCCTCGAGGCGCTGCGTCCCTGTGTAGTACGCGTCGAGGCTCAGGCGCGCTCCGCCTTCACGCTCGTACTCGAGCCCCGCGCCGGCAGAGTGACGCGGCACGAGCGCGGCCGTCTTGCCCATCGCATCGATCGGATCGACGAACGTGGCATCGAGGAAGCCGTAGAGAACGCGCGCGCCCCATGCACCCACGCGGCGTTCGGCAAAGAACTCCACGGCGCGCGTGGTGGCAGGCCCGGAGGCATTCAGGTACCGCAGCTTGCCCACGCCACCGACGCTGACCGGCACGCCGAGGACGGGATTGTCGATCCGCGACAATGCGAGCGTGAGATTCATCTCGATCCCGAGCGGCTGGCCGCCGAAGTCGAGCGAGACGGTGCGTGCGCGCTCGGCGCTCACCGTCGAGGGATCGATACGCAACAGCCCGACCGCGTCGCTCTCGTCGGTGAGGGGCGTCGGCGCGAACCACCCTTCTCCCACCGAGAGCCGCGTGCTCCAGCCGGTGACCGGCTTCCACCGCACCGACGCGCGCGGTGCACACTGGAGTCCGTAGGCGCTGTGCGCATCGCACCGTGCGCTCACCTGTGTTGCCCAGGCGCCCGACGGGGTCCACGTGTGCTGCGCGAACACGGCGGGCGCGTCAAAGGCGAAACCCAGTGCCGCGGCATCGCGCGCGTCGAGCGCGTCGTGCTGCCACGCGCCGCCCAGCAGCCATTCCGCGGCTCCGCGCTGCGCCGCCCACGCCACTTCGCCGTAGGCCGTGAGTCGACGTCGGCGATCGGGGCTGCCGCCAAAGACCTGGTCGCGACGCGTCTCGGCCAAGCTCGCCTTGAACACGATGCGGGTCGAGTCGTCGATCGGTTGGTGCCACGACAGCCCGCCGTCGAGACGGGTCGTGTGCAGCGTTTCGGTGTAGCCCACCGCGGGTGGCCAGAGCCCGCCGCCCGCACGATCCTCGAGGAGCACACCGACCGTGGCGTAGAGCGCCGCACCACCGGCGCCCTCGTAGTGCAGGCGTGGCCGGACTGACGCGCGCGCGGCGAACGGAAAGTCGGCCCACCCATCGCCGTCCTCGTCGTAGGCCGGCTGTCGGTGCCCATTCGCCGCCAGCGACCAGCCCCAGCCGTCGCCGAGCGTCGCTCCCTGCCAGTACGCAAGGTCAGAGCCACCACGCGTCGTCAGGTCGCTCAGCAGCTCGCGCGTATCATCCGGCCGGCGCGAGACGAGGTTGAGCACACCGCCAAGAGCCGAGGGACCGTAGAGCGCCGTCGAGGCGCCCTTGATGATCTCGACCTGCTGCAGGTCGAGCGGCGCCACCTGCAGGTACGAGAAGCCATCCGGCGAAGCGCCGAACAGCGGGAGGCCGTCGAAGACAAGGCCCGTGTACTGTCCGCGCAGGCCATTGATGCGCAAGCGCGTGCCCCCGAGCGCGCCCGACGTCTGCTGCATGCGGACGCCGCCCATCTCGGCCAGCGTCATCGTGATGTCGCGCGGGCGCATCTGCGTCTGCTCTGCGAGCATGGCACCGGACATGACCTCGACGCGCAGCGGCTCATCCTCGATCCGGCGCTCGGAACGCGTGGCCGTCACGCGGACGTCGCCCATGGTCGCCATGCTCATGGCCGGCGACATGCCCGGCATTCCCGGCATACCGGCCATGTCGTCCATCTCTGCGGCGGCGGCGGCCACGGTCCGGAGCGCGACCCGCTGCTCGGCGGCGCCGCCCAACGCAACGTCGACAAACAGCGTCTCGGGCCGAAAGCCGATCTGGCGCACCACGATCCGCGCGCGTCCCGCGGGGAGCGTCAGCCGGCCGATGCCGGAGGAATCCGTGCGCACTCCCACGCGCCCGGAGCGCACCGTGGCCCCGCGCACGGCTGCGTCCTGCGCTGTCACCACGATGCGGACGGTACCGGTCGCGTCCTGTGCTCGGGCGCTGGCGCCGCACAGCCCGATCGCTGCAAGCACCGCTACCAGCAGACGGCGGGGCCCGACGGTCAGCGGTAGTTCCCGAACTTCAGTTCCACGCCGAAGTCCTGGCCGCGGAGCAAGGTCATGGCCTGCTGCAGGTCGTCGCGATCCGGTCCCGAGATGCGTACCTGATCGCCCTGGATGGCCGCCTGCACCTTCTTGATCTTGGCTTCCTTGATTGCGGCAGCCACCTTCTTGGCCGTGTCGCCATCGAGCGCCATCTTGAGCTTGATCTCGCGCTTGACCGTGTCGCCGCCGGCGGAGATGTCCTTGCCGACATCGAGGTTCTTCACCGGGACCTGGCGCTTGATGAGCTTGGTCTGCACGACATCCCACAGTTGCTGCATGCGGAAGTCGGAATCGGCGTGGAGGTTGAGCAGCCCTTCCACCCGCTTGAACTCGATGGTGGCGGTGGCGCCCTTGAAGTCGTAGCGCTGCGCGACTTCCTTCTGCGCCTGGTTCACGGCGTTGTCGACCTCCTGCAGGTCCACGCCCGTGGTGACGTCGAATGAATTGAGTTGGGCCATACAGTGGGGAACGCGCCGCGTGCGGCGCCGGTCAGCCGAGGAAGGACTCGAGCGCGCGGGCGCGGCTCACGTGGCGCAGGCGGGAGAGCGCCTTCTCCTTGATCTGGCGCACGCGCTCGCGGGTGATGCCAAGGCGCGAGCCGATTTCCTCGAGCGTCATGGGCTCGGCGGCGTCGAGCCCGAAGTAGAGGCGGAGAATCTTGGCCTCGCGCTCCTTGAGCGACGCGAGGGCCTCCTCGATCGACTCGGTGAGCGCCTTCTCGAAGGTCTGCTCGTCCGGCGTCGGATTGAGGTTGTCGGGCAGGTAGTCGAGCAGCTTGTTGTCTTCGCCCGGCGTGAGCGGCGCGTCGAGCGAGAGGTGTCCCATCGAGATGGACATCGTCTTGGCGACTTCCTCGACGGTGATGTCCATCCCTTCGGCGATCTCGGCGTGCGTGGCCTCACGGCCGAGTTCCTGCAGGAGCGCGTTGGCGCGCTTGCCGATGCGATGGAGCGTCCCGGCGCGATTGAGCGGCACCCGCACGATGCGCGACTGTTCGGCGAGCGCCTGCAGAATGGCCTGCCGGATCCACCAGACCGCGTAGGAGATGAACTTGATCCCCTTGGTCTCGTCGAACTTGTGGGCCGCGCGGATGAGGCCGAGGTTGCCTTCGTTGATCAGGTCCGAGAGGGAGACGCCCTGATTCTGGTACTTCTTGGCAACCGAGACGACGAAGCGGAGGTTGGAGCGCACGAGCTTGTCGAGCGCCTCCTGGTCATTGACGCGGATGCGCTGCGCGAGCCGCACTTCCTCGTCGCGCGAGATCAGCGGGTACGCGCTGATGTCGCGCAGGTACTGATCGAGCGATCCCTCTTCGAAGCCGGAGCGTCGAAGAGTGCGCCGTCGCGGTGCGGCGGGCGCCGGGGCCGCCGGGTCGGCGTGCTCCTGAGGGGTCGGGCTCGTCATGCCGTCATGGGGCGTGGTGGGAACCTTGTCTGGCGGAGTGCTCACTCGATGCGCTCGCCGAGGCGGCCCCAGCGAATGCGGGTCAGCCAGGACATCGGGCGCGTGGAGTCGGGCTGATAACTGTAGTATACGAAGAGGGGACTGCCGCGCAGCAGGGAGTCGGCGACGAAACCCCAGTACCGGCTGTCCGACGAATTGTCGCGATTGTCCCCCAGCACGAACATGTGGCCGGCCGGCACGATGATCGGGCCCCAGTTGTCACGGGTCGGTCGATAGCGTCGCGCGGCCGATGAATCGAGCGCGAGATATCGACGCTGCCACTCGAACTCCTCCGCCCCGCGATCATCCCACGGCATGGTGTGCTCGACGTACGCCTCGGAGAGCGTGACGCCGTTGACGCGCAGGGCGCCGCGCTGCATCGCAATCGTGTCGTTCGCCAGTCCGATCAGGCGCTTCACGTAGTTCTTCGAGACATCGTCGGGATACAGGAAGACGATGACCTCGCCCCGCTTCGGCGTGCGGAGCGCCGGCAGGTGCTTGCCCGTGAACGGGACTTCGGCGCCGTAGGCGAGCTTGTTCACCAGCAGGAAGTCGCCCACGAGCAGCGTGTGCTCCATGCTGCCCGACGGAATCTTGAAGGCGTCGACGAAGAACGCGCGCACGAAGAGCGCCAGCAGGATCGCGATCTGGAAGCTCTTGGCCCACTCGATCGCGGCGCGCCACACGCGCCAGCGCGGGCGGTTGACCCGCTCGAGCACCGCAGCGCGCTGTTCCTCGGTGATGACCGGGCGCGGATCGGGGGCGCTGTTCTCGCTCATGCTCGGACTGAAGGACGACGCCCCGTGCGAACGTCACGACGGGGACTCCCTGCAATTGAATCCGGGTGCGGGCGCAAATGCAAGCGGGGCGCCACGATCATCACGTGGCCGCTGCGGGATAGTTGTCGATCTGTGCGCGCTGCAACTTGCCCGAGAAGTCGACGTAGCCCACCTTGGTTTCCGAGTAGAACTCGTAGACCTCCCAGCCGCCCTCGCGGTGACCGTTGCCGGTGGCCTTCACGCCGCCAAACGGCAAGTGGGCTTCGGCGCCGATCGTCGGCGCATTGATGTAGGTGATGCCGTTGTCGAGCAGCGTGAGCGCGCGGAAGGCGGTGTTCACGTCGCGCGTGTACACCGACGATGACAAGCCGTACGCCACCTCGTTGTTGATCGCGAAGGCTTCGTCGGCGTCCCGCACGCGGATGACCGACAGCACGGGGCCGAAGATCTCCTCGCGCGCGACGCGATGCGTGCGATCGACGCCGGCGACGATCGTCGGCTCGAAGAAGAAGCCATGGTCGAGCGCGCCGCCCGTGGCGCGACGTCCACCCGTCACGATCGTCCCCCCCTGCTCGCGCGCGATGCCGACGTAGCGCTCGACCTTCTCGCGCGAGGCCTCGTGCACCAGCGGGCCGACATCGGTGCCCGCGCGTCGCCCGTCGCCCAGGCGCAGCGCCCGGGTGCGCGACTCGAGCTCCGCGACCAGCCGGTCGTGAATGCCCGCCTGCACGATAAGGCGCGACGTGGCCGTGCAGCGCTGTCCGGTGGTGCCGAAGGCGCCCCACAGCGCCCCCTCGAGCGCGAGCTCGAGATCCGCATCATCGAGCACGATCTGTGCGTTCTTGCCCCCCATCTCGAGCGAGAGCCGCTTGTGCATGCGCCCGCACGTCTCGCCGACCAGCCGCCCCGTTTCCGTTGAACCGGTGAACGAGATGACCGGGACATCCGGATGCTCGACCAGCGCCTTGCCGACATCCTCGCCCATGCCGTGCACGAGCTGGATGACCTCGCTCGGCAAGCCCGCTTCGAGCAGGATCTCGACCAGCACGGTGGCCGTGTGCGGCACGTCCTCGGCCGGCTTGAGCACGACACTGTTCCCGCACAGCAGCGCCGGGAACGCCTTCCACGTCGGGATCGCGAGCGGAAAGTTGAACGGCGTGATGAGCCCCGCGACGCCGATCGGCCGGCGGAAGCTCATGGCCCACTTGTCGCGCAGCTCGCTCGGAACCGTGTGACCGAAGAGCCGCCGTCCTTCGGTGGCCGCGTAGAACGCGGTGTCGATGCCCTCCTGCACGTCGCCCTTGGTCTCGGCCACGGGCTTGCCCATCTCGCGCGTCATGAGGTCGGCGATCTCGTCCTTGCGGCGCAACATGATCTCGCCAACACGGCGGAGCACGTCACCGCGCGCCGGTGCGGGGGTCGCCTTCCAGACGGCGAAGCCGCGCGTCGCGCTCGCCACGGCGGCATCGACGTCGGCCGCGCCGGACCGTGGGAAGGTGCCAATCAGGTCGCGCGTGTCGGCCGGATTGCGGTTCTCGAACGTGGCACCCGACACGGCGGGCACCCACTGGCCGTTGATGAAGTTGCGGAATTCCATGGGATCAGGCTGGGAGCACGCGCCGACGACGGCGCCTGCGCGAGGTCAGGGACAGGCCCACTGCGCAGGATGCGCCGTGGTGGGAATCGCGTAGCCGACACGTGGCAGGACTTCGGCCGCGCCGAGGATGAGCCCCCACGCCACGAGGACGAGCGAGAGCGCGTGCGCGCGCGGCGTCTGGTGCTTCCACGTCCAGACCGCACTCCACACGCCGCCGGTGATCACGCCGGCCACGGCGAGCAGATAGAACGCGAGGCCCATGCCGCAGCGCGCCGGATAGGGCCAGAAGAGCATGCCGACGCCCACCGCACTGGAGAGCGCCAGTCGGAGGAAGGCGCCCCAGGTGCGCGTCGACGCTCGCTTCTCGCCAACGACGGCCTGCTGCGCGGCGCTCGCCTTCGTCGGTGCGGGAAAGAGCGCCGCGTCGGAGACCGACTCGAGCTGCTTGTCGATCTTCGAGAGTTCCTGATCCCAGTTGCGGTCGGCCATTGTACTGCGGAGTGTAGCCGAGTCTCGCGGCAATCGGGAGTGCGCGGCGCTCAGGCGCCTTCGCGCACGAGGCGATAGCGCTCGATCTTCTTGTACAGGTTGGAGCGCGGCATGTCGATCGCCCGCGCCGTTTCGCTCACGTTCCAGTCGTACTGGCGCAGCTTGAGCAGCAGGTACGCGCGCTCGGCCGCATGCTTGAACTCCTCGAACGTGCCCGCGTCCGCGAGTGCGCCCAGGCCGCCCGCGTCTGCGGCGCGGCGTCCGGTGAGCCGCTCCACGTCGGCGAGCGTGACCTGCGGACCCGCGGTCAGGATGAGGAGCCGCTCCACCGTGTTGCGCAACTCGCGCACATTGCCCGGCCAGTCGAGCCGGGCGAGCGCGTCGAGCGCATCGGCGGAGACCGGGCGTGGCGCACCACCCTCGCGTTCGGCCAGTCGCTCGATGAAATGCTGCACGAGCAGGGGAATGTCCTCCCGCCGCTCGCGAAGCGGCGGCAGGTGGATGGGCACCACGTTGAGCCGATAGTACAGGTCTTCGCGGAACCGCCCCGCCGCGATCTCGGCCTGCAGATCCTTGTTGGTGGCGGCCAGCACGCGCACGTCGATCGTGCGCGACTTCGCGCCGCCAATGCGCGTCACCTCGCCGTCCTCGAGGACTCGCAGCACCTTGGCCTGTGCCGCCTGCGCCATGTCGCCGATCTCGTCGAGGAAGATCGTGCCGCCGTTCGCCTGCTCGAACTTGCCGGCGCGATCCTGCGTCGCGCCCGTGAAGGAGCCCTTGAGGTGACCGAAGAGCTCGCTCTCGATCAGCTCGGACGGAATGGCGGCGCAGTTCACCTCGACGAACGGCGCGGCGGCGCGGGGGCTGCGCTTGTGCAGCGCCTGTGCCACCAGCTCCTTCCCGGAGCCGTTCTCGCCCGTGATGAGCACCCGCGCCTGCGTGGGCCCCACCCGCTCGATCTGCTCGAGCAGTGCGCGCACGGCAAACGAGGTGCCCACGATGGCCCACCGCGACTCGATCCTGGCGCGCAGCGTGGTCACTTCCTCGCGCAGCGCCCGCGTGGCGAGCGCGTTGCGCAGCAGCACGAGAATCCGGTCCGTGTCGAGCGGCTTCTCCAGAATGTCGTACGCCCCCAGCTGCGTGGCCTCCACGGCGGTCTGGATCGTCGCGTGGCCAGAGATCATCACGACAAGCGCCTGGGGATCCTTCGTCCGGATCTCCCGCAGCGCCTCCAGCCCGTCCATGCCGGCCATCTTCACATCGAGGAAGACCAGGTCGGGCCGCCACTGCGCGATCGCCTCGAAGGCCGGTGCCGCCCCCGCGACCGTGCGCACCTCGTAGCCCTCGAACTCGAGCAGTTGCGAGAGCGCCGCACGAATCCCCTGCTCGTCGTCCACGACCAGAATGCGGCGCGCGCTCATGGCTGGGCTCCGTACACGGTGATCTTGCCGTCCTTGACGCGCACGTCGCCGATGTTGGCTGGCAGCACGAGGGCGACGCCGTCATCGCTCAGGCCGTCCGGGCGCGGCCCGCGGCGCAGTTGCCCCATGAGCGACGGAATCATCCGGGATGGAATCGCGAGTTCCTTGATGCGCACCGACTTGACGCGGAGCTGCGCGATGCCGGGCGTGAGCAGTTCCAGCGTGCCACCGACTTCGACCGTGTCGCGGGCGTTCAGCATCCCGGCCAGCGGGCCCAACACCTTGGCGCCGCCCATCTCGGCGATGTTCACCTCGCCGCGGACCATCAGGAGATCACCCGCCACGCGCGCCTGCACCCCCGTCGAACCGGCGGGGAGCACGCCGCGCAGCGACCCGATGACGTACGCGAGCAGATCGGCGGCCTTCACGTTCACGTAGGCCTTACCGCTTCGCGTGCCGAGCGCGCGGAGCTGCGCCTGCACCGGTGCACCCGCCGTGTCGGTGAGCGGCCGCCATTCGCTGGTGGCGGCGGCCGGTGCGGGCACCACGGTCGGGCCGAGCCAGCGATCACGCGTGAACCAGGCGAGGACGCCTGCCGCGAGCACGACGCCGAGGACGACGAGACGGCCGACACAGCCGAACATCAGCGGGTCCTCCCGAGGGGAATGGCCGCGAGCGTGCGGTAGGCGTGCCCGGCCGGACTGGGCATACTCTGCATCAGGTCCACATGCGTACAGGGAAAGGTCGCGCGAACGCGACAGGAGCGGGCGGCGAGCCGGACGGCGCGCGCCGGTTCGCCTCCCGACGGCTCGAGGCGGGCCAGCGTCACGTGCGGACGGAACGGCCGTCCTTCGACCTCGAGACCAAGCGACATGCAGGCGAGCTCGAGGTCATGATGGAGCAGTTCCACCCGTGGATCATACCCCACACCCGCCCAAACGACCCGCGCACGCGGCCAGGTCGGGAAGGCGCCCAGGCCCTTGAGCTGGAGCGTCAACGGCTCGGTGTGTGCGGCGGACGCGGTCATGGCAGCCACGGCACGCGGCACGAAGTCATCCGGCTGTTCGCCGAGGAAGCGCACGGTGATGTGCAGTTTGTCGAGCGGGGTCCATCGCAGCGCGGGGGCCGCCGCGCGCAGCGGCGCGGTGGCGTCCGCGAGCGCAGCGCGCACGTCGTCGGGCAGGGAGAGGGCGAGGAAGAGGCGCACAGGCCGGGGAAAGCTGCCTCGCGCCGGGCACCGGAGACAAGCGCTTCGTTGTGGTGGCGTGCGGGATCGGCGCCCGGTGACGCCCCGGTGACGAGCGCGGCATTGCGCCGCGCCTGTCCGGTGAGCGAGCGTTCGGCATGCCCACGATGACTGCCGGTTCGCGCACCCTGCTCGGTGCCCTGCTCGTGACGAGCGCCAGCTGCGCGGCGCCCCGCCCTGCCGGGATGACCGTCCCGTATACCAGCGATGTCGCGATCGTCGCCCATCGGGGGGCGTCGGGGTGGGCCCCCGAGCACACGGTGGCGGCCTACGACCTCGCGCTGAGCCTCCGCGCCGATTTCATCGAGCAGGATCTGCAGCGCACGAAAGACTCGGTGCTGGTGATCCTGCACGACGAGACGATGGACCGCACGCTCCGTGGCACCGGCTGTCAGGGCAAGGTGAGCGAGCGCACGCTCGCCGAGCTCAAGCGGTGCGATGCCGGGAGCTGGTTCAACGAGCGCAATGCCGGCAAGGCACAGGCGATGTTTGCGCGGGAGCGTGTGGTGACGCTCGACGAGCTGTTGGACCGCTACCGGGACACGGTGCGCTACTACATCGAGACCAAGAACCCGGAGGATGCGCCGGGCATGGAGCGGCAGCTGCTCGAGACGCTCGACCGGCATGGGCTGCGGTCGGCGGCGCACGACGGTCGGGTGCTGCTGCAGAGCTTCAGCGCGCGATCGCTGCAGCTCATGGGCACGATGGACCGCAAGCTGGTGCTGGTACAGTTGCTCGACCGCGTGGGTGCTGGACGGGACGTCGGCGCGTTGCTCGACTCGGTCGCGCGCTACGCGCAGGGGGTCGGGCCGAACCGCGTGGACGCGACGGCCACGTTCATCCAGCTGGCCCACGCCCGCTGTCTGGTGGTGCATCCGTATACGGTCAACCTCGAGACCGACATGCGGCAGCTCGCCCGCGACGGGATCGACGGGATGTTCACCGACTATCCGGACCGGTTGCGCAAGGTGCTGCAGGACCTGGGGCCGACCAAGCCGCCGCTGCCGGCGGGGTGCGTACGGCGGGGGGAGGCGGGCCGGTCGGACTAGTTGCGTCTGATGTTGGAAGTTCCCAGATTGGGATAGTGTTTTGTTCCATTATTGGAAGTTCCACAGACAGACCACACCGTGAACCTTCCCGGCAACCCCTTTGCGGCCCGCGGCATCGTGACCGGGCCGGCGTTCACCGACCGGGCCGAGGAACGCCGCGCCCTCCGACGGGCGCTCACCGCCGCGCCGGGCTTCGTCCTCCTCGCCGGGCCACGTCGCATCGGCAAGTCGTCGCTGCTGGCGCAGGTGGCGGCCGACCTCGGCCGCACCCGGCACCCGGTCATCCTCCTCGACCTCTGGACCGCCGCGACCCCCGCCGACGTGGTCACCCGGCTCGTCGAAGGTGCCACGCGGGCCCTCGGCCGGCGCTGGCACGCGAGCCTGCTCCAGCTGCTGGCGCAGCTCAAGCTCTCGTTCACGCTCGACCGCCAGCCGG
>JANMLN010000044.1:0-3767 GCA_031372565.1 Gemmatimonadota bacterium | reverse complement strand
GCGAACCTCGATCGGATCGGCGTCTTGCTGAGGGTTCGCAGGCCCACCTCGACCTTGGGCGTCTCGACCCGAGTCGGCGCCGCGGGTAGCCTCCGAGAGGATGCTTCGAGAGCTGCTCCTCCAGGCCCGCGTGGAGTCGGGCCTCTCGGTCCGCGACCTCGCGAACCTGGTCGCTGAGCGCCGCGGGCGCAGCGCGGAGAGCGTGCGCACGACGATCCATCGCTATGAGGCCGAGGGGGGGCCTGAGCCTCGCATCCAGACGGTGGAAGACGTCCTCGGTGCGCTGGGACTCGAGCTGAAACTTTCGCCGTTGCCCCCGAAGAAATCGTCGAAGCGGGGTTGACCAATCAGTATCGCGTGCGATACTGATTGGATGCTCAGTGCTCGGCTGCCGCGGCCATTGGGTCGCAATGGCGCCGAGCCCGGACGACGGGGGGGACGATGTTGAACGCGGAAGGGCGTGGGCTCGGCAGCTTGCCGGACAAGGGCGCTGTCTTGGGTGAGGTTCGCGGGCTCCACACGATCGAGCTGGCGGCGCTGATGCTGGCGACGACGCCCGCGGCGCTTCGCGCTCGCTGCCGACGCAATGCGCGGCGTGAGGGGCGCGAGGTCGTGGCGCGGCTCGGCGCCGGGGTCGTGGGGTTCAAGTTCGGGGCGAACTGGCGCGTGCGCTTCCTTCCTGCGCATTCCGCCCATCGCGATCACCCAGTCCGCCGCATCGCGATCACCCAGTCCGCGTGATGGCGATCGGAGCGAAGCGACGTGCTCTTGGGGTCGGTCTTTGGCTGGTGGTTTCCTGGGGTGGGCGAAGTCGAAGCGTAGATGGTCGAGCCCGGCAGCTCAATCGGCCCCGGCGGTCTCCTTCGGCTTTCGGCGGGAAGGCCCGGAGAGTCCGATCTTGTGAGCGGTGTTGAGGACGCGATCGCAGATGGCGTCGGCGACGGTGGGGTCGGCGAGGAAGGCGTGCCAGCGATCGTGCTTGAGCTGGCTGGTGATGATCGTCGCGCGGAGTGCGTGTCGATCTTCGAGGATCTCGAGCAGGTCTCGTCGAGCCTCTTCCGTGAGCGGGGCGATGGCGAAGTCGTCGAGAACCAGAACGTCGGCCTTCGCGATGCGGCTGAGCACCCGGGCGTAGGTGCCGTCGGCGCGGGCCAGGCGCAGCTCGTCGAAGAGACGCGGCACGCGTCGGTAGAAGACCCGATGACCCTTGCGACAGGCCTGGTGCGCGAGAGCGCACGCGAGGTAGGTCTTCCCGGTGCCGGTCGCGCCGGTGACGATCACGGTCTGGTGCTCCAGGACCCAGCGGCAAGTTGCGAGCTGGCGAACGACGCCCTTGTCGAGCTGTCGCTCGCGCGGGAAGTCGATCCCTTCGATGCACGCGCCGGCGATCCGGAGCTTGGCGTCATGGAGATTCTTGGTGAGGCGGGCGTTTTCGCGCGCGAGCATCTCGGCGTCGACGAGGAGCGCGAAGCGCTCGTCGAAGGTGAGCGCGAGGGTATCGGGGGACTTGTCCTGCTCGAGCCATGTGCCGGCGAGGACGCGCAGGCGCATGGCGTGAAGCTTCTCGATCGTGGGCTCTCTCAGCATCTCTTTCGGTCCTCGGTGGGTTGGATGTCGTTGGGCGGATCTTCGTGTCGCTGGTCAGTGGTAGTAGTCGGGGCCGCGCACGTTTTCGTGATGTGCACCGGCCGTCGCGAGCGCCTCGGGCTCGGGGAGCGGCTGACCATCGAGACCGTGCTGGAGGATGGTCAGGACGGGGCGGTAGCTGCGCGCACCCGCGAAGAGGGCACGCCTGCAGGCAGCGTCGAGGCGCTCGTTGCCGTACTTCTTGGCGAGGCGGAAAAGCCCGAGGCAAGACCGGTACCCCCACTCGGGATGGTGCCGCTCGCGCAGGATCACCTCGCAAAGCATCCGCACGTGGGCCCCGACGTGCTCGGCCCATTCGAGGATGCGCGAGGGCGTCCACTCCGCCTGTGCTCGGTGGCTGCTCGGCATGTGCTCGGTCACCGTCGTGTGGCCGCCGCGGACGTGGCTGCGCAGGTGAGCGGCAACGCGCTCGCGACCGCTGAAGACCTCCACCGTGCTCGCCGTCACGCGCATCCACAGCTCGACGTCGTCGTGTCGCAGCGCGTGGGGCGCCGAGTAGAAGTGGTCCTCGAACGCCACGTGGTAGTCGATGTTGAGCGCGACCTTCTTCCACCAGGACGCCTCGAATGGCTCCGTCGGCAGCGCCGCGAGGTGCGGCCTGTCGAGCCGCAGGAACAACTCGCGGCGGCTGGCCTTGTACGTGCGCATCGTCCGCTCGTTGAGGTCTCGGGTCAGCTCAATGAGACGCGCGTTGAGGGCTCCCAGCGTCGCGAACGTCTCGTTGCGGATCCGCGCGAGGAGCCATCGCTCAGCGATCTGGACGCCGACCTCCACCTTCGCCTTGTCGCGTGGCGACTTCGGGCGAGCGGGGAGGATCGTCGTCCCGTAGTAGCGCCCGAGCTCCGCGGTCGTGCGCTGCACGCCCGGGTCGTAGCGACACGCGATGACGACCGCGCTCTTCAGCTGATCGGGCACGATCGCGCGCGGCACGCCGCCCAGAAACGTCAGCGTGCGGGTGACGCTCGCGACGAAGTCCGGGACCTGCTGCGTGAGCGTCGCTTCGGCGTAGGTGTAGTTGCTTGCGCCGAGCACCGCGACGAACAACTCGACGAGGGTGACCTCGCCGGTCACGGGATCGACGAGGCGCGGTCTCATCCCGGCGTAGTCGACGAACAGCTTGTCGCCCGCGACGTGCACCTGCCGCATCACGAGCGCGCGAGACTTCGCCCACGCTCGATACCGGTCGCAGAAGGCCGAGTAGCGGAGGCCGTCGGGGTGCTCGCCGAGGAACTCGAGGTGCAAGAGGGCGAGCGTCACGCCCGGGCGCCGCAGCTCGAGGTGCAGCGCCGCGCAGTCAGGCTCCGGCCGGAAGCAGCTCGGCGGCGACTTCGGGTAGAGCACGCTCTCGAGCTCCGCGTCGGTCAGCGCCTCGACCGCCGCCGCGTCGAGCCCGAGCGAGACGGCGTCCGTGACGACCCCCGCCACCGTGCTCGGGCTGACCTGGAGCGCCACCGCCACCTCGCGGTGGCTGCGCCCAAGCGCGAGCTTTTGTCGAAGGATTTCTCGCAGATGCTGCATGGGGAGTCTCCCTGTGGCCATGCCGCCATGTTGGCGGCGAAGGCCGGAGACCCCAGGGGCACGTCACTCCGCCTGTGGAAAAGTGATCGCGATGCGCCGGAACCGGCGATCGGGATGCCGCGGAACCGGTGATCGGGATGCGGCGGTTTGTGTGATCGCGATCAGGCGGCGCACGCAGCTCACGGAGACGAAGACGGCGTGGAGCCACATCGAAAGGAGGAAAGGCACCATCTGCTCGTGCGTGTTGGCGACGGCGCGATCGGCCGCGAGCATGCGCCCATCCTGACCGAAGTACCGGTCGAACACCTCTCCGCGCGCCGCGTACTCCGCCTGAAGCGCGTACTTCGTTCCCCGCTGGAGCGACAGCAACAGGTAGTACCAAAGCCCGAAGTACAGGGCCGTCACGACGACGGGCCCCCGGAACACCGCGGCGTCGAAGGGTGAGCTCATGAGGACGCGCATCGTAGACGTTGCGGTGAGTCGAGCGCAGCGGCGCCCACGTGGGCATGGGGAATTGTTTGCGGTTCGTCGTCAGTTGTCAGTTGTTTTTGATGCTTACGGTTCGTGAGAAACGCAGCGGTTTCGTCGGAGGGACGAGTTCC
>JANMLN010000022.1:0-31907 GCA_031372565.1 Gemmatimonadota bacterium | reverse complement strand
CCCGACGCGACCCGACGAAAAGCAGGTCCTTCGCTTCGCTCAGGACGACGACGGGGGCCTTCGCCGCGCTCCGGCCCACGGTACCTTTCCCCCATGTCCCTCGCCGCGATCCTCGCCGAGTGCGCCCGCCTGGCTGCGGGTGGTGGCGCTGGTGCGCTCGCAACCGTCGCACGGCGCCGTGGCTCGCTGCCCATGTCGGCCACCGCCAAGCTCCTCGTCACCGCCGGCGGCGCACGACTCGGCACGATCGGCGGCGGGTGCCTCGAGGGCGAGGTCATCGAGCAGTGCCACGACGTGCTCGAACGGCGTGCGCCGCGCGTGACCGAACATACGCTCAATGCCGAACTGGCCGGCGACTACGGACTCACCTGTGGCGGCACCGCCACGATCGTCGTCGAACCCGTCTACCCCGACGCGCTGCTGGCGCGCGTGTACGCGGAGGCGATCAGCGCGGTTGCCAACGGCGAGCGTCGACTCCTCGTGACCGGGCTCGAGTGGACGCGTGGCCCCGATAAACGAATCGCCCTCGTCGGCGCGCTCGACGAAGAGGCGCTCGACCTGCTCCCGGCGCTCGACACGCACGCCCTGACCGAACTCGTGGCCGGTGCACCGCGGCTGGTCGTCTTCGGCGGCGGTCACGTGGGCGGCGCCATCGCGCGCGCGGCCACCACCGCCGGATGGCGCGTGACCGTCGTGGATGATCGGGCCGAGTTCACGGACCGGGCGCGGCACCCCACGGCGGCCGCGACCATCACCTGCGACTGGCACGATGTCGGCAGCACGCTGGATCTCGATGGCGCGACGTACGCGGTCGTCGCCACGCGCGGCCACCAGCACGATGCGCTCATCGTCGACCAGATTGCGCGGCGCGACCTCCGCTACCTCGGCATGCTCGGCTCGCGGCGCAAGGTTGCGCTGACGTGGGCGTTGCTCACGAGCTGGGGGGTGCCACGCGAGCGGCTCGACGCCATTCACGCTCCGATCGGCATCGCCATCGGCGCCGACACCCCAGAAGAGATCGCCGTCAGCGTCGTCGCCGAGATGATCGGCGTGCGGCGCGCCGGCACGCGGCGCCGCGGTGGCGCCCTCGCTCCCTCCGCCTCCTCCGATCATGGCTGAACGACTCTCCGACATTGCCATTCAGCGCGCACTCGGCACCCTCGCCGGCTGGTCGCGCAAGGGCGACACGATCACCAAGACCTACCAGCGCGCGGCCTTCCTCGAGGGGATCGCGTTCGTGCAGCGCATCGCGATGGAAGCCGAAGCGGTGGATCACCATCCGGATATCGACATCCGCTACACGAAGATCACGATCACGCTCTCGACGCACTCCTCGGGTGGCGTGACGCAACTCGATCTCGACCTCGCCGCGAAGATCGATGCGGCGGCGGGGTGAGGGGGCCTGCGTGAGTCACGTTGCCGGAGGCGCTCATCGTGTCCAGGCGGCACTCCGTGCGCGACGGCGCGTGAGCGCGGCAGCGAACCCCTGACGTCGACTACCGCCCGCGCCCGCGCCACGCCATCGCGCTGACCACCGCGCCGAACACCATCATCACGCTGCCCCACACCAGCCCGATCGGCAGCCCGGTCGGCGTGGCATTGCGCGAGACGAACCCCGCCACGGCAATGATCGCGCCGAGCAGCACGAAGAGCGCTCCGAGCGGCGCCCGCACGTCGAACTTCGCGCCGCCGCTCACCAGAACACCGCGTTGAGGCCGAGCAGGCAGGCCACGACCACGACGGCGAGCGTCGTGGGGCGCTGCCACCAGCTCACGTCCTCGTCATTGGGTTTGGGCGTCAATCCGATCACCAATCCGGTCAGTTCGCTCTCGGGCCGCGGCTTCGTCACGAGGCTCACCACCATCGTCACCGCGAAACAGGTGCTCCACGCGATGATCGCCGTCCAGAACGTCTGTGCCAGCTCGCTCGGGTAGCCGATCATCACGCCGAAGAATCCGCCCTTCACCCCCACGACCGCACCGGCCGGCAGCGAGATGCCATGGTGGAGGGCGGCGCTCGCCGTGCCCGACACGAGGCCCCAGAACGCGCCGTGCCCCGTGCTGCGCTTCCAGAACATGCCGAGCGCAAAGGTCGCGAAGAGCGGCGCGTTCACGAACGCGAACACGAGCTGCAGCACGTCCATGATGTTGTTGAACGCCGCCGCCACATAGGCCGCCGCGATCGACACCATGATCCCGACCACGGTCGTGACGCGTGCCACCATGAGGTAGTGCTTGTCGC
This sequence comes from Gemmatimonadota bacterium, assembly GCA_031372565.1. Lineage (GTDB taxonomy): Bacteria > Gemmatimonadota > Gemmatimonadetes > Gemmatimonadales > Gemmatimonadaceae > JACPPC01. Next base: position 29,666 of record JANMLN010000022.1, on the reverse strand, counting down.
TGCCGTTCTTGTTCACGTAGCCCTGATACAGGTCGTACGTGACCACGGTGTTGAATGCCGTGACGTTGCCCGCCATGCCGCTCATGAAGCTCGCGAGCAGCGCCGTGAGTCCGAGGCCGAGCATCCCCGACGGGAAGTACTTGATGAGCAGCGACGGCGTGGCCAGGTCGAAATCGAGCACGGCCCGTCCGAGCGCATCCACGAGCGGCGCACCGGCGGCATCGAGCTTGGGCGGGATGACCGCGGCCCCGCTGGCGGTCAACGCCATGGCCAGCATGCCCGGCACGATCACGAGGAACGGGAAGAGCATCTTCGGGAATGCCGCGAGGATCGGCGTGCGCCGCGCGGCCGTCATCGACTCCGCCGCCATCGCGCGCTGCACCACGAGGAAGTCGGTGCACCAGTAGCCGAACGAGAGCACGAAGCCCAGGCCCGCCACGAGCCCGAACCACTCCACGCCGATCGGATTGTCCTTGGCCGCGCCCATGTGGTGCCAGCTGCGCACCCACGCGTCGCTGGCATAGCCCTGTGTCGTGGCCACCGTCTGCAGCTTGGCCACGAGCCCGCTCCAGCCACCCACGTCGCGCATGCCGAGCCACACCAGCGGCGCGAAACCGAACACGATCAGGAAGAACTGCAGCACTTCATTGTAGATCGCGCTGGTGAGACCACCGAGCAGCGTGTAGGCCAGCACGATCGCGGCGCTCGCCAGCATCGCGGCGTCGAGGTTCCAGCCCAGCAGCAGGTTGAACAGCTTGCCCATCGCGTACATCGAGATGCCGCTGGAGAACACGGTCATCACCGCGAACGACACCGCGTTGTAGGCACGCGTCTTTTCATCGAAGCGGAGGCGCAGGTACTCCGGGACCGACCGCGCCTTGGAGCCGTAATAGAAGGGCATCATGAAGAGCCCCACGAACAGCATCGCCGGGACCGCGCCAATCCAGTAGAAATGGCTCGTCGCGATGCCGTACTTGGCGCCCGACGCACCCATGCCGATCACTTCCTGCGCGCCGAGGTTGGCGGAGAGGAAGGCCAGCGCGCTCACCCACGCCGGCATCGAGCGCCCGCTCAACAGGAATTCGTCGCTCGACGTCACGGATCGGCGGAGCACCACGCCGATCCCCAACACGAAGGCGAAATAGACAGCCATCACCGCCCAGTCGGTGGCGGAGAGCGAGACAAGAGATTGAGTCGGCATGCTGGGGCAAACCTGCGCCGTGGGGCAGGTCCTGCGCAACCACACGCCCTAAATTGGACCCATGACCCACATCGCGTACCTGGGGACCGGCCTGCTCGGTTCGGCGTTTGCAGAGGCCGCGCTCGGACGCGGCGATACCGTCGCGGTCTGGAACCGCACCGCCGCCAAGGCGGAGGCGCTGGCCCCCTTCGGCGCGCGGGTGGCCGCATCACCGGCAGAGGCCGTGCGGGGGGCCGAACGGGTGCACGTCGTGCTCATGGACGATGCCTCGGTCAACGAGGTGATCGCGCAGTGCCGTGATGGACTCGGCGCCGACGCGATCATCGTCGACCATACCACCACGCAGCCCGCGCTCACGGCCGCGCGCTGTGAACATTTGGCGTCGGAGGGGGTGCGGTACCTGCACTGTCCGGTCTTCATCGGGCCCTCGATGGCGCGCAAGGCCATGGGCACCATCATGGCGTCGGGACCACGGGCGCTGTTCGATGCCGTGCACCCCGCGCTCGCGGCGCAGGCGCAGCGCGTCGAGTATCTGGGCGAGCGCGGCGATCTGGCCGCCGTCTACAAGCTGTGCGGCAACGCGTTGCTCATCGGCATCGCCGGCACCGTGGCCGACATGTTCACCGTGGGCAAGGCGGCCGGCGTTCCGGCCACGGACAGCGCGCGGCTCTTCGACTTCTTCAACCTGACCACCGTCGTCACGGGGCGCGGAACCGCGATGGCCGGGGGGAAGTTCGCGCCCGCCTCCTTCGAGCTGGCCATGGCGCGCAAGGATGTGCGGTTGATGATCGAGACGGCCGGCCCGCTGGCGCTCGCCGCGCTCCCGGCGGTGGCGGAGCGCATGGACGCGCTCATCGCAGGCGGGCATGGCGCCGACGACCTCGCGGTGCTGGCTCGCGACGCGATCGGGTAGGGCGTTCGAGCGACGGTCCACGCGGTGGTGCGACGACCGCGCGCGCGGTCGCGTCGCCGTGACGCGAGGCCCCGATGCACATCGCCCCCGGTGACCCAAGAGGGGTCACCGGGGGCGATGTCATCGAGAAGCGTCGATCGGCTAGTCGCGCCGCCCGCCGCCCAGCAGTTGCACGATGGCGAGGAACATGTTCAGCAGGTCGAGATAGATCTGCACCGCGGCCATCACGTACTCATCCGGCCCGAACACGTTCTTGAGGCGCCACGTGTCGAAAATCAGCATGCCGGAGAAGACGAGCACCGTCGCGCCGGCGATCCACAGGCTCGCGAGCGCGCTCTGGAAGAACATGTTGAGCAACGACGTGCCGATCAGCACCCACAAGCCGACCACGAAGAAGGAGCCGAGCGCGCTGAAGTCGCGCTTGGACAGCCAGGTATAGGCCGTGAGGACGCCGAAGGTGGAGAGCGTGAGCGCCCCCGCCTGCCAGATCAGGTCCGGATTGTTGCGACCGTAGTAGGCCAGCAGCGGCGAGATCGCCACGCCCTCAACGAGCGTGAAGAGCAGGACGAACCCGACGTTGGCCGGGAACTGCGTGCGCACGCGCGTCGCCATGAGCAACGGCGCGAACGTGATGAGCATCATGATGAACGGGTGGCGCGCCGAGAACTCGAGCAGCCCAGGCTGCGAGAGGCCGAGCGCACTGCCAGCGATCGTGAAGAAGATCGAGACGAAGACGAGGCCATACGTGCGTCGCACGAGCGTTGCACGCTCCGCGCCGCTCCGCACCACCTGTCCCGAGACGGGATACGAGAAACCCACGGGTTGGCTCCTGTAGCGAGGGTATGACGAAATATAGCAGGGCGGCACGCCGGAATGGAGTGCCGCCCTTTCGACGTAACCCCTTGTGGGGATTGATGTTCCGTTGTCGGGTGATCCGTTACAGGCTCTGCAATGGCTACGCGCGCTTGTGCAAAGCCACCGACCCGTTGACCGACTTGAGCTCGACCGAACCGCCGCCGGTCCCGATGCGCCCGGCCAGCTTCCGCTTGCTCAGCTTGCCGACCGTGTTGATGGCGAAGTCGCTCGTGAGCGCGCCGTTGACGGCACCCATCTCGATCTCGCCGGCCAAGTCGGCGGGGCCTGTCATGTCCACCGTACCATTCACGGTTTTGGCGAGAATGCGTGTGGCGGCACCGCGGACATCGCCCGTGACGTCGCCGTTGACGGTCTTGAGCTCCAGGATGCCCGACGTGGTCGCGGCACGCACGCTGCCGTTGACCGCGTGCACGAGGACGTCGCTGGTGGCACCGTCCACCGTCACGCTGCCATTCACGTCACGGATGTCGAGCTTGACGCCTGCCGGCAACTCGACGGTGAAGTTCACGCTCACAGGCGACCGGAAGTTGAGCCGCTGCCAGAACGAGGTGCTCGAGGGCGAGTAGGCGCCCTCGTCGCACGCCGTGGCGTTTCCCCAGAGCGCGCAGACGGCCAGTCCGCTGCCGACGGCGCGGCTGACAATCCGGACACGCTCCGGTCGGGAGCCATCGCTCGCACCCTGCGCCACGATGCGCAGCGCCCCTTCGCGCGCTGCCGTGACGCGAATCTCGCCCGACACGTTGCGGATCGAGAGCGTTTGCCCGGCCGCGATCGCGTCGTGCAGCTCGGCGCGCGGGAGCGGCACGCCGCCACCACAGGCGATGAGGACGAGCAGCAGCGAGAGTGCGGCGAGCGGACGGAGGACGCGGGGCAACATGGGCAGCTCGGTGGCTGGAGGGATGCTGGCCGTACGTGCGGCGCGCACGCCTGGTTTCACGACCGATCGATCAGGGCGCCATCACCTTGCGCAGCCGCACGTCACCATTGACCGTCTTCATCTCGATCACGGGACCACCCTTTCCAAGCGTGGCGTTGAGCCGCCGCGGGTTGAGCCGCCCCTGGATCGTGACGGGGAAGTCGCTCGACACGCTCCCGTTGACCGTGCGCATCGACAGCTCGGCATCGCAGTTCTCGGGGACCTGCACGATGACCGTGCCGTTGACGCTGCTGAAGCGCAGGTCGCGCCCCGCGTGCTGCGCCATGCGTGCGCGCACATCGCCGTTGACGGTGCTCGCCTCGACCGGTCCGCCATTGGAGGCCGCCCACACGGAGCCGTTGACGCTCGTGGCGTCCACGTCGGCCGTTGCGTCCTCGACCGACACCTCGCCGTTGACCGAGCTCACCGTGACCTTCACCCCCGCCGGGAGCTTGACCACGAACTCGACCGACACGTCGTTGCGGTTGTTGCGCCAGCCGCCATCGCCGCGGCTCCGATACCCGCGCTCGTCGCAGCTCGCGTTCTCGGTCCAGAAGGCGCACACCAGGATGTCGCCACTCGAGCCGGTCTTGACCTGCTCGATGCGCACGTCGGCGGGATCGCCGCGGCGCCACCGCTTGGTCGCGGTGATCGAGGCGCGATCACCGTCGGCCCGGGTCACGCGGATGGCGCCGTTCAGGTTGCGCACGATCAGCGTGCGTCCCTTCTCCAGGCGGCCGTCCCAGGTGAAGTCGGGCCCGCGCGAGGCCTCCCGCTCCTGCGCGACGAGGTGCGATGGCGCGCCGGCGATCGCGAGTCCGAGGGCGAACACAACGACAGGTCGCATGGCTACTCTCCCTTGCGCTTGCCGGCGCGTGCGCCGGCCCGCTCGATGGTGACGTCGCCGCTGAACGTGCGCACGGTGATGCGCGCCCCGCCGCCGCCGAGGCTGAACTCCATCGTCTTGGCGCGGCCGCGGCCACGCGCGTCGTCGGAGGGCTGCAGCGTCATCGGGATGGCGCTGTCGATGGACCCGCTGAACGTGCTCACGGAGAACGAGGCGCCGCTCCCCTCGGGCATGAGGAGATCCACATCGCCCGAGTGCGACTTGAACTCGTATCGCCCGCTCTTGTCGACGGTGCCCGCATACTCGATGCCGCCGCTCACCGACTCGGCGCGCACGTTGCCCGACTTCGCATCGCGCAACGAGATCTCGCCGCTCACCGACTCGACGTCGAGATCGCCCGCCAACCCGGCGAGCTTGACGTCGCCACTCACGCTCTGCGCACGCACCGGGCCGGAGAGCGTCGATGCGGTCACGTCGCCCGAGACCGTCTCGATGGTCACGCGCTCGCTGGCATCCTCGACATGAATGCTGCCGCTCACGCTCCGCGCGTCGACGGCCGCGCGCATGCCGGTGACGGTCACGTCGCCGGACACCGACCGTGCCAGCACCCGCGTCCCGATCGGCACCTGCACGCGAAACTCCGACTCGCCCATCCGGTTGCGACGCGAGCGGACCTCGATGCTGATGCGCGACGGCGAAAAGTCGGCGCGCAGGTAGCCCAACTCGGTGTACGCGTTGACCTTCGCCTCGCGTCCGCGCGAGGCGGTCACGGTGATGTTGCCCGAGACCTGCGTGAGGTCGAGCGTGCCACCCGGCGCGAAGGTGAACGTGGTGTCGATGCGCGTGATGTCGTCGCCGCTCCCGCCCTGCTCCGGGCGCTCTGGACGCTGCGGGCGCTCGGGACGCTCCGGGCGTTCAGGACGCTCGCGCGACTGCGCCAGCAACGGGGCGACGGGGGCTGCGCTCGCGACGAAGGCGAGGGCAGCAGCGAGACGAAGGGTACGTCGGGTCATGGTCATCTCAGGCACGCGGCGGCAGCAGGGCCACCGTCCGAAGGAGCTGCAGCTTCTTGTCGAGCGTCCGCGCGAGCTGGTCGCCCAGCCCGGCGTTCGCGGGGTCACCCTGCACGGCCTGACGACTCTCGGTGATGGCGGCGTCAATCACCTTGAGGTTCTTCTCGAGGACGGCCAGGGTCTTGGGGTCGAGTTCGTTCCGGCGCAGCGCGACGATGCCACGCAGGGCACCGATCTCGCTGTCATACGTCCGCTCCACGGTCAACAGCGCCCCTTCGCGGCTCACCGCGCGCGCCCCGTTGCGGGCGGCGGACGCGCCCCAGCCGTCGCGCACGCCATCAACCAGCGCCACGCCCGTCTCAGAGGTCACGGCGCTCCGCACAACGCGGCCTGCATACACCCACGTGGTGCCCGCCGTCACCGTCACGAGCGCGACCGCCGCGGCGGCCTGCGCCATCCAGCCGAAGCGGCGGGGGGTCACGAGCGCGGTGCTGGCCGGGCGCGCCGCGAGCTCCACAACCGGCGTCTGGATGCGCGCCTCGATGCCGGCCCACAGGTCACGCGAGGGGAGCAGATCCGGCAGCGCGGCGGCGTCGCTCAGCGGCTCGTCGAGCGCCGCGATCACGGCGCTGCAGCGGGAGCAGGTGCGGACGTGCGCCGTCACGGCCTGGGCGGCGCTCGGTTCGAGCGTCCCCTCCAGCCAGTCGGCCAGCTGCGCGTCCACCTGTGCGCACGTCATCAGATGCGTCATCGTTCGAGTTTCTCCCGAAGCAACATGCGAGCCCGGTGCAGCTGGGCCTTGCTGCCGCCACTGGTGATGCCGAGCTGTTCGGCAATCTCCTCATGGCGGAACCCTTCCACGTCATGGAGCACGAAGATCTTGCGCGCGCCCGGCGGCAACTGGCCGATCGCCTGTTCCAGATCCAGTCGCATGCCCGGCATGGCCGTGCCGCGCGGATGCACGATCTCGTCGAGCTCCTCCTCGTCCGTGCCGAACCGTTTCCGATCCCGGCTGCTGCTCTTCCGCTGGTTGAGCACCACGTTGACCGCCATCCGATGCAGCCAGGTGGAGAACGCGCTCTCCCCGCGAAACAGCGACAGCTTGTCCCACGCCCGCACGAACACGTCCTGCGTCAGTTCCTCCGCCTGCGCCCGGTCCGCGACCATCCGCAGGCAGAGCGAAAAGATGCGCCCCACATTGGCGCGGTAGAGTCGTTCGAACGCCCGGCGATCGCCGGCGGCCGCGAGTGCGGCGTCAGCGGTCTGCGACGCATCGTCGCCAGGCCGTTGTTCGATCAAAGCCACTGCGGTCATGTGGGAAGTCGGGTCCGGTCTTCTCGCTTACTGAGATACCGGGATGTCACGGAAGGTTTGAAGATGGGGCTGCGCGGCTTTCAGTGGACCGAAGAAATCCCGAACCCAAGTCGTCCTGAGCAAAGCGAAGGACCCGCTTCTGCCGTTCTCGTCCTCGTCCCCCCCTCACCCCACAATCGACAGCACGTCCCGCATCCCCGCCGCCAGCGCATCCGGCCGCTCCGCCTCCAGGTCCGCCCGAGCGAACGGCCCCCACAGCGCGCCGCACGTCCGCGTCCCCGCTGCGCGACCGGCCCGCAGGTCAAACGGCGAGTCGCCGATCATCCAGGCCTGCTCAGCCTTGGCTCCGAGTGTATCAAGCGCGAACCAGACCGGTGCCGGGTCAGGCTTGTGCACCGCCGTCGACTCGAGACCGACGATCACGCTCATGAAGGGGGTCATGCCCGCCCAGTCGAGCGCTCGGGTCGCCATCGCCACCCCCTTGCTCGTGACGACGCCCATCGTGTGACCGCGCGCGTGCAACTCGCGGACCACGTCGGTGGCATCGGGATAGGCGCGTATCAGCGTGTCGTGTTCGGTGCGCTGGTGCTCGCGGTACCGCGCGATGAGCATCAGCGCGTCGTCGTCACTCTCCGACCAGTAGCCGATCATGTACGGCAGCGGCCGCCCAAGCTGCGAGAGCCACCAGGCATCGGTCGGCGCGCGCTCGCGACCCGTAAAGGTGTGGTGCATCGAGCCGAGGATGAGGCCGATGGTGTCGACGAGTGTACCGTCGAGGTCGAAGAGCAGGGTGTCGGGTGCGGTCGTCACGGAAGGGAAGGTACGGGGTGAGCGTGCGCGGCGGTCCCACGAGCGTGGTTCAGCCGCGCGGGGTTCAGCGAGCGTCAGCATCTGCACCGCCGTCGCCGTCGAGGATGGCGAGCTGCGCGAGCCACGCCGCGTCGTCCACCGGATGCGCGGCCATGAGGGCGCCCAGCTGTGCATCCCGCTGCGCGCTGGGCGGCCGTGACAGGGCGCGACGCGCGCGCTGCGCCATGGCGCCCAGCTGCGCGCGCTGGTGTGGTGCGACACGGGCCATCGCGGTCGACACGCGGGTCAGCGCGCGACGCTGATGGCGCGACGGCACGGCGCTGCCCGGTGCGAGTCCCGCGCGCACCGCCCCTGCCCGGTGTGCGCGCCACGACAACAGGGCGGTGGTCGTGTCGAGACGCGCCGCCCCCAGATCGCACGCGCTGTCCAGTCGCTGCAACGCGTCGAGGACGACGCCAGGATCGTCCGACGCGCCCTCGGTGGTGCCGGCCACGAGTCCGCCCGATGCGCCATGGTCCGTGTCGTGGACGAACGCCACCCAACCGGCGGTCGCGCTCGCGAGCATCATGGTTGGCTCAGTGGCAGGCGCGCGCTGCTCGGCGCCCCGCCGCCACCTCGCAAGCAGCGCGCGCTGCGCCTCGCTGGCCTCGAGCGCGCTTCGTTCGGAACGTGGTGCCTCGAGCAGCGCCGTCCGCCCGAGCGGCAAGCCTCCAAGGCAGCGTTCGACGTCAGCGAGCTTCGCGCGCAGCCGCGCTTCCACGCGCACGACCGCCTCGGCGCTCGCGGGAGGCGCGATGGCGTACACGCGCACGGTTGCCGCGATCGCGCCTGGTCGCGCCACCCGACCGACGCGCTGCTCGAGTCGCGCCGGGGTCCATGGCATGTCCAGATGCACGATGAGGCCCGTCTCCTGCAGGTCGAGTCCTTCCGCCAGCAGGTCGGTGGCAATCAGGAGGTGGACTGCCGAGTGGGCGGGCGGAGGCGCGGCGCCACGTGCGCGCGGTGCAAAGCGATCCAGCACCGCATCGCGCGTGAGCCGCCCACCGGCGACGTCGCCGCCATCGGCCGTCAGCACGGCAATGCCGGGCGCGGCGCGCAGCCGTCGATAGAGCGCACGCGCGGTCTCCGCGCTGTGGGTGAAGGCCAGCAGGCGGTGATCGCCATGCCGCCGCCGCAGCGACAGCAACCACTCGGCGCGAGCGGCGTCGCGCGGGGAATCGTGTGCGGCAAGACGGGCGAGGAGCTCGCGCACGGCATCCGCGTGGGTGACGACCCGCGCATGCCACTCGGCGGCGTCGCGCGACGGCGCAACGGTGGTGGTCACCAGCAGCGGAAGCGCGAGCTGCTGGATCCCCTCTGATTCGGTCCAGGCCGCGAGCTCCGCGCGGGTGGGGTGCCGGCCCTCCGTGAGCGCATCATCGAGCGCACGTGCCATCGCGAGTCGGCGGCGGAGGGCCGCCACCAGCGCCGCATCGCTCGACGCCCACGCGCGCAGGAGGCCGAGCGTGACGAGCGCGTCAGCACGGCCGCCGTCGCGGGGTGGCACGGGAGATGGCAGGGTGGTGATGTCGTGAAGCAGATCGTCCGATTCCGGGAGCCGCAGCGGAGGGGCGTGCTCGACGATGGGACGCATCGACACGGCCGCAATGGTCGCGTCGGTGCGGCGCACCACGAGCAGCTGCAGCTCCGCGAGACTCGCACGGAGCGCGCGCTCGCCCATCACCAGCGAGAGGAGCACGGCCAGGTCGCGGGCGCGGTTGTGCACCGGCGTGGCGGTCATGAGCAGCAGCGGGCGCCGCTGTCCGAGCCGCGCCATGGTGCGGTGGCGCCGGGTGTGCGCAGAGCGCAGGTGATGCGCCTCATCGACGATCACGAGTGCCGCGTCATCGCGCGGCACGGCACCGCGACTGAGCGCCTCGAAGGAGACGAACGGACAGGCGCGCATCCCGGCGCGGGTTGCGGCTCGCGTCCATTGCTCACGGAGCGCGGCAGGCGCGACGACGATCGCATCGCCCATCTCGCGTGCGAGCGCGAGCGCGACAAAGGTCTTGCCGAGTCCCACCTGGTCGGCGAGCAGCGCGCCGCCGTGCGCTGCAATGAGCGCGCGGCAGCGGGCCACCGCGTCGTGCTGGTGCTCGTGCAGCGTGATGCCGCCGAGCGTGCGTCCATCGCGCGGGCGATGGCGCGACCAGGCGCCAAGCACGCACGACGCGAAGGCGGCGCGAAGCAGGTCGCTCATGGGCGCCACCAATCGAGCAGCGGCGCCAGGCTGTCACGGCGGAGCCGAAAAGCCCGCGCGACGGCTGTCGTGAGTGCGCCATCGTCCGGGGGCGATCCCGCCAGCGCCTCGTGCGCGAGCGGAACCAGCACCTTCCGCGCGTGCGCCCAGTCTGCGGGTACCGGGAGCAAGGCGAGTGTCCAGCCGAGGTAGCGGCGATACCCGCCCCGCGCAGGTTCGGCCAGCGCGTCGAGCCAGGCGGCCGCTATGGGACTGTTGAGCAACGCAGCAAATGCGAGTGCATCGTCGGTCGTGGCAGCGGGCAGCACGTAGCAGCTGTTGAGCGGCACGGTGCGGTCGCCCGGTGAGAGCACGGCGGCACGAGGACGCCTCGCAACGTCGGCCCAGACCACGCGCGCGCGGTCGCTCCGGGCGGCAGGGGTGCGAAACAACGCCCACCATTGCTCGCCGCGGGCATCGCTGCGCGCTGCGAGGCGACGGCGCCACGGTCGCAGCCACTCGGCGGCGAGCGGCGGGAGCGCGGCCAAGGGTGCGCCCGACGCGTCGTGGGTCCAGAGCACCGCGTCTGCGCCAAGACGCGCCCGCCATGGTGTGACATCCTCGCCCCGCACGATCGGGCGGAGCATGGCCGACTCGACGTTCGCCGTGCGCGAGCCGGCGCGCACCTGCACGCCTTCGCGCGTCATGGCGCCCACGCGCACGAGGAATGCCTCGTTCGCACCGCACTTGACGCCGAGCAGCGGGCGGCCGAGCGGTGACGCGGCGAGTGCGGGGCCCGCCGCGCGCACCCGATCAAACGATGCGCGCACGTCGGGCGGTAGCGCGAGCCACGGACTGCCGTCGGTGTCATCGAAGGGCAGCGCCGATCGCGGTACCAGCCACCGTCGTGCCCCGTCGTGCCCATGTGCGCTGATGGCCACGTCGCCTTCGCGTGCGCCACCCCGCTGTGCCACGACGAGCGAGGGGTAGGTCGCCGCATCGAACATGGCGGGCGCGTCCGACCAGTCGTCGACGGCAAGCACCGTGGCGTCGGTCTGGAGCAATCGGCGCACGCCTCCGCCGGCCAGCGAGCGCCAGAGCTTCGCTGGCAGGAGCAACGCGAGGGCGCCCGCCGGCCCGAGCAGTCCGACGCTGCGTTCGACGAAGAGCGCGGCCAGATCGACCTGTGCGGCGAACCCGCTCCCCGCGCGCGCCGCTTCCGCGCCTGCCGTCCATGCGGCGTCGCGAAAGACGCGGAAGGTGCGCCGCAGCCGGTCGCGTGCTGCGGGCGGAATATTGTGCAACCGTACCCACGGCGGATTGCCCACGATGGCGTCGAAGCCACCCGCCTGCGCGGCGTCGGGAAAGTGTGCAGCGAAGGAGAAGGGAAGGGCGCCGCCTGCCGCCAACGTGTCGCGACGATGTCGGAGCGCCCGTACGCGGGAGCGGATGTCGTCGAGTGCGCGCCGTGCGTCCGCGCTCGGCGCGGACCGCTCGCCGAACAGATCGCGGGCGCGCGCAGCCAGCAAGGCTTCACGCCGCGAGGACACCGCATGCGTCAACGCGCTGTCGCACGCGCCTAGGGCGGCGGTCCGTTCGGCACGATCGAGCGCGCGAGCCAGAGATGTCTTGCGTGCCCCGCTGGCGCGGGCATAGCGCTGTCGCAGCCGCGCCACGGCACCGCCGCCGAGCACCACAAGGCCGCCGGAGAAGGCATCGCCCGCGAGCGCATCGCCGACCCGGATGTGCCGATCGAGGTTTGGCAGCGGGACCACGGCGCGCGGGTCGGTGGCCTCGCTCTCGATGACGACCGCGAGCCAGAGTCGCAGCTCGCAGAGCCAGACGGCGGTCGGGTGCAGATCGACGCCGAAGAGGTTGGCCGCGAGGACATCACGTCGGATGGCTTCGCTCGGTCGCGTGTCACCGCAGGCGCGCCGCATCGTGGCCAGCGCACCGAGGGCGTGCACGAGGAAGGCGCCCGAACCGCAGGCGGGATCCAGCACGCGCAGCGTGGGCAGCGTGTCGGCCAGGCGTGCGGCCGCCGTGCCGCCGGGACGCTGGCCGGCGAGCGCCTGTGTGACGGCGCTCGCACGAATGCCGCGCGCCGCCAGCGCGGCGGTGAGGGCGCGTGCCGTGGCGTCCTCGACAACACTCGGCGGCGTGTAGAAGGTGCCGCTCGCGCGGCGCTCCTCGGAGCACATGAGCGATTCGAAGGCGCGGCCGAGCATCTCGGGGTCGATGGCCGCCTCGCGGCCTGTCGCGATGTCTTCCCGCGCGGTGAAGCGATAGCGCGCGAGCAGATCGCCGGTGATGCGGGCGAGTGCCTCGTCGCCGAGGCGCGCGCGTGGCCATCGCCGTTCCACGGGGGCGGGGGCGAACAGTCCGCCGTTCAGGAAGGGCAGCTGTCCGAGGGCGCGCGCGGTGGGGGCCCGATCGCGCCACGGGGTGTTGAGCGTACCAAAGAAGAGCGGACGGAGCAGTCGGCGATGGAGATCACCGCCCTGGCTCATTGCGCGATCCACGGCGTGCGTCAGCCAGGCGCGGTCATGATCCAGCCATCCCTTGGACTGCACGAACGCCAGGAAGAGCAGGCGGCAGGTGATGAGCAGCGCCAGTTCGCGCGCGTCGTCGGCAGGGAGCGACGGCACGGTGGCCGCGAGCGCGAGCACCTGCTGTTCGAGGGCGCGATAGAAGCGCCGGGTGAGCGCGTCGCGTCCGAGCACCTCGTGCCATCGGGCGTGCACGAGGGCATCGGGGCCGTCACGGCGAGCCGCCAGCGCGCAGAGCGTTTCGGCGTCGGCGTCCACGAGGTGACCGCGCGCGACCACCAGCGCGGCCAGTCGCGGGCCACGCACGTCGGGTTGCCAGGTGGCGAGCGCCACTTCGCCGCGCGCCGTCGTGGCGACGACGAGCCAGTGGAACTGCGGCGCACGCGCGTCGATGCGCGCGGCAAGTCGGGGGAGGAGTTCCCCGAGGGTGCGGTCGGCGCTGACCTCGAGCAGGAGCGCGCGGAGCGCGCCGGGGGCCTCCGCGCAATGTGCGCGGACGATATCGCTCGTCAGGCCGAGCGCATCACGGGCGGTCGGGTCGAGCGGTGCGGCATCGCCGAAGCCGAGCGTCGCCGTGACGGCGGACAGTGCGGCGGATGAATCGGCGGCGGCAAGGAGGCGGGTGGCATCGCGAAGCGAGGGCATGAAGCCAGTGTCGCGGCCTGCCCCTCAACTACATGCACCCAACTCACGCGGGGTGGGTCTTTTCGCTGCGTCGCCGTGTGGCGCGCCTCGGATCGCGGCGGCTCAGCGCGACGCGTACCGTCGTCCCTTCCACTCCACCTGATCGCCGCGCAGGATCGCACGGGTGAAGATGAACCCGATCACGCACGTCCCGAGGGGCCAGAGTGGCGCCACCCAGACCGGCACGCCGTCGAACAGGTACAGCGCGGCCATCCAGAGCGTGATCGCGCCATAGGCGATGACGCCGCCCAGTCCGGCGGTCGTGCCGACCGCGCCGACGGCAAACAGCACGGCGAGCAGTACGGGTGCGAGTGTGACGACCACTGGCGCGAACATCAGCGTCAGGAAGACCCACCGGGGTGTCCCGGCCGGCAGTGCGTACTTGCCGCCGGCGTACACGTTCTTGGTCCACCCGTTCACGAGGGAGCGCAGATCGGTGTACATGCGCGTGGAGAAGTACTCCATCGCGACCGCGAGGTGGACGCGATGCCCGGCGCGCCAGACGACCTGTCCGAGCAGCAGATCTTCGGCCACGTTGTGCCTGACCGAGGCGTGGCCGCCAATCTGGTCGTACACCGTGCGGGCATACATGGTGTACTGCCCGTTGGTGATCGAGTCTTCGGCGCGCCTGGCGCCGGCAATGGCCTCGGTGCTGCCCATGCGGAACAGGAGAATCAGGAAGAGTTGCGGCGTCACGAGCCGTTCGCCGAGCGTGTGCATCTCCTGCTTCCCGCCGATGGTGACCACCTGCGCGTTCCGTGCGCGCTGCCACGCCATGACACGAGGGAGGAGTTCCGGGGTGTGCGTCGTGTCGGCATCCGTGAAGAGCAGCCAGTCGCCACGCGCCGCATTGGCACCGGTCTGGCACGCCCACTGCTTGCCGAACCAGTCGTCGGGGAGCGGCGGGGCGTCGATCACGCGCACGCGCGGGTCCCGCGCGGCGAGGGCGCGTGCGATGTCGCCCGTGCCATCGGTGGAATGGTCGTCGACGACGAGCACCTCGAGCGCCGGCCACCGGCTCGCCAGCACGCCAGCCACGCAGCGCTCGATGTTGTGGGCTTCGTTGCGCGCCGGAATGATGACCGACACGAGCGGCGCATCGGCCGGCGGTGTCGGATCGTACGCATTCAAGAAGCGGCTCCGCACCAGTCGTGCGATCACGACCAGCGGCAGGAGGATCCAGGGAAGCGCGAAAAGAAGGGCGGCCCGCACGCGCGCAAGATACGCGTGGGGGCCGCCCGGGCCGAACGTGGTGCCTGGCGCGCTACTGCACGGAGAACTTGCGCGCCGAGCTGGCGACGTACTGCGGAGCGCCGCTTCCGATTCCGAAGGCCATCGGCAGCACGACGTAGTCACCCTTGGAGAGCGTGAGCGAGATCCAGTTGACCTCGCCTGCGGCCAACGGGGTCACGCCGCCCAGCAGCTTGACGGGCGCTGTGGCATGGTCACCGCCGCTCGCCAGCCAGCTGGCGACGTCGGCCATCGTCTTTCCGTCGAGCAGGCGGCCCAGGCGCGCGCCGCGTGCGGCGGTGCTCGAGTTTTCCACGCGCAGGATATGCCGGCCGGCCTTGTCGGCGCCGTTCACATCCACGTCGCCGTCCCGGAGCATGATCGACCCGTCGGACTTGGGCATCGGAGCCGGCTTCGCCTTGGCGTCCTTGACCGTCAGCGGGAGGAACATCCCCTTGGTGAGGTGCGAGCCGCCATCGGCGGTCGGGATGAAGCAGGCGAGCGCGTAGCGGCCGGGTTCGAGCTTCACGGTCACGCTGACCTCGTCGCCCACTTCCGGCGACTCCGGGCCACCGAGGCCGTGCAACCAGGCCGGCATGGGGCGCCCGGGTCGGATCGCGTTCATGAAGTCACTGAAGGCATAGCCCTCGTCGATCTTCACGATCCACATCTGGTGCAGATCGGGGCCACGATTGACGAACCGGAAGGTGACGACGCCGGCGTTGATCGGGTTCGGCGCCTCGTAGAAGTGGTTGTACGCGACGATCGTGATCGTGTTCGACGCCTGCGCTGTAGCAGGACGAGGAGCGGCCTTGGGCGCCTGCGCCCCGCCGACCGACGCGGCGAGGGTGAGCAGCAGTCCGGCGCGTGCAATGACGACAGCGGTGGGCAGCAAGCAGTCCTCCACGGGAGTCCGAGTCAGGTTGACGCGCGTTCGCGTCGCCCTCTATGGTGGCGGTCGGGACGCGTGCCGTCAATGCAGGCGTGCACGTAGCGCGGTCCGCGGGGCGGGGGCTATCCTCCCGTTGGCACCGTGACGCGTCGCATCCCCACGTCCACCCTTTGCCCCTTTCGCCGTGAAGACCGGTCAGGACCTCATAACCGAAGCCAAGGCCAGGATCACCGAGGTGACCGTGGCGCAGGCCCGCGAGCGCCACGGCGCTCAGGCGGTGACCTTCCTCGATTGTCGCGAGCCGAACGAGTACAACCTCGGGCGCATTCCGGGTGCCGTCTTCATCCCGCGCGGTCAGCTCGAGACCACGATCGAAGCCCGCATCCCGCGCGAGCACGAGGTGGTGATCTACTGCGCCAGCGGTAACCGCTCGGCGCTCGCTGCGGTGACGCTGGCCGAGATGGGGTACGGCACCGTGTCGTCGATGGCGGGCGGCTTCAAGGCATGGGCCATGTCAGGGAATCCCGTCGAGGGATGACCGGCAACGTCGGGGCGGCACCCCTCGCGGTGCTGACGGCGCGGGTTCGCACGCTGGTGCCTGCCGTCGCCGATGCGGCCCCCGACGTCCGACGCGCGGCAGTGGCCGCCGTCCTGCGCCCCGACGCGCACGGGTCGGCGGACCTGCTGTTCATTCAGCGGGCCGTCTTTCCCGGCGACCCGTGGAGCGGGCAGATCGCTTTTCCCGGCGGGCGATGGGAGGCGACCGACGCCGATCTCGTGGAGACCTCGATTCGCGAGACGCGCGAGGAGCTCGGCGGCGATCTCGCGCGGGTCGCGTCACTGGTGGGCACCTTGGACGAAATCCACCCCCGCACCCCGGTGCTGCCCCCGATCGTCGTTCGCCCGCACGTGTTCGTGCTGCACGGGCCCTTCGAACCAACAGTGAGCGATGAGGTGGCCGCCGCCTTCTGGGTGCCGCTCGGGACACTGCTCGATCCGGAGACGCGCGGCATGCGGGCGGTCGAGGCGCGCGGGGCGACGTACCGGATGCCAGCCTTTGCCGTGGGCGATCGCGTGATCTGGGGCATGACCGAGCGCATCCTGAGCCAGTTGCTCGGTGTGCCGCTCGTGCCCTGGTAGCCCCTCGTAGGCGGAGCCTTCGTGCGGCGGGGTTGCTAGAGTTAGGTTCCCCTAACTAATCTGTTCGGGACTCCTCCATGGCCGCCCCGATACTCCCGCCGCCGCTCCCTCCGAGCGATCCCACTCCGCCGCACCGGTCCGCCGACGGTTGGCGGCACGCCCGGCCGACGCCATCGCTCGCTGAGGCGTATCGGACGATTCCGGTGGTCGGCACGAGCTGGTTCCGCAAGCTGCTCGCGTACGCGGGGCCGGGATATCTCGTGGCCGTCGGCTACATGGACCCGGGCAACTGGGCCACCGACCTCGCGGGTGGATCACAGTTCGGGTATTCGCTGCTCTGCGTCATCCTGATCTCGAACCTGATGGCGGTGCTGCTGCAGGGGCTCGCCAGCAAGCTTGGCATCGCCACGGGGCGCGACCTCGCGCAGGCCTGCCATGACGCCTATCCCCGGCCGGTCGCCCTCGCGCTCTGGGTCCTGTGCGAGCTCGCGATCGCCGCCTGCGATCTGGCCGAAGTGATTGGCACGGCCATCGCGCTCAACCTGCTCTTCGGCATGCCGCTGCCGTGGGGGGTCGCGGCCACGATGTTCGACGTGCTGATCGTGCTGGCGCTGCAGTCTCGCGGGTTTCGGTTGCTGGAAGCGCTCGTGGTGGCGCTCGTCGTCACGGTTGGCGTCTGCTTCATGTTCGAGCTCGTCCTCTCGAAGCCGGACGTGGCGGCCGTGATGGCCGGCTTCATCCCGACCATCGACGTGATCACCAATCGCGACAAGCTCTACATCGCGATGGGCATCCTCGGCGCCACCGTGATGCCGCACAATCTCTACCTGCACTCGTCGATCGTGCAGACGCGCCGCTATGAAGAGTCGGCCGCCGGCAAGCGCGAGGCGGTCCGGTTTGCCTTTGCCGACAGCACGATCGCGCTCACCTTCGCGCTGTTCATCAACGCGGCCATCCTCATCGTCGCGGCGGCCACGTTCCATACGAGTGGCAACACGAAGGTCGCCGAGATCCAGGATGCCTACCAACTGCTGACACCGCTCCTCGGGGCGGGCGCCAGCACGGTGTTCGCCATTGCGCTGCTCGCCAGCGGGCAGAACTCCACGCTCACGGGAACGCTCGCCGGGCAGATCGTGATGGAAGGGTTCCTCGATCTGCGGCTGCAACCCTGGGTGCGGCGTCTCATCACGCGGCTCATCGCGATTGTGCCCGCTGGTGTCACCGCTATCTTCTTCGGCGCAAGCGGGACGGCCAAGCTGCTGGTGCTGAGTCAGGTGATCCTGAGCCTGCAGCTGTCGTTTGCCGTGTTCCCGCTCATCCTGTTCACATCGGACCGCCGCAAGATGGGCGACCTCGTGAATGCGAGATGGGTGACCGTGCTGAGCTGGCTCGTGGCCGGCGTCATTGCGGTGCTGAACGGCTGGCTGCTCGTGCAGACCGTGCGCGGGTGGTTGGCGTGATGGGCTCCCCGCGCTGACGCCCCATGTATCGCCGCATCCTGGTTCCGCTCGAGAACACCGGCACCGACGCGTGCATCCTCGCCCACGTGCGGGGACTGGCGCGGCACTGTGGCGCCCGGCTCCTGCTCGTGCATGTGGCCGACGGCTGGGCGGCGCGCAACCAGGAAGCGCTCGCGCTCCGGGAGAGCGAGGAGATGCGCAAGGACCGCGCGTACCTCGAGGCGCTGGCAACCGCGCTCCGCGACGAGGGGCTCGACGCGGAAGCCGTCCTCGCCGGCGGTGACCCGGCCCGCGAGATCGTGGCGCTCGCCGAACGCGAGCAGTGCGACCTGATCGCGATGGGAACGCACGGGCACCGGCTGCTCGCCGACATCGTGCTCGGCAGCGTCGCCAGCACCGTCAGGCACCTCTCGATGGTGCCCGTCCTGCTCGTCCGCGATCCGCTGCTCGCATCGCCCAAGGGCTCCGCGTGAGCACCCGCAAGACGTCGCGTCCGGCCGAGCGTGGCCACTCCGGTGGCGGGGACCGGTACGGCGCGGAGGCCGGCGAACCGCTCACCGGGTCGGTCGAGGACTACCTCAAGGCGATCTACGAGCTGGAGGAGATGACGAGCCGGCCGGCCGCGACCAACGCGATCGCCGAGCGACTCGACATCTCGCCGCCGTCGGTCACGGGCATGTTGCGGCGGCTCTCCGCGCTCGAGTTGCTCACGTACGAGCGCTACAAGGGGGTCAGCCTCACCGCGAGCGGCCGCCGCGCCGCGTTGCGGATGCTGCGCCGTCACCGCGTGATCGAGGCCTACCTGGCCGATGCCCTCGGCTACCCCTGGGACCGCGTGCATGCGGAAGCGGAGCGGCTCGAGCATGCCGCGAGCGATGAACTGATCGACCGGATGGCGGCCGCGCTCGGCCATCCCGCGACCGATCCGCATGGTGCCCCGATCCCGACGCGTGATGGCACCCTCGTCCTGGTGCCGCGCCAGATGCTGGCCGAGCAGGCGGTGGGCAAGCGAGCGCGTGTGGCTGCCGTGGGCGACGAAGACGGGGCGTTGCTGCGGTACGTGGCGTCGCTGGCCATCAAACCCGGCACGATGGTGACCGTGCTGGCCCGGGCGCCCTTCGACGGCCCGCTCACGGTGGAAGTGGCGGGGAAGGGGGCGAAGGCGCGGCGCACGCACGTGGTCGGGAGCACGGTGGCGCGCGCCGTGATGGTGGAGGCGCCGAAGAAGCCGTCGCCAGGAGAGGTGGCGACCTGAGCGCGCGGTCGTCCTGAGCGCCGCGAAGGACCTGCTTGTGGTGGGCCCCGGAACACGCTGGTCCTTCGCGGCGCTCCGGACGACAAGCAGGTCCTTCGCTTCGCTCAGGACGACGGAACAGCGGGGGCGTCCGGTACGTTTCACGCTTCCATGCTGACGCTGCTCCTCGCCCTCGCCGCCGCCGCGCCTGTCGACTCGACACCGCGCGTGCGCACCATTGCGGTGGACGAACGCCTCGCCGCGGACGGCCGGCTCGCGATCGGTGACAAGGTCGTCGTGTCGCAGGAGCCCGGCGGGTTGGGTGACACGCTCGTCATCGCGGCCTTCGTCAAGCGCGGCGCCGATCCGAGCGAAGTGGCGCGCGCCGAGTACCGGGTGCGCATGCACCTGGGCGACGTGCAGCGTGCACTCGCGTACGGCGATCGCGTGGACCGGTTCGCCGTCGCGACCACGAGTGATGCGCTCACGGATGCCGCCGTCGAACAGATCAACGCCTCGGCGTTCGGCTTCCGCGCCTATCCGTCCAAGGCGATCGCCGTCGAGAGCTCGCGCACCTTCGCCGTGATCGACCGGTTCCACAAGGCGATCGGCATGATCACGATCGTGGCGAGCGCGATCTTCCTGCTGTGCCTCATGCTGCTGCGCGTCGATGCGCGGCGGCGCGAAGTGGCCGCGCTCCGGCTGATGGGCATCTCGGAGCGATCGATCATCGGCAGCGTGGTGCTCGAGGCCGCCGTCGTGGCGGGGGTGGGCAGCGTGCTCGGCGTGGGGCTCGGCTATGCGGCCTCGGCCATCGTGAACTGGTACTACCAAGGGGTTTATCGCACCCCGCTGACCTTTTCGCTCGTGACGCCCGAGATCGTCGCCTTCGCCGTGTCGCTCTCGGTCGTGTTGGGCCTCGTCACGGGCGCCCTCGCGGCGCGGCGGCTCGTGAAGCTGCCCCCGCTCGTGCTGCTCGGCCGATGATCATCGCGATGGCGGCCCGTTCGCTGACGCGCCACCGCGCGCGCACGCTGCTCGCGCTGGCGGGCATCGCGATCTCGTCGGCGATGCTGCTCGACATGGTGATGATGTCGAGCGGCATGCGCGTGTCGTTCAAGCAACTGCTCGAGGCGCAGGGCTTCCAGCTGCGATTGAGTCCGCGCGGCACGCTGCCCTTCGATGGCGAAGCGACGCTCGGCGGCGCGGCGGAGCTCGTGGCCGCGCTCGAGCGCGACCCCGACATCTCGACGGTGGCGCCCGTGCTCGGCGGCAGCGTGCACAGTCCCAAGGGCGAAGGCGCCGTGACGGCGTTCGGCCTGGGTCTCGCGCCGCAATCGCAGGGCGACTACAACCTGCTGCGCGGCCGGAACCCACGGACGCCGAACGAAGTCGTGTTCAACCGGGCCTACCTCGCGGCCACCGGACGCGCGATCGGCGACACGATCACGCTCGCTGCCGGCTACGATCCTCAGCTGCGCACCTTTGCGGGCGCGCAGCCGTTCACGATCGTGGGCGAAGCGTCGTTCACCTATCTCGCTGCGGACCAGTCGGCGGCGGCGCTGCCGCTCGCGACGATGCAGGCCATGCGCGGAACCGACGGGCGCGATCGCTTGACCCTCGTGATGCTCAAGTTGCGTGACGGGCGGAATCCGGATTCCGTCGGCGTGCGCATCGCGCGCGAGCAGCCACGCGTCTCGGCGCTCTCGACGCAGTCCGCCGTGAAACAGGCCGAGGAGCGGCTGGGCTACTTCCGCCAGATGGCGCTCGTCCTCGGCAGCATCTCGCTCGTGGTCGGGTTCCTGCTCGTCTCCACGATCGTGACCGTGTCGGTGAACGAACGGCTGGGCGAGATCGCGGTGCTGCGTGCCATTGGCGTGGGTGCCTCGCGCATTGCCTGGCAGGTAATGCTCGAAGGGCTCGCCTTGGCGCTCGCCGGGGCCACGCTCGGGCTCGGGCTCGGGCTCGTGACGGCGCAGTGGCTCAACAGCATCCTCACGGGCTTTCCGAGTCTCCCCGAGCACATCTCGTTCTTCGTGTTCGAGGCGCGCGATGCGTTCGGCGCGCTCGGGCTGCTCGTGTTGACCGGCTTCATGGCGGGCGCGATCCCCGCGTGGCGCGCCGCTCGGCTCCCCATTGCCCGCACCCTGCGCACCGAGGCCGTCGCATGACCGATCTCCGTCCCGTCGTGCTCGCCACCCGCGACGTGAAGCGCGAGTTCACGCTGGGCGCCGAGACGGTGCGCGCCGTGCGCGGCATCTCGCTCGACGTGCGCGAGGGCGAGTGGGTGTCGCTCATCGGGCCCAGCGGCTGCGGCAAGAGCACCATGCTCAACCTGCTGGGCGCCATCGATCGTCCGAGTTCCGGTGCGGTCGAGATTCGGGGGCGCGACACGGCCACGTTGTCCGACCAGGAGGCGACGGCGCTCCGGCTGCGCGAGGTGGGCTTCGTGTTCCAGCGCTTCTACCTGATGCCGCAGCTCTCGGCGTTCGAGAACGTGGAGCTGCCGATGGCCGAGGCCAGGGTCCCGACGGCTGAGCGGCGCACGCGTGTGCTGGAGCTGCTCGATTACGTGGGACTCAAGGCGCGCGCGCAGCATCGGCCGAGCGAGCTCTCCGGCGGCGAGCAGCAGCGGGTCGCGATCGCGCGGGCGCTGTCGAACAAGCCGGCCTTCCTGCTGGCCGACGAGCCGACGGGCGAGCTTGACGCGGCAACGGGCGCCGAGGTGATCAAGTTGCTGCATCGGCTGAACGCGGACGGCACGACGCTCGTGATCGTGACGCATGACGCATCGCTGGCGCGTGCCGGTCGACGGATCGTGTCGCTGCGCGACGGTCAGGTCGTGAAGGACGAGGCCACGTGATCGCGAAGCTGGCGCTGCGCAACGTCGTGCATCAACCGTGGCGCACCGCGTTGCTCTTTGTCGGGTTCGGCATCGGTGTCGGTGTGATGATCGTGCTGCTCTCGATTGGCGCCGCGATGCTCGCACAGGCGAGCGACGAGAAGCTGATCGGCGGCGGGCAGGTGACGGTGCTCCCGGAGGGGCTCGATCTCGAGGTCATGAAGACGGGTGGGGTGGGTGGCCTGTACTTCTCGATTCCCAACGCGCGGTTCATCCATCAGCAGCTGTTGGCGTCGCCTCGGCTGGCGCGTGCGGTGCGCGCGGTGGCGCCGCAGGTGGAGGGGAAGACGTTGTGGATGCGCGCCGGCGCGCAGGAGTGGTCGGTGCGCGCGACGGGCGAGATCCCGTCGGCGACACGCGCGGTCGGTGCGGCGCCAGCGCTGGCCAGCGGCGCGTGGGACGACGACGACACGGATCGCCGGTGGATGCAGCCCACGCCGCGCGAGTTGCGCGACGATCTCGATCACTTTCACCTGCCCCCCGCCGATCGGAGCGTGTCGGAGCGCGAGAGCTGGGGCGAGTGGCACTACGTGAACGTGCTCTGGAGCGGCGGGCGGAAGTGGGCCTTCCTCACCTGGATGATCGCGGGCAACGTGCCGGACGGTCGGTGGGGAGGCCAGCTCCTGTTCACGTTGCACGCCGAGGGGCAGCGCGCGCGGCGGTTCGCGCTGCAGGTGCCACCGAGCGCGGTGCAGTTCTCGACCGACGCGGCCGATCTGGTGGTGGGACCCGGCGCCGTACGGGTGACCGATCGCGGGACGTATCGCGTGACGGGCACGGCCGCGGGGCAGGGAGCCGACGCGGGGCAGACCGCGACCGTGGATCTCGAGGTGACGCCGTCGCCGCGCGCGTACTTCCCGGGCGCCTCGCTGGGTGATGGTCTTCCCGGCGGGCTGGTGTCGGGCTATGCGGTACCGGCGCTGCGTGCGGAGGCCAGCGGCACGATCTGCGTGAGCGGGGGGTGCGAGCGCATCGACGTGGCGCCCGCGTATCACGACCATAACTGGGGGCTGTGGCGGCGCGTCGAGTGGGAGTGGGGGCAGGCGCGCGCCGGGGAGTATTCGTTGTTGTTCGGGCGTGTGCGGCAGGCTGACAGCAGTGCGGCGCGCGCGCCCCTGTTCCTGTATCTGGTTGATTCCCTGGGCTTTCGCGCGCTGTTCCGCCCGCGAGCGATCACGTGGGACGATGCGCGCACCATCATGGTCGATGGTCGTGCCGTGCGCGTGCCGCAGCGTGGTACGATGACAGATGTGCGCGGCGCGGACACACTGATGATCGCGCTCGAGGTGGAGGATGCGGTGGGCACGGACACGCGCCGCGGCCTGATCGAGCGCGGCGAGAGCGTGGCGGCGCGCGAGGTCCCGCGACCGTACTTCATCCAGCTCAAGGGGACGGCGCGACTGACCGGGCGGCTGGGCGGTGTGCGTCTCGATGCGCGCGGTCCGAGCTTCTTCGAGACGTACCGCTAGCCGTCGACCTGCGCACAGCGAAGGACCTGCCTGTCTCTGGCCTCGCCGCCGCCCTGCTCCCGCAGTTGTGTTGTGTTCACGCAACACCTAGGGGGCGTGTGACAATCCTAACGCGTTGTGGAATAAGGACTTCCAGACTGCTATCGATGGCATGTTCCATGCGTCTCGAGGGCATGTTGCCCGCGACGCCTCCGTCTGCCGTCAGCCTCGACTTCCTGCGTATTCGATCTCTGGAGTGCACCCAATGATCCGCCTGCCATCCACGCGCCATCCGCTGACCACGCTGGCCGTTGCAAGCGCCGTCGTGCTCGCTGCGTGCAGCGACCAGTCCGCGCTCGCGCCGAAGAGTACGAACCGCGTCAATCGCACGTCGACGTTCTTCTTCGCCACGTCGTTGGGTGATCTGACGTGGGTCGACGTGAACGGGAACGGCATTCAGGATGTCGGCGACGCGCCACTCCCGAACGTCACGCTCAACCTGTACGCCGGCACGGTGTGCGGCGGCACGCCGATCCAGACGCAGGTCAGCGATCCGATTACCGGCTACTACCAGTTCTATGTGACCGCGGGGACGTACTCGGTCGAGGCGGTGACGCCGATGACCTACGCGCCGACGGCCGCAGAAGTGGGCGCGGACCGTGAGATCGATAGCAACCGCTCGTGCACCACCGCCACGGTTGCGGACGGCGAAGCCAACGTGTCGCTGGACTTCGGATACGTCTCGGCTGTGAGACCAACGCAGGGTTGCACGCCGGGCTACTGGAAGAACCACAGGCGCTGGCCGGCGCCGTACACGCAGAGTACGCTGTTCAGCGCCGTGTTCGCCAACGCGTTCCCCAACAAGACGTTCCAGCAGGTCCTCTCGCAGGGCGGCGGTGGTCTCAACGCCCTCGGACGGCACACGGTGAGCGCGTTCCTCAACGCTGGCGCGATCGGCTCGCCGACCTACGGACTCACCTCCTCGCAGATCATCAGCGAGTTCAACGCCGCCTTCGCCAGCAAGGTCTACGATCCGACCAAGAACCGGTTCGAGTCGTTCTCCGATGCCTATCCCGGCATCACCTGCCCGCTGAACTAAGCTGCCAGCTTCCAGCGACCCCCGCGCCCGCCCGTCCGCCTGACGGGCGGGCGCGCGTCGTTTGCGCCCCGTGACGCCACGGGTGACACGACCGGTGGCCCTGCTACCTTGCTCGCCATGACCTCGCGACCACTTCCCGGTGCCCCCACCGAGCAGAGTCTCTCGGCGGAGCTCGCGTACTGGGAGCGCAATGAACTCCGGCTCTGGCGCCGGGATCTGGAGCGGTATCGCGGCTTCTTCCCCTTCGCGCAGCTCGACTGGGCGCGTGAACAGATCGCCGACGTCGGCTCGGGGCCGTTCTCGGTCCTCGAAGTGTTCGCCCCCCCGGAGGCGCGCGTCGTGGCGGTCGACGCCCTCGCGGACGAGTACAACGCCCGCTTCCCCGACAAGCGCTACCCGATCGTGCAGGCGCTGCCCGACCAGCGATTCTCGCTCATCCTGCTGCTCAACGCGCTCGACCACATGGAGGCGCCGGACGAGCTGCTCGCCGTGCTGGAGGCACACCTGGCCCCCGGTGGGCAGCTCTGGCTGCATGTCCACATCGAGCGGCCGTACCCGACCGACGAGCATCCGCAGCGATTCACCTTCGCTCAGCTCAACCGGCTGCTGAGTCACCGCTTCGACCTCGTCCGGGTCCGCCTGCGGGGCGACGGCGGTCCGTGGCCGATCGCCTGGTCGGCGATCCTCGCGCCGCGCCAGCACTCGGCCACCGCTCGGGCCGCGACGGTCGTGTGGGCTGACATCACCTGCACGGTGGCGCGCGGGTGGTTGTGGGGGCACCGGATGCTCCGCGACGGTTACTCCGCGCTGCGGCGACTGACCCGGCGCAGCGGCCGCTGACCCGGCGTGGCGAGAGGGGGAGGCGCCTCGCACGGCGCCGCCTCAAATTGAGGGCATGCCGTCCTCCACATCATCGCCACGCGTCTGCGTGATCGGCGCGGGCCCAAGCGGCCTCGCCGCCGCCAAGAACTGTCTCGTCGCCGGTCTCGACGTCACCTGCTACGAGAAGAACGACATGGTGGGCGGCAACTGGGTCTTCAACTCGCGCACCAACCACTCGAGCGTGTACGAGAACACGCACATCATCAGCTCGAAGGCGTGGTCCGAGTACGAAGACTTCCCGATGCCGGCCGAGTATCCGGACTATCCGAATCACCGCCAGGTGCAGGCCTACTTCGAGGGGTATGCGCGGCACTTCGGCGTGATGGACGTCATCCAGTTCAACCACGAGGTGCAGCACGTGTCGCCGTTGCCGGGCGGTGCCTGGTCGGTGCGCGTGCAGGCCCCCGACGGCACCGTCACCACGGAGCGCTTCGATGCGCTCATGGTCGCCAGCGGACATCACTGGGACCCCAAGGTGCCCGAGTACGACGGCAGATACACCGGCCGCTTCCTCCACTCCCACGACTTCAAGGGCGTCGACGAGAGCTGGCGCGGACAGCGCGTGCTGGTCATCGGTGGCGGCAACTCGGCGTGCGACGTCGCGGTGGAATCGGCGCGCGTGGCGGGCACCGTGTGCATGTCGATGCGCAGCCCGCAGTGGTTCTTTCCCAAGTTCCTGTTCGGGCAGCCGACGGACGTGTTTGCGTCGCACTCGGCGTGGGTCCCGGTTGCGATCCGGCAGATCGTGTTCCGGCTGATGCTGCGCGTGTTGCAGGGGCCGTACAGCCGCTACGGATTGCCGGAGAATCCGCGGCCGCCGCTCACGCAGCATCCGACACTCAACTCCGATCTGCTCGACTTCATCCGGCACGGTCGCGTGAAGCCGCGTCGCGGCATCGCGCGGTGGGATGGGCTCGAGGTGACCTTCACCGACGGCATGCGCGAAGCGTTCGACATCATCTGTGCGTGCACCGGCTTCTGGACCACCTTCCCCTTCTTCGACGAAGCGTTCGTCAACTTCAAGCGACTCGAGAAGATTCCGCTCTACCGCAAGATGCTGCACCCCGAGCACCCGACGCTCTACTTCATCGGGCTCTTCCAGCCGCTCGGGTGCATCTGGCCGTTGGCCGACTACCAGGCGCGCATCGCCTGCCTCGAACTGCAGGGTCGCTACCGCCGGCCGGCCGATCTCGACGCGGCCATCGCCGACGAACTCGCGCATCCGCACTATGACTTTGACGGCGGACAGCGGCACGCGGTCGAAGTGGACTACGGCAAGTTCCGCGCAGAGCTCGCGCGTGAGCTGCGCTCAGCCGGGGAGGACATCGGGAAGCCGCCGATGGGACTGCCGGGGCGCTACAAGCACACGCCGGTGCCGCGGGCGCGACAGCTGGCGACCGCGACGTAGCACGCGCGTGATGTGATGCACGCGCGCACAGCGCGTGCGTGGCTACGGGCGGACGCGGTTCGAGTCGAGTTGCGCCATCGTGGCCGTGGACGGGCCGCGCGTCTTCTGCAGTCGACGCGCCACCGCTTCGGTCTCGCGCATCACGCGCAGCAGGTTGCCCCCCATGATCAGCTTGACCTCCGCTTCGCTGTGCCCGCGGCGCAGGAGCTCGGCGACCACGTTCGGAAACCGGGACACGTCCTCGAGGCCAACCGGGTGGATTTCGAGCGAGCCCAGATCCGCGCCGATGCCGACATGCGTCGGGCCGGCCACCCGCATGACATGCTCGATGTGGTCGACGTACTGACCGAGCGTGCCACGCGGAATCTCGGGGCCGTTGATGTACGCCCCGAACAACGAGTCGACCTTGGCCGGATCGTTCGGATACTGCGCGCGGAAGGTGCGCTCGACCTCGAAGACCTTCTGCATCTTCTGCGCGCCCACCGGGTCGATGAAGGCCGGGTAGGCATTGACCATCACGACGCCCCCCTTCTTGCCGACAATCGCCAGAATCGAGTCGGGCACGTTGCGCGGATGATCGGCCAACGCGCGCGCCGACGAGTGCGAGAAGAAGAGCGGCGCGACGCTCGTGCGCGCCACGTCGCTCATGACGCCGTCCGACACATGCGAGATGTCGACCATCATGCCAAGACGGTTCATCTCGCGCACCACTTCGTGGCCGAACGGCGTGAGCCCCTTGTGGCGCGCCGAGTCGGTGGCGGCATCTGCCCACGGAATCGTGGAGCCGTGGGTCAGCGTCATGTAGCGCACCCCCGCCGCGTAGAACTCGCGCAGCACCGACAGGTTGTTCTCGATCGCGTGCCCGCCCTCGATCCCGATCAGCGACGCGATCTTGCCGGCCTTGAAGGCGCGCGTGATGCCATCGGCCGACGTCGCTTGCTGCAGCACGCGGGACCGCGCATTCATCCGGTGGATCTGGTCGATGAGCGTCAGCGCGTGCGCCGCGGCGCCGTGGCCGTCGTACATCGACGGGACATACGCCGCCCAGAACTCCGCGCCCACCCCTCCCGCCTTGAGCCGCGGCAGGTCCGTGTCGATCCGCGCAAGCGGCTTCTCCGGGTCATCCTTCGAAAAGTCACCGCGCGAGCGCGCGTGCAGCATCTCGGGAAGGTCGTTGTGCGAGTCGATGAAGGGCGCTTCGCGCATCAGGCGCCGCGCCTGCGGCAGGAAGCTGGCGAGTTCCTTCTGCTGCGCGTTCGCCACCGACGCGCTGGCGGTCACGAGCGCGGCCACAACGATCAGACGACGCATGGGCACGGTCAGCCGGGCAGGGTGAGGCGTTCGACGGTCCCGGGCAAGACCGTGCCGTTGATGTCCACGTAGAGCTGTCCGTCGGTCACCGACAGCGAGCACGTGACGCGTTTGTCGAGGTGATCCGCGAGCGCGGCGAGCAA
Source organism: Gemmatimonadota bacterium (assembly GCA_031372565.1). Taxonomy (GTDB): domain Bacteria; phylum Gemmatimonadota; class Gemmatimonadetes; order Gemmatimonadales; family Gemmatimonadaceae; genus JACPPC01. The sequence continues at coordinate 1,176 of JANMLN010000022.1, read as the reverse complement.
CTCGCGGTCCACGGCGAAGATGTCCACATCCTCGGCGCGGTGAATGCGCGCGCCGTCATAGCCGCGCAGCAGAATGCGCGGGTCCTTGTGCGTGTACAGCGCGACGCGCGGCGCCGCCTTGCTCGCCTTGTGCAACCGAGCGGCATCGGGTGCGCCAACCTCGATCCAGGCCGTGATCGTCCCGGTCAGGTCGCGCACGAGGATCGCCGGCTCATCGGGGTCGGACAGGCCGCCCTTGGAGAACGCGATCCCCTCGGTGTACTCGAGGCAGTAGGCCAGCACGCGCGTCCAGAGGTGATCCTCCGTCTCGCTCGGATGGCGCGCGACCTTGAGCGAGAGTTGTTCGTACACGTGGCGGTCCACGTCGTTGAGCGCAATGTCGAACGTCGAGACGGTCGCGGTCAGGGCCATGGGAGGAAGATATCGTGCGTCGTGTCGCGCAACCGTGGCGCTACTTCCCGCCCGCGAGGTAGTCGACCGCGAGCATCACCATCGCCCGCACGCCATTGGGCAGCGCGTTCTCGTCCGCGAAGAACAGTGGCGAGTGATTCGCGGCTGCCGTGCGCGGATCCTTGTCCTTCGGCGTCACGCCCAGGCCGATGAACAGGCCCGGCACACGCTCCTGGAAGAAGGAGAAGTCCTCGGAACCCGTGATCAGTCCGCTCTCGATCACGCCGCTCGCGCCCGCGGCGCGCATCAGTGTGGGCCACATCCGCTTGGTGAGCGCAGGCTGGTTCACGGTCACGTGGTAGCCGGAGTCGATGGTCACCTTCGCGGTCGCGCCACTGGCCGCCGCCGTCTGCTCGGCGATGCGCGTGACCCGCTGGAAGATCTCGTCGCGCATCGGCTGGTCGAAGGTGCGGATCGAGAGCAGCATCACCGCCGAGTCGGGGATGATGTTCGAACGCACACCGCCCTGGAATGCGCCAATCGTGACGATCGCCGGCGCGCGCGTGATGTCGACCTGCCGGCTCACCACCGTCTGAAGCGCACCCACGATCTGCGCGCCGACCACCACGGGATCAACACCACCCCACGGCTGCGCACCGTGTGTCTGGCGCCCCTTCACGATGATCGTGGCACTGTTTGCCGCCGCGAGCCACGGGCCCGACTTGGTGATGATCGCGCCTGAAGGTCCGGGAAAGACGTGCAGCCCGAAGACGGCATCGACCGTCG
>JANMLN010000021.1:0-43960 GCA_031372565.1 Gemmatimonadota bacterium | reverse complement strand
CACGCGGATCCGGTCCTCCGCGATCGCCAGCTCCTCCGTCACGCTCACCATCGCGCTTCCCGCATCGGCCGCCGGATCGCTCACCGAGAACACCAACTCGGCGCCTTCCGACTTGCCGATCCAGTTCCGCTGCGCGCTCTTCGTGGACTCCGACCAGTCCATGGAATCGAGGTTGGACAGGAGCCGAGGCGCGTAGTCGCTGATCCGGAAGAACCACTGGGTCAGGTCGCGCAGCTCGACCAGGGTGCCGCACCGTTCGCAGTGCCCGTGCTCGACCTGCTCGTTGGCGAGCACGGTCTTGCACGACGGGCACCAGTTGACCGCCGCCTCCTTCCGGTAGGCCAGCCCGCGCTTGAACAGCTGCAGGAAGACCCACTGCGTCCACTTGTAGTAGGCCGGGTCGGTGGTATCGACCGACTTGGACCAGTCGACCATCAACCCCGCCCGGTCGAGCTGCCGCCGGAAGTTGCGGATGTTGCTCGGGATCAGCTCGCTGGGGTGCACCCCCTTCTTGATCGCGAAGTTCTCCGAATGGATGCCGAAGGCGTCATAGCCCAGCGGCTCGAAGACGTCGTGTCCCTGAAGGCGGTGGAATCGTCCATGGATGTCGTTCCCCGTGAACGCGAACAGGTTGCCAATGTGCAACCCTTCAGCCGACGGGTACGGGAACATCATCAGCGCGTAGAACGGGTTCTTCGCGTTCGCGATGTCGATCCGGTGCGTCCCGCGCGCCGCCCAGCGCGCCGCCCAGGTGCGTTCGACGGTCGTGGGGTCGTACGGCGGGTAGTCTTCCGCCGGCGGGGTTGATGGAGTGCCTGTCATGTTCCGATATGCTGAAAAGGCCCTCGCGCGCACGGTCGTGCACGCAAGGGCGACCGATCTAAACTAGCCGTCCGGGACAGCCCGCCGCCACGCGCAGCCCGCCCCGTCGTCCTGCGCGCAGCGAAGGACCTGCTCTTTCTTCCAGGAACACCCATGCGTCGCCTCGTTCGCGCCCTGCTCGGCCTGTCGGTCTTCATACTCGTGGCCTCCCTCGTCACGGGATGGTCGACCCTCGCACCGCTCCTCGCGGATTGGAGCACGGCGGGCGTCATTGTGGGGTTCACCCTGAGCCTCGCCGGGCTGATCACGACGACGTCGTTTCTCTTCATCGTCTTTCCGAACATGCAGCGCGGCGCCAACGCCCTCACGGGCCTCGCCGAGTCGGTGGTGAACGGCGATCTCACCGTGAACCTCGGCGCCGAACTCGCCACGCTGGGATGGGCGCGCCAGACCCCCGTGTTCGGCCGGATGGTCGACGAACTCCGCAGCCTGGTCCGCACGCTGCGCGGGACCTCGACCGAGTCGCGCACCCTGGCGGCGGAGATTTCCGCAGGGGCCGAGCAGCTCGCCCATTCGGCCTCGGTCGTGGCGACCACGTCGGGCGACCTGACCGTGCGTGCCACCTCCATGGCCAAGGCGGTCCAGGGGCTCGCGCAGGACGCAGAGCGGCTGTCGCACGCCGCGACGGACGTCAATGCCGGCGCGAAGGCTGGCGTGTCACGCAACGCTGAGCTGACCGCGCTGGCCCGCGCCAACCGCGCCCGGTTTGATGTCAGCGCGGCCGCGCTCTCGCAGCTCGACGCCGACGCGGGCGCCAACGCCGCCGCGATCGAGGCGCTGGCCGAGGCCACCCTGGCGGTGCGCGACTTCGTGGCGCTGGTGCAGAAGATGGCGCGCCAGTCCAAGCTGCTCGCCCTCAACGCGTCGATGGAGGCTGCCCGGGCGGGAGCCGAGGGCGAGGGGTTTGCGGTCGTCGCGGCTGAAGTGCGCCGGTTGGCCGCCAACTCGGAGCAGGCGGCGGAGCGCACGGAGAAGCTCGTGAAGGGGATTCTGGTGAAGATGGAAGCCGCTCGTGCCACCGGCGCTCGCACGGTGGACACGGTCCGCGAGGTCCTGGCCGCGACGCGCGCGGGCGAGAGCAGCTTTGCCGAAGTCGAGACCAAGGTGCAGGAGGCGGAGGAGTGGGTGAGCGCCATCCAGGGCGCGGCCAGCGCGGCCGATGCGCTGGTGAACGACGTGAAGCGGCAGCTCACCGCGCTGGCGCAGGGCACGGATGCGTTCGCGGCGGCGATGGAAGGGGTGGCAGCCGCGAGCGAGCAGCAGAGCGCGTCGACGGAGGAGATTGCGGCAGCGGCGGGACAGCTGTCGCAGGCCGCTGATCGGCTGCAGCGGCTCGGGGCGGGGTGGAAGACCGGGGACGCCGAGGCGCCGAGGACGCGCGCGGCGTAGCGGCGCTGCGGTCCCGCGCTCGGGGCGCCGGGCGCCGAGATCGTCTTGTCTGCGGCGGCGGCGGGGGTACATTGTACCGATCGTTCCACCGCACCCCCTTCTGATGCCTCCCGCCCTCCTCACGCGCAACGAAGTCGTCGCCCGCGTCATGGCCGTGGTCCGCAGCCAAGGCTACGACGGTGCGTCGCTGGCCGAGCTGTCCAAGGCCACGGGACTCGGCAAGTCGAGCCTGTATCATCACTTCCCCGACGGGAAGGACGACATGGTGGGCGCGGTGCTCGATCATCTCGAGACGGCGTTTGATGCGACCGTGCTGGCGCCGCTCCGCGCGCCCGGCCCCGCGCCGGCCCGGCTCAAGCGGATGAACGCGGCGCTCATGTCGTTCTACCGCGAGGGACGCGAGGCATGTCTGTTGGCGAGCCTCGGCATCGGCGACTCCTCGCACCGCTTCCATCCGCGCGTCAAGCAGATCTTCCGCCTGTGGATGGACGCGATCGAGCGGGCGCTCCGGGACGGCGGCCTCTCGCGCGCGGTGGCCGCGGCGCGTGCCGAGGAGGCACTGGTCCGCATCGAGGGCGCGCTGGTGATGGCGCGCTCGCTGGACGAGCCGGCCATCTTCGTCCGCACCCTCAAGGCGCTGCCGCAGCAGCTCCTGGCCATCCGCTAGCGTTCGAACGATTGGTCCCGGCCTGGCCTGCACCGGGGCTTGCGCCCGTGCAGCAGGTTCAATCTTGTACCGAACGTTCGGTACAATACCGAGCGCCTTCACCGTTCAACCCGGACCCCTGCCATGACCCGCATTGCCCCGATCGACCCGGCCACCGCCGCCGGCCCCGCCGCCGAGCAGCTCGCCGTCACCCGGAAGATGTTCGGCTCGACCCCCAACATGTTCGCGACCGCGGGACAGGCGCCGGCGGCCCTCGCGGCCATGAACGGCTTCTTCGGTGCCCTTGGCACGGGCACGCTGGGCGCCGCGATCGGCGAGCGCGTCGCCATTGCCGTCGCGCAGGCCAACGGCTGCGAGTACTGCCTCTCGGCGCACACGTACATCGGCGGCCTGCACAAGGTCAGCGCCGACGAGCTCGCGGCCGCTCGGCGCGGGGCGTCGAACGACCCCAAGGCGCAGGCCGCCATCACGCTCGCGCTCGCCATCGTGCGCACCAAGGGGCGTGTCGCCGACGCCGATCTCGCGACGGCTCGGCTCGCGGGGCTGTCGGACTCCGAGATCGTCGAGGTGACGGCCCACGTCGCGCTCAACATCTTCACCAACTACCTCAACAACCTCGCCGGCACCGCGGTGGACTTCCCCCTCGTGGCCCTCGAGCAGGCGGCATAGCGTCATGGCACTCACGCTCGGTGGACTCTGGCGCTACCCGGTCAAGTCGATGGCCGGCGAAGCCGTGACGCATGCGGAGCTCACCGAGTTGGGCGTCCCCGGTGACCGCCTCGTGTGGGTCCGCGGTCCGGAGGGGGTCCGCACAGCCCGACGGCAGTACAAGCTGCTCGGGCTGCGCGGCACCCTGTCGCCTGACGGCGATGCGCTGGTGAACGGACACCCCTGGGAGTCCGCCGACGCGGCGGCGCTGGTACGCGAAGCGGCGGGCGAGGACGCGTGGCTCGAGCGCGCCCCCGCTGGCCATCAGTTCGACATCCTGCCGCTGCTCGTGGCCACCGACGGCGCCGTGGCGCGCTTCGGCCGCGATATCCGTCGGCTGCGACCGAACCTGCTCATCAACGGCGTGGCGGGCATGGACGAGACCCTGTGGGAGGGGGCGACGCTCACGATCGGACGCGCCCTCATCGCGCTCGACTCGTTGCGCGGGCGATGCCCGATGACGACGGTGGATCCGGACACGATCACGCGCGATCCCGCCGTGCTGAAGGACATCGGGCGACGGTTCGGAGGGCGGCTCGCGCTCAATGCGGCGGTGGCGCGCGAGGGGCAGATCGTGGTTGGCGACGACGTGCGGCTGGCGCGTGCGAGCTGACTACCCCGGAATCGCGCCGCTCGGTCGGTGTGGCGTGAACGCCCGCTGGAAGTGCTGTACGCCCGCCGCCTCCGCCATCACGATCAGTCGGCACCCCACCTCCACCCGATAATCCTGCGGCGGGTGATACAGGATCTCGCCGTCGGACAGCTGCACCCCCAGCACGAGCAGGTTCTGGTACTGCCGCGTGTCGAGCTCGCGCACCGTGTGTCCGGCGAGCGGTGATCCCTCGGGGACGGCCACCTCCTCGATGCGGATCGCGCCATCGCGCGCGCGCAGCATCTTGTCGAGGAAACTCACCACGCTCGGTCGCACCAGCTCGCTCGCCAGTCGCATGCCGCCGATCAGGCCCGGGCTCACCACTCCGTCGGCGCCCGCAGAGCGGAGGCGCGCGATCGCGCGCTCGTCGGTCGCGCGTGCGATGATGCGGATCGTGGGATTGAGCTGGCGCGCCGTCACGGTGCCCACGAGCGAGTCCTTGTCCGAGTCGACGCAGAGCACGATCCCGGCCGCACGGGTCACGCCCGCACGCAGCAGCACGTCGTCATCGGTGTAATCACCGCGGATGAGCGGCACGTCGGGATAGAGCCCCTCGATGCGCTCCGCGTTGTGCTCGTCGGCCTCGACGATCACGATCGTGCGCTGGGTCGTGACCAGCTCCTGCACCACGGCGAGCCCCGCCTGGCCCACACCACACACGATGTAGTGATCGTGCAGCGCATCCACCGTTCGATTCATGCGACGTCTCCGGAATTCCTCGGTCAGGTCCCCTTCGACAATGAACGCCGTGAAGGTCGAGATCGCATACGCCCCCACGCCCGCGCCGATCAGCAACAGGGCAATGGTGAAGATGCGTCCCGCCGACCCGGACGTCATGTCCACCGACTCGCGGAACCCCGCGGTGGTGATCACGTTCGCGGTCATGTAGATGGCGTCGAGCAGCGTCACCTGCGCGCCACCGATGGCCATGTAGCCCAGCACGCCCACCAGTGCGACGCCGAAGAACAGCGCGACCGGCAGCGCCAGTCGCCTCCGCAGCAGGCGGAAATCCTCCCGCGTCGCCCGGACGCTCCTCAGCCCGGCGCCCCCCGCGTCGCTACCAGGAGCCACGAGGCATCTGCGCGCGTCCGTACAGGAAGGCGCACTTCTCGAGCCGTGCGCCCTGATCGTCCGCCACGGCGTACTGGGCGCCCTCGTACAGCGACGCGGCCCCGGTGCGCCCATCCTTGGCCACCGCGTAGAACTGCAGCCCGAACCTGGGCCTGCCCTTGTCGTCGAGCAGCCGCTTCTCGGTCATGGCCACGACGCGCTCGAGCACCTTGAGGCAGGCCTCCTGGGGCCCGAGTCCGCTGCGCATCTGCTCCACCACGCTGAAGGCACCGCACACCTTGATGCACGCCTCGCCACGGCCTGTTGCCCCGGCCGCGCCCACGCCGTTGTCGCAGTACTGCCCGGCCCCGATGATCGGCGAGTCACCGATCCGTCCCGGCAGCTTGAACGAATAGCCGCTCGTGGTCGTGCAACTGGCGATGTCACCGCTCGCGGTGACGGCATTCATGTTGATCGTCCCGGACGTGAACCGGATCTTCACATCGTCGCTGTGGTCGAGCCAGAAATCGTCCGGATTGAGGTTCGCGCGCCAGCGCAGCCAGTTCTGCCGACTCTTCTCCGTGAGCAGGTTCTGCGGCTTGAACCCCATGCGCAGGGCGAACTTCCTGGCCCCCTCGCCCACCAGCATGATGTGGTCGGTGTAGTCCATCACCGCCTTGGCCACGAGGCTCGGCGTCGCGATCTCCTCGAGCGAGCTCACCGACCCGGCCCGCTTCGTGGGCCCGTGCATGACGCTCGCGTCGAGCTGGACGATCCCCTCTTCGTTCGGCAGGCCGCCCAGCCCGACCGAATCGTCCTCGGGGTCCAGTTCCTGGATGTTCACGCCGGCAATGATCGCGTCGAGCGGATCCAGCCCCTGCTGCAACAGCGTGTGCGCGCGCGCCACGCCGCGAATTCCGTTCGCGCTCGATACGATCGCAGGCCGGCCGGCACGGGCCACGGCGACCTCGTCCGGCGAGACGAGCGCTGCCGGGAGCTCTCCTGGCCGACCGGCCAGCATGCCAGCGGCCGCGGCCGCCCCCACTCCGAGAAACTCGCGACGCGACGTGCTCACGGGACTCCTGTGTCAGGTGCGGGATGTCAGGGGCGCAAACTACCGCACGCCTCCCTCCGGTGTGAGGGGGGACACGACCGGGCCCACGGTTGGCCGACGCGCCTGCGCGCCCTACCTTCAAGGCCATGCGACAGACCTCCCAGACCAATCTCCTCCGCGGCTGCGCCTTCGTTGAAGGGCTGCCGGACCAGCACCTGTGGCACCTCTCCCGCGCCGGCACGCTGACCGAGTTCGCGGTGGACGAGACCCTGTTCCAGGAGGGCGAACCCCGCCAGCGCATGGCGATCCTCGTCGACGGGGCGATGGCCATCGAAAAGGGACACGATGGCATCACCATGCGGATGACGACGCTCTCGGGCGGCGATGCCGTCGGCGAGGGGCTGCTGCTCGATGACGAGCTGCACGGCACCACCGCACGCTGCATCGAGCCCGTCACGGCCTTTGTCTACGACAAGTCCGCACTCGCGGCGCTGCTCAAGGAGGCCCCGGCCATCTATGCCGCCCTGATCGGGCGTGCCGCACGCACGATCTCGCGGCGCCTCTCGCAAGTGGACGCGACCATGGTGGGCCGCGGTCGCGCGCTGGGCTTTGGCGGTGGACGCATGCGTACCGAACACGACCTGCTCGGCGACCGCCAGGTGCCGAAGGACGCGCTGTACGGCATCCAGACGCTGCGCGCGACCGAGAATTTCCCGATTTCCGGGGTCACGCTGCGCGAGTTCCCCTCGCTCATCGTGGCGCTCGCGCAGGTGAAGGAAGCGGCGGCCGAGGCGAACGGCGAACTCGGGCTGCTCGATGCCGAGCGCAAGGAGCTGATCGTGCGCGCCTCACGGGAGGTCGTGCACGGACGGCACCATGAGCACTTCCTGGTGGACATGATCCAGGGCGGCGCCGGCACGAGCACCAACATGAACGCGAACGAGGTCATCGCGAACCGGAGCCTCGAACTCGCCGGCAAGCCGCGCGGGGACTATGCGTGGCTTTCTCCCAATTCGCACGTCAACCTGAGCCAGTCAACCAACGACGTGTATCCAACGGCGGTGCGCCTCGCGCTCGCCGCCGCCGTTGACCGGCTCAAGGACGCGATGCGGCCGCTCGCCGACGCCTTCCTCGAGAAGGGCAAGGAGTTTGCGCCCTTGGTCAAGATGGGGCGCACCCAGCTGCAGGACGCGGTGCCGATGACCCTGGGGCAGGAGTTCGCGGCCTTTGGTGTGACGATGATCGAGGACATCGATCGCCTCACGGAGGCGCAGCTCCTGCTGCGCGAGATCAACATGGGGGCGACCGCCGTCGGCACGGGGATCAACACGCCGAGCGGCTACGTCGAGACCGTGCGCCGGCACTTGGCGCGCATCACCGGCATCGACCTCGTGACCGCGCCGGACCTCGTGGAGGCCACGGCCGACGTGGGTGGGCTGGTGCAGCTCTCGGGGGTGCTCAAGCGCTGCGCCGTCAAGCTGTCCAAGACCTGCAACGACCTGCGGCTGCTCTCGAGCGGTCCACGCACCGGGTTCGGCGAAATCAACTTGCCCCCACAGCAGCCCGGATCGAGCATCATGCCGGGAAAGGTGAACCCGGTCATCCCCGAGGTCGTCAATCAGGTCTGTTACGACATCATCGGGGGCGATGTCACCGTGACGATGGCCGCCGAAGGGGGTCAGCTCCAGCTCAACGTGTTCGAGCCGATCATCGCGTTCCGGCTGCTGCGCGGCATGGAGTCGCTGCGGAACGCCTGCATCGTGCTCCGCGAGCGCTGCGTGGTGGGGATCACGGCCAATCCGGACCGGCTCCGGTATTTCGTCGAGCACTCGATCGGCATCGTCACCGCCCTCGTCCCTGCGCTAGGCTACGAGACCGCCACCGAGATCGCCCGCGACGCGCTCGCGAGCGGTCGCGGCGTCTTCGAACTCGTCTTGGAACGAAAGCTCCTGACCCGCGAAACGCTGGCCGAGCTGCTCGACCCGGCGCGCATGGCCGGTACGCGCTAGACCACCGGAGATCCACCCATGGCAGGACTCAAGCTCGATGGTGCGGGACAGGTCAAGATGGCTACCCTCGACGAAGCCATGACCGCCGCCCAGGCGCTCAATGCGCAGGCGGAGCGGTTCGGCGTCGCGGTCAAGGGGAACGCCAAGAACACGGCGACCTTCGTGTCTGCCTACAAGCGGATCGCCACGCCGTTGGTCGGTAAATTGAAGGGGCAGTTCGGCATGATCTCCGATCTCGTGGCCACCTCGATCCTGACGCTCTCGCGTCCGGGCGGCGGGGACGTCATTCGCCTCCGCGCCATGCGCGAAGCGGTCGCCCAGCTCAAGGTGCAGCTCGAAATCGCGATCAACCATACCAAAGAGAAGCACGCCAAGCACGACGAGAAGCCGGGTGCGGCGAGCGCCGACGCGTAGTCCGATACTTGGATGGAGCTCGGGCGTCCTGTCGGGGAACCAACGTGTGTACGCAAGAGTTTACCCCGCTTGGACTTGCAGTCCAAACGAGGCTGTTGTTTGCACCTGCCCCAATGGGTAGGTTTTCCGACACGTCAGAAGTGCGTGCGCCGATCGGCGACTCGCGCCCTTTCCGCCGTTTTCGAGATACCGACATGACCCGGTTTTCACCCCGTCGCGTTCGCACGGGTGCTCTCTTGGCGATTCTCGCTGTGGCGCTCGCGGCCTGCGGCGGCGACCATCCGAACTCGACCTTCCTGCACTGGTCGGACTTCGCCTCGGACATCGACTTCCTCTGGAACCGCCTCCTCTTCTGGGGCACGGTCGTCTTCGTCATCGTCGAAGCGATCCTGATCTACACGATCATCCGCTTCCGCGCGCGCCCCGGTGCGCCGGAGCCGAAGCAGGTGCACGGCAACACGACGCTCGAGATCCTGTGGACTGTTGTTCCCGCGATCATCCTCGTGTTCATCGCGATCCCGACGATCCGCACGATCTTCAAGACGCAGGCCAAGGCGCCGGCGGGTGCGATCGAAGTCGAAGTGATCGGGCATCAGTGGTGGTGGGAGTTCCGCTATCCGCAGTACGGCGTGGTGACGGCCAACGAGCTGTACCTTCCCGCCGGGCGCACGGCCAACTTCGCCCTCAAGACCAAGGACGTGCTGCACTCGTTCTGGATTCCGAACATGGGCGGCAAGCGCGACCTGATCTCGAATCGCACCAACTACCTCTGGTTCACCCCCAACGCGGACCTGCCCGCGACGGCCGTCAACGGGACGTGCGCCGAGTACTGCGGCGACAGTCACGCGAACATGAAGTTCCGCACCTACGTGGTCCCGGTCGCCGACTTCGAGTCGTGGGCCGCGCACCAGAAGCAGGTCGCGGTCTTCGGCGTGGCACCGCCGGAGCCGCCCGCGGCCCCCGCCCTGCCGGTCGCGCCCGGCAAGGCGCCGGCCAAGAAGGGGATGGCGTCGGGCGTCCTCGCGCTGGCGGACACGACGCCCGTGAGCGCGCCGGTCGCCGCGGGGTACTACTTCCCGGCCGAGAAGCTGCCGCCGCACGTGATTCCGCGGACGCCAGTCAACGGAGCACTGCTGATCGACGACGCCACGCTGGCCAAGGGCAACGCGGACAGCGGCAAGGCCATCTACTCGCGCTCGACCTGCATCGGCTGCCACGCGATCAGCGGCAACCCGATGTCGATGGGGATCATCGGGCCCAACCTGACGCATGTGGCCACGCGCCACACGCTGGCGGGCGGGCTCTACCCGAACGACGCGAAGCACCTCGCGGCGTGGCTCAAGAATGCCCGCGACATGAAGCCGGGGTCGCTCATGCCGACCCTGGGCCTCAACCAGTGGGATCCGATCATGAAGATGAAGGTCACCGCCGGTGGCCTGACCGACGCGCAGATCGCCGATATCGTGGCGTACCTGCGCGCGCTCAAGTAACCGCCGCGACTCCGAGAGCAATCACATGGCCACCATGGCAGCCCCGATCTCGGTCACGACCGCCGAGACCTCGTCCCCCAGCGGCATCTGGAGCTGGCTGACGACCGTCGATCACAAGCGGATCGGCATCCTGTATCTCGTCACCGCGGTGTTCTTCTTCTGCTGGGGAGGACTCGAAGCGCTCGTCATCCGCGCGCAGCTGATGGGCCCCAACATGAAGATCGTGAGCGCGGACCAGTACAACCAGCTCTTCACGATGCACGGGACGACGATGGTCTTCCTCGTCATCATGCCGCTGTCGTCCGCGTTCTTCAACTTCCTGATCCCGCTGCAGATCGGCGCGCGCGACGTCGCCTTCCCGCGCCTGAACGCGTTCAGCTACTGGGTCTTCCTGTTCGGCGGCATCGTCATCACGCTGCCGATCCTGTTCGGCCTGGCGCCCAACGGGGGCTGGTTCGGCTATGCGCCGCTCACCACCAAGGCGTACGCGAACGGCTACAACATCGACTACTGGGTGCTCGGGCTGCAGATCCTGGGCGTCGCGTCGCTGGCGGCCGCGTTCAACTTCATCACGACGATCATCAACATGCGCGCCCCCGGCATGCACCTCATGCGCATGCCGATCTTCACCTGGATGTCGTTCGTGGTGCAGTTCCTCGTGATCCTCGCCTTCCCGGCGATCACGGTGGCGCTCGTCTTCCTGATGTTCGACCGCTTCTTCGGCACCAACTTCTACACGATCGCGGCCGGCGCCGACCCGCTCCTCTGGCAGCACCTGTTCTGGATCTTCGGGCACCCCGAGGTCTACATCCTCATCCTGCCCGCGTTCGGCCTGGTGAGTGAAGTCCTCCCGACCTTCTCGCGGAAGCCGCTCTTCGGCTACCCGGTCATGGTCTACTCGGGCATGCTCATCGGCTTCCTCGGCTTCGGCGTGTGGGCCCACCACATGTTCTCGGTCGGCATGGGACCGGTGGCCGACTCGGTCTTCTCGCTCACCACGATGCTCATCGCCATCCCGACCGGCGTGAAGATCCTCAACTGGGTCTCGACGATGTGGGGAGGCAACATCCGGTTCACGACGTCGATGATGTTCGGCATCGCGCTCGTGGCCATGTTCACCGTGGGCGGCATCTCGGGGATCATGCACTCGTCGTCCCCGGCCGACCTGCAGCAGACCGACTCGTACTTCGTCGTGGCGCACTTCCACTACGTGCTCTTCGGCGGCGCCGTGTTCGGCATCATGTCGGGGGTGTACTACTACTTCCCCAAGATGACCGGCCGCATGTTGAGCGAGACCCTCGGCAAGTGGCACTTCGGGGTCTTCTTCATCGCGATGAACCTGACCTTCTTCCCGATGCACTTTGCGGGGCTCTACGGCATGCCGCGCCGCATCTACACCTACGATGCAAGCCAGGGGTGGGACACGTTCAACGCGATGTCCACCGCCGGCGCGTTCCTGCAGGCGGTCGGCATGCTGATCTTCCTCTACAACTTCATCACGAGCTGGAAGAAGGGCGCGATTGCCGGCAACAACCCGTGGGGCGCTCCGTCGCTCGAGTGGGCGCTGCCGTCCCCCGTGCCGGACTACAACTTCGCGCGCATCCCGACCATCACCTCGCGCTACCCGCTGTGGGACCAGAAGGCGGACGATCTGGTCGCGTTGGTCTCGGCGACCACGGTCGGCGGCCGCCACAAGACGGCCAAGGAGCTGGGCATCCCGATGCCCTTCCCCACGATCAAGCCGCTCATCGCCGCACTGCTCCTGAGCACCATGCTGTGCAGCACGCTCTTCATCCACGCGGGGAACCTCCCGCTGGCCATGACGATCGGCATCGGCTCCTTCCTTGGCCTCGCGTTCACGCTGGTCAGCTGGCTCACCAGCGCGCTCGAGTAGCGCTTCCCCTTCGGACCCCACCGGAGTTCCCGTGGCTTCTGCCGTTATTCCCGACCCGCATCACGACGCGCACGCCGAGCATTTTTCGCATCCGCCGACGTCGACCGGGCTGAACCATCGCAAGATCGCGGTCTGGGCCTTCATCGGCTCGGAGTGCATGCTCTTCGCATCGCTCATCTCCACCTACCTCGTCTACAAGGGCCGCTCGCTCGTCGGGCCCTACCCGCACGAGTTCTGGTGCCGCGCCACGAACACGATCGGCAAGACCGCCGCCGAGCTCGGCGCTTGCGCCCCGGCGGAGGTCTTCAAGCCGATCCTGAACATTCCGGTGACGTCGGCCTCGACCTTCGTGCTGCTCATGTCATCGCTCGCGATGGTGCTCGCGCTGGCGGCCGTGGAGAATGCCGACAAGCCGATGCCCACGGCCTTCGGCGACCGGATCCTGCGCTCGTCCAAGCTCTGGCTCTGGGCGACCGTCATTCTCGGTGTCGGCTTCCTCGGGTTCCAGGCCTACGAGTTCACCTCGTTCGTGCACGAAGGGCTGACGATCAAGACCAACCTGTTCGGGTCGAGCTTCTTCACGCTGACCGGGTTCCACGGTGCTCACGTGACCGTGGGCGTGCTCTGGCTGCTGGCGCTGCTCGGGATCGACTACAAGCGCGGACTCAGGCCCGCGGATGCCCTGAACGTGGACATTGCCGCGCTGTACTGGCACTTCGTCGACGTCGTATGGATCGCGATCTTCACGCTCATCTACCTCATCCAGTAGGTCGCCGACCATGGCCAACGAAGTCGCCCACGCCGCGGACGCGCACGCCGAGGAGGCCCACGAGCATCCGCAGTGGTCCACCTACTGGAAGGTGGCGCTCGTCCTGCTGATCATCACCGTCGTCGAAGTCTGGATTTATTACATCCCGTCGTTCGTCGCGAGCAAGCTGTTCGTGCCGTCGCTGCTGATCATGAGTGCGGTCAAGTTCGTGATCGTGGTGATGTTCTACATGCACCTCAAGTACGACCACAAGCTGTTCCGGGCGCTGTTCGTGGGCCCGCTGTTGATCGCGATCGGGACGGTGGGCGGGTTGCTGTTCCTGTTCGGGAAGCTCGCGATCCGGTTGGGTGGAGGCTGAGCGCGCGCCATCCAGAGCGCGCGTCGCCCTGAGCGCGCGTCATCCTGAGCGCAGCGAAGGATCTGCTTCAATCGAACCTCGATAGTCTTCACCACAGAAGCACAGCGCTCGCGAAGCGAACAGCAAAGGGCCCGCTCACCAGATATGGCGAGCGGGCCCCTGCTTTTCTGCGTTTCCATGCGACCTCTGAGCCTCTGTGGTTAACGGCAGTTGCCTGTGCCGTTGACCTCCCTCCACTCCCTCCAGTTCCGCTACTCCTGCCCGTTGAGCGCCATGTCCATCGTGTGGCGCAACTCCGGGTGTTCACGGTACAGGTAGCGCCCCATCGCGACGGCCGCCAACAGGTTGGCGACACCAATCGACCACCAGGCCATGCCGCCAAGCAGCTCGTTCATCGAGAGCGCCGCGGTCACGCCGTAGAACGCGACCTGAAAGACGACGAACAGGATGAAGAGGCCGGCCAGGGCGGCGGGTGCCTTGCGCGAGGCCTGAATCATGGCAGAAGCGCCGAGCCCCAAGCCAATGAAGGCGAGCACATGGAAGACGGAGTAGCCCGCCACGTGCAGCATGTCGCTCTCGCCCGTCGTCGGCCCGAAGAACGAGAAAAGTGCGTGTCCGAGCAACGCGGGCGTGGCGAGCGCGTGCCCGGCGGCCAAGTCGACAACGAGGAACCAGATCGCGACCGCGCCGGCACCGATGATCCCGGCAATCGCGCCTTCCCGTATCCACGAACCTTTCGCGTCCATGCGTAGCCTCCTCGGGGGAACCACTACGCTAAGAAAGCTCCGCGCGCGCGCCCCGTCCATTCGGGCGGGTCCGGCAATGTCTTAATGCGACAAACGCCTGTTTGTCGAGCGGAGCGCAGCGAAAGACCTGCTTCCTTCCTTCACAACACCACAAGCAGGTCTTTCGCTGCGCTCAAGACGACTACCACCCCAGAATCATCGCGAACATCAGCGGTGCCACGATGCTCGCGTCGCTTTCGATGATGAACTTGGGCGTCTCCACCCCAAGCTTGCCCCACGTGATCTTCTCGTTGGGGACCGCGCCCGAGTACGACCCGTAGCTCGTCGTCGAGTCGCTGATCTGGCAGAAGTAGCCCCAGAGCGGCACCTCGGTGCGCTGCAAATCCTGATGCAGCATCGGCACCACGCAGATCGGGAAGTCGCCGGCAATGCCGCCGCCGATCTGGAAGAACCCGAGCGAATGCTTGGCCGTGAGCTCCGTGTACCACTCGGCCAACTTCATCATGTACTCGATGCCGGTCTTCACCGTGTGCACGTTCTTGACGTTGCCGTCGATGCAGTGACCGGCGTACATGTTGGCCAAGGTGGCATCTTCCCAGCCCGGCACAAAAATCGGCAGGTTCTTCTCGGCGGCCGCCAGCAACCACGAACCCTTCGGATCGATCTGGTAGCTCTCCTTGAGCTTCCCGCCCAACAGGATCCGATACATGAACTCGTGCGGGAAGAGCCGCTCCCCGGCCGCGTCGGCCTTCTGCCACTCCTCGAGCACCACGGTCTCGATCCGACGCATCGCTTCCATTTCGGGGATGCAGGTGTCGGTCACGCGGTTCATGTGCCGCTCAAGCAACGCCTGCTCGTCCGCGGGCGTCAGGTCGCGGTAGTTGGGCACGCGCACGTAGAAGTCGTGCGCGACGAGGTTGAACACGTCTTCCTCGAGATTCGCGCCGGTGCACGAAATACCATGCACCTTGTCCTGTCGGATCATCTCGGCCAAGCTCAGCCCCAGCTCGGCGGTGCTCATGGCGCCAGCGAGCGTCACGAACATCTTGCCGCCACCATCCAGATGCGTGGTGTATCCCTCGGCGGCATCGACCAGCGCGGCCGCGTTGAAGTGGCGGTAGTGATGACGAATGAAGGCGGACACGGCCCCGGTCGAGGGGGTCCACGGGGCGCGCTTGAGCGCGGTGCTGGGAGCGGCAGTTGGTGTCATGGGGGCGAAAGCTAGCGGCACTGGCGCACGCTGGAAGCGCATTGGCCTCGACAGCCCTCCGGGAGGCGAGTACGTATAGGGAGCATGGCCACCACCCTCCGTCCCCCAGTCACGGCCCCCGCGCGCGATGCGGGTGAACCGGACGCGTCCGCCGCCCCCGCGCCACGCGCGCGCGAACGCCTCAAGTCGCTGGACGTCTTCCGCGGCATGACCGTGGCCGGGATGCTGCTCGTGAACAATCCGGGCACGTGGGCCGCCATCCATGAGCCGCTCGAGCATGCGCCGTGGCACGGCTGGACACCGACCGACCTGATCTTCCCGTTCTTCCTGTTCATCGTCGGCATCACGACGCATCTGTCGCTCAGCGAACGCGCCGCGCGGGGCGACAGCATGACCGCGCTTCGCACGCAGGTCGTGCGCCGCGGCCTCACGATCGTGCTCATCGGCATGGCGCTCAGCGCCTTCCCGTTCTTCCAGTGGAACGCGATCCCCGGCAATGCGAGCCCGAGTGCGTGGGACCGCATCATCTGGCGCGTCGAGCACCTGCGCGTCATGGGAGTGCTGCAGCGCATCGGCTGGGCGTACCTGATCGCGGGACTGCTCACGCTGCAGGCGCCGCTCAAGCGCACGGTGGGGCTCCTGGTCGCGCTCCTGTTCGGCTACTGGGCGCTGCTCACCCTCGTGCCCGTGCCCGGCACCGGCATCACGGGCGAGATCGACGTGGGCGCGCTCACGCTCCAAGCCTGGCTCGACCAGCTCGTGCTTGGCGCGAATCACATCTACGCGGGCACCAAGTCCTATGATCCCGAGGGGGTGCTCTCGACGCTGGGGGCGATTGCCAGCGTCATCACCGGCGTGCTCGCGGGGCGCTGGATCGCGAGCCGTGAGCGGATGCTCATCGAACGTGTCGCCGGGTTGTTCGGCGCCGGCGCGATGGCCGCGGTGATCGGCCTCTGCTGGCACTGGTCGCTGCCGATCAACAAGAACCTGTGGACGCCGAGCTATGTGGTGTTCATGTCGGGGATGGCGTCGATGTCGCTGGCCACGTGCATGTGGCTGATCGAGGAGCTCGAGATCAGGGCGTGGAGCGGACCGTTCCTGGTGTACGGGATGAATCCCATTCTCGCCTTCGTGGGATCGGGCCTCATGGCGCGCTGCATCTACTCTATCTTTACGGCCGAGTGGCATGGGAAGGTCGTGCCCGTGCAGAAGGTCCTCTTCGAGTCCGTCTTCCTGCCGCTGTTGCCGGCCAAGGATGCCTCGTTGCTGTTCGCGGCCACGTTCGTCTTGACGTGGTTCGGCATCCTCTCCGTCTTTCACCGCAAGCGGTGGTTCCTGAAAGTTTGATCCGGCCGCTCGCTGTCACGCTTGCCATCGTCGGTTGCCTCGCGTCCGCGCTCCCGCGCGCGTCGCGTGCGCAGGAGTCGCCGCGCGAGGTGCTGGCCACCGCACCGACGCCGAGCCCGCGCGGTGATCGTCCGCCTGCATCCGCAGCGAAGAAGCGCACCGCTGCCGCCAAGAAGCGCGCAGCCACACCGCGCACGCGCCGCAAGGCCGCCACGCGCGCCCCTCGCCCCGTTCCCGCCACGGGTGCATGGAGCACCACCGTTGGCGCGAGCGCGCTGAGCGAGGCACTCGTTGCCACACTGCCTGGCCCGGTCAAGGGTGGGTGGGGCGCGATGGTCGTCTCGCTCAGCCGCGGTGATACCCTGTTTTCGCACCTGGCAGGCGCGAGGCTCTTGCCGGCAAGCACGATGAAGCTGTTCACCAGCGCACTCGCACTCGAAACGCTGGGACCGCAGCACCGGTTCAGCACCGAGGTGCTGCGCGACGGCGTGCTCGCGGCCGACGGCACGCTGCGCGGCAACCTGGTGCTCCGCGGCGATGGCGACCCGAGCATCTCACCGCGCTTGCTGGGCGGCGCTCCCGGTGATCCGATGCAACGCCTCGCCCGCGAGGTCGCAGCGGCCGGAATCAAGCGCGTGACCGGCGACGTGATCGCCGACGGATCGGCCTTCGATGACGCGCGCATTCCCGAAGGGTGGCGCAAGCGCTACCTCGGCGCGTCGTATGCCGCACGCGTGTCGGCGCTCTCGCTCAACGAGAACCTGATCTGGATCGTCGTGCAACCGGGGGTCAAGGGCGCGATCGTGACGACCGATCCGGTGACGGCGGGCCTCCCCATCGAGAGCGAGGTGCGCGTGGTCCCGGGCCGCGGCGGGCGCATTTCCGCGTGGCGGCGCCCCGACGGCAGCATCAAGGTGAAGGGGACGATCGGCGCCAACGCGCATGAGCGTCGCTGGTCGCTCGTGGTCGAAGACCCCGCACTCTTTGCCGCCGGTGCCTTGCACGCGCAGCTCGAGGCGCTGGGCATCGACGTGGCGGGGAAGGTGCGAACGGGGCGCGGATCGCCCATCGCGCCGCGCATCGCGATGCTGCCATCGCCACCGCTCAAGGACATCGTTGCCGCCATGAACGGCGAGAGCATCAACCTGTTTGCCGAGCTGCTGTTCCGGAATTCGGCGCGTGGACCGCAGCGCGCGAGTGTCGGGAATGCGGTCGCCGCCAACAACGCGCTCGAGCGCTTCCTGTCGGGCAAGGTGGGCGTCGACTCTGGCGCCGTGCACGCATCGGATGGAAGCGGACTCTCCACGCTCGATCGCGTGACCGCGCGCTCGCTCGTGAAGCTGCTGGCCTACGGCCACAGGGCGACGTGGAGCCCGGAGTATCACGCGTCGCTACCCGTGGCAGGCGAGAGCGAAACGCTGCGGCACCGGATGCGCTTCACCCCCGCGCAGGGCAACCTGCATGCCAAGACCGGGACGACGAACGACGTGATCTCGCTGGCCGGCTACGTGACCGCGAAGAACGGCGAGCTGCTCGCGTTCGCGATGGTCTACAACGGGCGCGACCGCTGGCGGGCCAAGGACCGGATCGATCGTGTGGGCGCGACGCTGGCGGCGTTCACGCGGGAGTAGGCGCGCGCGAGCTCGTGCGTGCTACGGCTTCCTGACCGCGGTGCGTCCGCCGCTCGAGCCCGATGCGGGTGCCGGCGCGGATGTCGATCCGCCGCTTCTGCCCGTGGCGTTTGCGGTGGAACCACCGCTGGTGCCGCTGGCCGTGCGCCCACTTCCGGCCGAACCGCCCGCAGGCGAGTAGCCGCCACCCCTGGTCAGCGTCGCGCGTGTGTCAACGCGCGGAAACGGCGTGATGTTACCCACCGGGCGCCAGAACCAACCGCCGCCCCCGAAGCCCCCGCCGTAGCCTAGGAAGGGTGAGCCGTACGGATAGCCGTAGGCGAGTCCCGACCCCCAGCCGCCTCCAAGGGAGTTGAAGCCATACGCGCCACAGTTGCCGAACGCCGGCCCTGGGTAGAAGCCGCCGAACATCGGATCATAGATGCCCCACGCGAACGCTCCCGCGCCAGCGCCGCATATCGGGTCGTTCAGCCACGAGTAACCGGAGCGGCGCATCCGACCGCCGTTGGTGCCACCACCAGCGACAGGAGCTGCAGCCGCGCGCACGTCGCCGTCGACGAGGTCGAACTCGTCCGGGTGGGCGAGCGCCACGAGGACATCCGTGATGGTGCCGCTGACCCCCGCATCGGCGAGCCCGAGGAGCACCGCTCCCGTGACCGGCAGGGTGCGACGCCCCGCGGCGGCGCGCGACACGAGCCAGGCACGCACGAGTGCGTCGTCGGCCGTCGTGGCCAGCCGCACTACTTCACGCGCGTCCGGATCGGAGAGTGCCGCAACGCGCGCGATCTCGCCCGCCTTGTCCGTATTGGCGAGTGCACTCTGCACGCCGGTCCACGACGTATCCGGCGCCACTCGCCGATACCACTGCGGGCGCGCCTCCACGTTGCGCCCCGACCGGATGCTCGAGATCTGCACCCACGACGATGGCGAGGTCACGTCCAGCAGCGTCGTTGTGACGGCAGCCGCACCGCCGGAGCAACGGAGCTCGCCCGTGATGACGAGTCGCGCGCCGCCGCCCGTCCATGTGGCGCGCTCGCTCCCCACGCATCCGGCACGATCGACCGCATGGTCCGATCCATCGGCGACCACCTCTTGCCGGTCGATGACGGCGCCGTTCAGCACGGTGAGCATCGTGACACGATCGTCGGTGCTGCCGGGCAGCACGCAGCGCAGCGTTGCCGCCGATGAGGCAGATGCCATCGGGGCGGGGCTCACAAGCGCCCCCTGCACCGAGACGGCGGGCGCATCAATCACGACCGATGCGGGATCGCCCGGTGCCCAGCAGCCGTAGTACGCGGCCCATCCTGCGCCCGCAAAGCGTTCCTGCGCGTGAGCGTGCGACGCCGCGACGACCGCCGCCACCATCGCAAAGCTGAACGTTCCGATGCGCATCACGAAGTCCTCAGTGGATCCGGAAGGTGAACCCTGCCGTTACTGACAGGCCGGAAAGATCGATTGGCTGAAAGCCCGCAAAAGCGTCGCCGAGTGCCTTGTTGGCGCTCACGTAGCGCGCCTGCGTCAGGAGCGCAAAGCTGGGCGACAGGTTGATGGACACCCCCGCCGCGACAGCCGCGGTGGCTGCCCACCCGCTGGAGGTCAGCACACCCTGGAAGACCGAGTTCCCTGCGCTGAAGTTCACGAACTCTCCGGTCTGATGGAACTCGTACCACATCGCCCCCCCTTGCAGCTGCACAAAGGGCGACCAACTCGTGGGCACCCACGCGAGCGAGCCCACGCGCGTGCCGGGCCGTCGCAACCAGAATCGACCGCCGACCAGAACGGGAACACGCACAAACGTGGTCGACTGGTTGATCGGCTTGCCATCGCTGCCGATGTAGTCGCGATAGTCTGAATCGGCGCTGCGGGTCGAGAGATCGGCCGAGACGAGCCACTCCCAGCGGTCTCCCTGCACCACGCCGATATCGGCACCGACTTCAAACCCCGCAAAGTCGCGCTTGGAGAGCGAGAGCAGGCTGGTGGTGGTGCTGAACAGGTCGCTGCCCGCGCGCGGTTGCGCGTAGCCCAGGCGAACGGTGAAGGAGCCGCCGGGGGCGCCGAGGAGGTAGCCGTTGCCGGAGCTGCTCTGCGCGCGCGACTCAGCCGCGATCGCGGCCATCGCGAGAGGAAGCGCTGCCAACAGGGTCGTGAAGCGTCTGTGCATGGGACACTCTCCGTCGATCCGCTGCAGCCGGGGGAGCCGACCCCCAGCCGCACTTGGATGATACACCGCTTCGGGCGGAGAGTGCCAGACGGGTCGGGTCGGGTCGGGGCTGGTCGACCGCAGCCCCTACGGCTGCACCCCGACGGTCAGCCGCGCCCCGAACCACTGCTGCCACCGCTCGTACCGGTCCACCACGAAGCTTGGCGTCGTGATCCCGTGGAACTGTCCCGGATACACGATCAGCTGCGTCTCCACGCCAAGCACCTTGAGCGCCTGGTACATCTGCTCGCTGCCCGAGGTCGGCACGTTGAAGTCCTTCTCGCCCGACATGTAGAGCGTCGGCGTCTTGATCTTGTCCGCCTTGAAGAACGGATAGCTCAGCTTGATCCAGAGCTGCGGGTTCTTCCACGGGCTGCCCAGTTCGTTCTCGTACTGCACGATGTACTGGTCAGTGCCGTACATCGAGAGCTGCAGCGCGCTCCCCGCGCCACTCGAGGCCGCCTTGAACCGCGTGTCGGTGGCCGTGGTGTAGTCGGTCAGGATGCCGCCGTAGCTCCACCCGCCAATCCCCAACCGCGCAGGATCGGCCACGCCCATGCGCACCGCTTCGTCGGACGCGCCCAGAATGTCGACGACTTCCTTGTTCCCCCAGTCGGCGTAGATCGCACGCTGCCACGCATGACCGCGCCCGTCGGAGCCGCGATAGTTCACGCCGACGACCGCCATTCCCTTGGCGGCGATCATCTGCCGCCCCAGATCGAAGCCATAGCCGTCCTGCGCCTTGGGGCCGCCGTGAATGAAGAAGACGGTCGGCAGCCCGCGCGCCGACTCCTGGCCCGGTGGGCGAATGAGCACGTTGCGCGTCTCGGCGCCGTCCTTCCCCTTGCTGCTGAACCCCTCGACGCGTCCGAGCTGGATCGTCGCCATGAAGGCGTCGTTGTGCGTCGTCAAGCGACGCAGCGCACCGTTCTCGAGCGCGTACACCTCGTTCGGCGTCGCAGGATCGCTCGCGAGCACGGCCCAGCGTCCGTTCGGGCCCGGCGCGAGCGTGCTGATGACGTTGCGTTCCCTGGTCAGCCGCGTAACGGTGCCGCTCGACGCATCGACGCGCGCCACGTACTGCTCGCGGTCGTCGGTCACCAGCAGTTGGAT
Source organism: Gemmatimonadota bacterium (assembly GCA_031372565.1). Classification (GTDB taxonomy): domain Bacteria; phylum Gemmatimonadota; class Gemmatimonadetes; order Gemmatimonadales; family Gemmatimonadaceae; genus JACPPC01. The sequence goes on along the minus strand of JANMLN010000021.1, from coordinate 22,377 downwards.
GGACCGGCCGTCTGCGCTCCACGCCGGCTGCGACACGCCGCGATCGAGCGCAGCCGTCAGGACGCGCGGCGTGCCCGCATCGATCGACACCACGGCCAACCGATACTGGTCGTAGGCGAGCGAACCCACGTCGGTGCCAGTGAGATACGCCACCTGCTTCCCGTCGGGGCTCCAGCTCCCGCGACCCGCGAGCACGTCTCGTCCGTCGAACGTCGTGAGCTGCCGCGGCGTGGCGCCGCGCTTCGCGTCAATCACCCAGATGTCACGCTGGTCGATCCTGTCCCCTTCCGGACGCCGGTTGCTCATGAAGAGCAGCTTGCTGCCGTCCGGCGACCAGATCGGGCGCTCATCATCCCACGCGCCGCGGGTGAGCGTGTCGAGCTTCTTGCTCGCGATGTCGTACAAGTACAAATGCGCTCGGCGATCGTTCAGGTAACCGTCGACGTCGCGCTTGAAGGTGTAGCGATCCACCACAATCGGCTTGAGCACGTCCTTCTTGGTCGTGTCGGCATCGTCGGGGTCGAGGTCGGTGAGCACGAGCGCCAGCGACTTCGCGTCGGGACTCCACGCGTAGTCGCCGACACCGCCCTTCACGTTGGTGAGCTTGACCGCTTCGCCACCTGCGCGATCGAGGAGCCATACCTGACCGCCCTTGGCCCCCTGCCGAGCCGACGTGAACGCGAGATACTTCCCGTCAGGGCTCCAGCGCGGCCGCGATTCACTCTCGGCGGTCGACGTGAGCCGGACCTGCCGCGAGCCGTCCCACTTCACCATCCAGACATCGCTGTCGTTCTTGTTCGATGCCGAGTCGGCGGTCGAGACGGTGTACGCCACCCAGTCGCCGTCCGGCGCGACCTGCGGATCGCTCACGTTCTTGATCCGGTAGATGTCGCCGGGTACGAGCGGGCGGCGAGCGCCCTGCGCGTGTGCCTGCGCCGTGATCGTGAGCAGGGCCGCGGCCAAGCCGATGGACCGCGCGAAGTGAGTCAGCGTCGCATACATTCCGGAACGAGCTCCATCGAGTGAGACCGGCCGTGCGCGCACCGCAGGGCCGGCCGGTGGTCGGACGTCACGCCGGGACGGCGGCCATGTCCTGAATGCGCACGCCGCGCGCCGCCAACGCCTGGACATACAAGTCGCCGGGCATCGTTTCGTCGGGGGTGTGCACGCCGAGCGCGCGCACCTTGCCCGTGGCCTGGAAGAGGCCCGTGATCGCGAGCGAGTAGCCGGTGCAGCGCATCATCGCGCTCACGCCGTTGCTGGTGTCGGCATGGTCGATCAACTCGCGCGTCCAGGTCGAGGGCACGCCGCGCTTGCGGCCTTCCACCACCACGCGAAGCGCGACGACGTCCGGCGAGTTGGTCTTGGTGAGCTTCGGACCCACGGTGGCCACGAACACGTCGCGTGGCGCAACGCTCACGCCGTCCTTGGTGGTCACCGTCTCGAGATCGAGCAAGCCAAGCGCGCGGATGGATGACATCAGCTCCGCATGGCCGGGATAGCGCAGCGTCTTGTACTCCATGACGGGAATCTTGCCTTCGTAGCGGAAGGCCATCGTCGACAAGCCACCAGCCGTGTGGAATGCCTCGAGCGCGCCGAGCGGCGCGGGGAAATCGACCGTGACCAGTTCGGAGAGCGCCGTCACCTGCGTGCGCTTGCCGCCGCGCAGCACCCACGAGAGCGTCGTGTAGTAGTCGAGCACCCCTTCGAGCGAGTACACGATCTGGTAGTTGAGCGGCGGCTGCGGCTGCTGCGGCAGTCCACCGACGAAGATGCGCACGGCGTCGACGGTATCCATCGCCTCGATCCCCATCTCCGCGAGGATGTTGACCATCCCCGGTGCGACGCCGCAATCGGGAATCACCGAGACCCCCTTTCGCTTGGCTTCGTCGTGGAGCTTCTGTTGCTGGAAGACGATCTCGGTATTGCCGCCCAGATCGCTGAAGTGCACACCGGCTTCGACGGCCGCGCGCGCCAGGTCGAGATTGAAGTAGTACGGGATGGCACTCATGACCGCCGCACAGCCCTGCATCGCGGCCACGACCGCGGCATGATCGCGCACATCGAGCGTGATGGTGCGGAGGCGCCCGCCAATGAAGGGGGTGAGAAACGGCGGCAGGTGACCGGTGACCTTGTCCGCGATGACGACCTCGGTGACGTCGGGGGTCCGAAGGAGGTCGAAGGCACAGGCGGAGCCTTGGAGGCCCGCGCCGAGAACGAGCATGCGCATGGGAAACTCTCGTGGTGGAGATACGACAGGTCGAGCCTTGGAAACTTACCAGTCGACCGTCCCGAGCGGAGCCATGCGATTCGCACTCCCGTCGTCCTCGAGCGCAGCGAAGGACCTGCTGCGCTCTCCCCCACCCGTTGCGCCGCCGTGTGCACAGAGTAGTCTCTCCGACCTCTCCCCTGTCCCCCCGACATGCTCTGGTCCCGCCGCTTCGCCGTGCTCGCTGGAGTCCTCGCCGCCGCATACGCATCGGCCTGCTTCTACTTCGACCAGCAGCACGTCCCCGCCGAGCTCGAGGGAACGGCAACCACCCCGTTCGCCGCCAACTGGCCCGCGGGCTTCCTCTGGGGCACCGCCACCGCCGCGCACCAGGTCGAAGGGGGCAACACGCGCAATGACTGGGCGCGTTTCGAGCGCACCCCCGGCACGATCCGCAATGGCGATACCAGCGGTGCCGCCGCCGGCCATTGGGACAAGGTCAGCGACGACATCGCCCTCATGCGCGACCTCGGCGCCAACGCGTACCGGTTCTCGATCGAGTGGAGCCGTCTGGAGCCCACCGAAGGCACATGGGATGACGCCGCGTGGCAGCACTACGCCGATGAGATCACGCAGCTGCGCGCCGCCGGCATCGAGCCCATGGTCACGCTGCTCCACTTCACGCTCCCGCTCTGGCTCGCCGATCGCGGCGGCGTGACGGCCGCTGACTTCCCGGACCGCTTTGGTCGCTTCGCCGCCGAAGCCGCCAAGCGGTTCGGTCCGCAGATCACCTGGTGGTGCACGATCAACGAGCCGCAGGTCCAGATGTTCTTCGGCTACGTGGCGGGCATGTGGCCGCCGGGCAAGAAGGACAATGCGCTCGCCGTGCGCGCCTTTGCCGGCATGCTGCGTGCGCACGCCAAGGCCACCGCGGCCCTGCGCGCCGGCGATCCCGACGCCAGGATCGGCGCTGCGTCCAACATGATCGTCTTCCAGGCCGCAAGCCGGTGGAACCTGCTCGAACAGGTCGTGGCGAGCACGGTCGGCAACAGCTTCAACTGGGCCTTCTACGAATCGATTAAGCAGGGGCGCATCCAGTTCAGCGCTCCGGGCTTTCCCTCCATCGACGAGCCATTGCCGGAACTCATCGGCACGATGGACTGGATCGGCATCAACTACTATCGCCGCAACCTCGTCACCTTCTCGCCACGTGCGCCCGGCATGGTCGAGATCCACCCGGGCACCGGAACGCTCACCGATGCGGGGATCGAGGTCTACCCCGAGGGGTTGCTCGCCCTGCTCCGCGACAGCAAGAAGCGCTTCGCATCCCTTCCGATCTTCGTGACCGAGAACGGGTTGGCCGACTCCACGGGCCATTTGCGCGCCTCGTTCATTCGCACGCATGCGTACGCCGCCAAGGCCGCGATCGCCGAGGGCATCGACGTGCGCGGCTTCTTCCACTGGTCGCTGATGGACAACTTCGAGTGGGCGGAAGGGTACTCCGCTCGCTTCGGCCTGTACCGGCTGGATCGCACCACGCTCGCGCGGACGCCCGCACCGGGCGCGGAGGAGTTTCGCCGGCTCGCGCCGAACACGGCAGCGGCCACACCGCCAGCAGCACCGCCGTCCGCCAGGTAGCGCGGACGGCGCGTCACGCTGTCGCTACGGCTGCACGCGCGGTCGCCCGATCTGGTATTCCTTGGGCGGCACGTTGCCCTGCAGGTTGCGCACGAAGTAGTCCCACCGACGCCGCATCACGTAGAGGCCATCAGCGCCGAAGCCGTGACGCGCATTCGGCAGGATCAGCATGTCGAAGTCCTTGCCTGCCTTCATGAGCGCGTCGGCCACGAGCGTGGTGTTGGTCGGCGGCACGTTGTCGTCCATCGCGCCGTGCAACAGGAACAGCTTCCCCTTCAGGTTCCTCGCGTACGTCTGGTTGGCCTCGGCTGCATAGTTGTCGCTCGCGCCAGCCTTGGTGAGCAACCCCTGGTAGCGCTCGCCCCAGTCGTCTTCGTAGTTCCGGTTGTCGTGGTTGCCCGACTCCGAAATCCCGACCTTGAAGAAGTCCGGCTCGCGGAACATGGCGGTCGCGGTCGCAAAGCCACCGCCCGAATGGCCCCAGATGCCGACCTTGTCGATATCGATGAAGCGGTAGCGCGTGGCCAGCTCCTTCATTCCCGCAACCTGATCGGGAATCGTGTTGTCATTCATCCGGCCGTAGTACGCATCGCGAAACGTCTTGGAGCGGCCCGGGGTCCCCATGCCGTCGATCTCGACCACGACAAAGCCGAGTTCCGTGAGCGCCTGATTGTCGCCGCGGGCCGGCACGAAGCTGCGCGGACCGACGCTCCCCGCCTGTGGCCCCGGGTAGATGTGGTTGATGATCGGATACTTCTTCGTGGAATCAAGCGACGCCGGCACGTACATGAGACCGTAGATGTCCGTCGTGCCATCGCGCGCCTTCATGCGTACGGGCATCGGCGCACGCCAGCCCGAGGCGAGCAGCTGCGTGATGTCGGCCTTCTCGAGCGCGAGCACGAGCTTGCCGTTGACGTCGCGCAGCACCGTCGTGGGTGGCGTGTTCGGTGTCGACCAGGTGTCCATGAACCATGAACCGTCGGGCGACATCACCACGGCGTGATTCCCGCTCTCAGTGGTGAGGCGCACCTGCCCCCTTCCGTCGAACCCCACGCGGTACAAGTGGCGGACGTACGGATCCTCGCCCGCCTCCTTGCCGTTCGACATGAAGTAGATCACGCGCCGCTTCTCGTCCACGCGCACGAGTTCGGCAACGTTCCCCTCGCCCGACGTGATCCGGTTCTTGAGCGCGCCGGTGGTCAGGTCATGCAGGTAGAGCTGCGTGAAGTTCTCCCGATCCGACCACCAGATGACCTCGTTGCTCGCAGGCAGTACGCGCCAGAGCTTCTCGGGAAACGACGCGTCACCCACCTGCGTGGCGCTTCGTTCGTCGAGCACGGTGCGCACCGCACCCGTGGTCGCGTTGGCCACGCGCAGCGTCGCCTGCTTGTGGTCGCGCGTCGACGAGATGAACGCGAACTGTGACGCATCGGAGAACCATTGCGTGTCGCAGATCTCGCCACCACACGCGATGTGGTCCGACACGGTCGAGCGATGCGCGTCGGGCGGCATCGCGAATCGCACCACGCGCGGGACGCCATCGACCCCCAGCGTCACGATGACGCGCGAGATGCGGAACACCACCGAATCACCCGGCATCGGATACTTCCACTGCTCGAGCCGCGGGCTGCCGACGTTGGTCGAGACGAGAAACATGTCGCGCACACCGCGGCCGTCGTGCTGGAAGGTCGCCACCGACTTGCCGTCCGGCGCCCACGTGACCACAGGATCATCGCCGTGCGCCCAGCCGGCGTTGTTGGTCGCGTAGCCGAAGTCCTTCACGCCATCGGTCGTGAGCGGCCGGTCCTTGCCCGTCGCGAGTTCCCGCGCCCACAGGTTGTAGTCGCGGATGAACACGGACCACGCACCGTTGGGCGACAGGCTCGCATTCGGCGGCGCGACCGGCTTGGGCGGAGTCACCGCGCATGCATACGTGGCGAGATCGCACGTGTAGCGGCGGGTGCGCAGCACCACCGTGACCGCGCTGCCGTCGCTCGCCAACTCCACATCGCGAAACGGGAACCGGTCGCCGTCCACCGCAGCGCCTGACGCCGCCGCAAGTCCCGCCGCGAGCTTCGCGTGATCGAACAGGGGCAGTCGCGTGCGCTTGGCCGGGTTGACCGCGATGAAGGTGCCGCCTCCGCCAGGCGTCGTCGCGCGGTACCATGCGCGTCCATCGCCCAGCCAGTTGGCACGCCCCGCCGTCCCGGAGATCAGCGGCGTACTCGTCGGCGCGAGGAACCGCTCGGCCCGCGCGTAGTCCTCGACCGTGAACTGGTACGGAGCCCCCGGAGGCGCAGCTGCCACCTGGGCGGCGAGCACGCCTGGATACGCACCGAGGGCGAGCACGAGAACGACGTGACGAGAGCGCATGCGATTCAAGATGAAGATGAACGGTCGATGTTCGTGACCCGACTCAAGCATACCACCACCAGCGTCGTCCTGAGCGTAGCGAAGGACCTGCTTCTCCCCCCCTACCTCGACCACCAGCGTCGTCCTGAGCGCAGCGAAGGACCTGCTTCTCCCCCCTACCTCGGCAACACCGCAATCTCCCCGCGCGCACTGAGCAGCGTCCACCGTCGCTCCGCCAACGCATCGCGCCCTGCCGCCGTCGCCAGCGGCGCAAACCCGCCCACGACCAGCCCCCACCCATCCTCGGTGAACACGATCGGCACCCGCGCGCCTCGCACGGCGCGCGGATCGACCGGCGCGCGTCGTACCGTGATCGTCCGCGCAGTCGGATCGAAGGTCGGCTGCCAGTCGCCGAGCCAGTCGAGTCCCACGCGCATCCCGGCCGTGTCGCCAGCCGCCGCCACGCGCGCCGCCACGTTCGTGAAGGCGACCCCGCCCGCCCGCACCGTGTCCACGACCGCCACGCGCAGCGCACCCGCATCACGCGCGAACAACCGAACGCCCCTCCGCCGCAGCGACGCAGCATCGAGCACCACGCCACGCACCGTCGGATCGATCGCGGCGCGCACGGTGTCGCCACCAATCACAAGCGCCACGCGACCAAGCACCGACGCTCCCCCCGACTCGAGGCGCAGGACCGACGAATCCGCTCCGACCGCACCACTGGCACGCCCCATCAGGAACTCCGCCCGCGCCTTGTCCCCGGCGCCGATCGCCGCGCCAGGGAAGGCCGCGATCGCGCGCCACATGCCCGCACGCTCGTACGCCGCGAGCAGGTCGGGCAGGATCAGCGCCTGGTCACCACCAAAGAAGCGCGCCTCCTCGAGCAACGCAGCCGCCACCTTGCCCACACCGCGCGCCAGAACATGCCGCCCCAGGTTGAGCCGCGCCCACGCATCCCGCGGCCGAGCGCGGGTCGCCGAGTAGTACACCGACTCGGCGCTCACCAACGCACCACGCGCGAGCAACTGGTCGGCCGCCTCACGCTCGGCCTGCGCCCGGCGCTCCTGCGCATGCGCAACCTGCGCAGCGGAGGCACTGAGCACGCACATCGCACTCAGGAGCGACACAGTACCACGCCACGAACGACGCGTCATTGTCTCGACAACGCCCTGACCGTGAACTCGCCGAGCAGGTCGCCGCGCGGGTCGGCACGTACCGCGCGCACGACGACCCCAGCCGGCAGCGGCTGCAGCGTCATGCTCGACGACGCCGCCTCCACGCGCGCCACACGTTGCAGCAGCTCGCCGTTGTCGAGCTCGATCTCGAGCGGAAGTTGCAACCGATACCCGCCACTCGCGCCAGCCTGCACGGCCGACAACGACAGTTCGCGCCCCTGCTGCCGCCAGCGCACCTCCACCACCGGCCATCCCGGCTTCCGGAGCCATTGATCGAAGAACCAGCCCAACTCGCGCTGCGATGCGCGCTCGGCGGCGCGCACGAAGTCGATCGTCATCGCGTTGCCGTGACGGAACTCGGCTTGGTACGAGCGCATGGCGCGCACGAACGCGCTGTCGCCAATCTCGCGCCGCAGCATGTGCAACACGTGTCCACCCTTCTGGTAGCTGTTCGTGTTGAGCAGCTTCAGCAAAACAGGTTGCGCCGTGTCCACCACGGGCCGCGCTCGGCTGACTGCCGACGACAACACCGCCCGTCGCATCTCGGCGACCTCCCGGCGCAACGCGCTATCACCGCTGACCTGTTCCGCGTACATCGCGGCGAGATACGTGGCAAAGCCCTCCGACAGCCACGCATGCGCCCAGGCGCGCTCCGTCACGGCGTCACCGAACCACTGGTGTGCCGTCTCGTGCGCGATGAGTCCCGGCGGAAACGTCTTGCCGCTTCCGAACAGATTCCACGCGTAGAAGATCGCGCCGGCATTCTCCATGCCGCCAAACCGTGTACGGCTCTGCACGTGCACCAGTCGGTCGTATGGAAACGGGCCGAGTAGTGTGCTGAAGAAGCGCACGATCTCGCCGGCCTGGGCAAAGTTGCCCGGCATCGAGCTGCGCGCATCGGGAGTGACCAGCACCGACTGCGGCACGCACCCTCCGTTGAGCCCGGCGCCACACGCCGTCTGCCCGAGCGCAACCTCATCGAGCACGCCGACACCGATCACCATCAGGTACGTCGGAATCGGCTGGGTCTGCCGAAAGCGCCATGTGACGTTGGCGCCGCCCGCCGATGTGTCGACCCGCTCGCTCACGCCATTGGCAATCACGCGAAAGCCTGCCGGCACATGGACCGTCCACATCACGCGCGCCTTGTCCGACGGATGATCCACCACCGGCAGCCAGAGCCGCGCGCGATTCGGCCAGTTGTCGCCGAACGCAGTCCAGCGGGCGGAATCGCGCTGGATCACGAGCCCATCGCTCGGTTGCACGGTCCAGCTCACCGACACGCGCACGGTGTCACCACCACGCGCACCCAGCGGCACGACGATCGCCGAGTCCTGGCGCTGCGTCGGCACCACCACACCGTCGACCTGGCACTCGGACACGTTCAAGCCCACCGCGTCGAGCCGCAGCTCGCGCACCCCGCGCTGGCGCACCAGCGTGATCACCGCTCGACCATCGACTGTGGCCGACTGGGGCCCGAGGTGCAGATCGAACGCGTAGTGGAGCACATCGATGCCGGGCTGCGGGCGCTCGATCGATGCGGCCGTGGGCAAGAACGGCGCCACGCCCTGCGCCGAGAGCGGCACGGTCGCGAGACAACAGGCCAGCGCCCCCAGCGCCAGTGCAAGCCGCACGCCGCGGAAGCGCACGCGCACGTCCGGGTGAGGCGTCGCAGTACCAGCGATCAACGCGTCACGCGATAGATGACACCCGCGTCGTCATCCGAGATCAGCACCGAGCCGTCAGCGAGCACGAGCACGTCGACCGGGCGCCCCCAGCGCTGCCCCTGTGCATTCTGCCAGCCCGTGATGAAGTCCTCGTACGCCACGGCGCGACCATTCTCGATCTTCACGCGCACCACCTTGTCGCCCGTTGGCATGCGACGGTTCCACGATCCATGGAACGCCACCAGCGCGTCGCCCCGATACTCCGCCGGAAAGGTCGTCGCGCGCTGCAGGAAGCTCAGCCCGAGGGGCGCCGAATGGGCCTGGAATGACAGCGCGGGCGGCAGCGTGCGCGCGCACCGGGCGCGATCATTGAACTCGGGGCTCGGCACGCGCATCCCCCAGCAATACGGCCAGCCGTAGTCGCCGCCGCCTTGCAGGATGTTCAACTCGTCGGGCGGGAGATCCTCGTGCGACGGGAGCAGGTTGTCGCGCTCGTGTTGCGTCACCCAGAGCGCACCGCTCACGGGATGAAAGGCGAGCCCGACCGCGTTGCGCAGCCCGCGCGCGAACACCGCGCCGTGCTGTCCGTCGGCGTCGAAGCGCATCACGGTCGCGCGCGTCGAGTCCTTCTCGACGCACACGTTGCACGTCGATCCGATCGACACGTACATGGCGCTGTCGGGACCGAACACCACGGTGCGCGTGAAGTGGCCACCGGCCGCGTCGTAGGTCGCCGCTGTCGGCATCGGCTTGCCGTTGATCACCCCCGATGCATCAAGCGGCACGCGCACGACCTCATCGGTGTTGGCCACATAAAGCGCACCGCCATGAAACGCGAGGCCGTGTGGCAGACTCAGCCCGGTGAGCACCCGTTCGACCTTGGCTGCGCGCCCGTCGGGCAGGAGCCCGGCCAACCGCGTCACCTGACCCAACCCGGGCTGGCTCACGTACACACTGCCGTCGGGACCCTGCGCCATGATGCGCGCGCCCTGCACCTTGGCAAACTCCTTGATCACGAACCCCGCCGGTGCCCGGAGCCGTCCGTCGAAAACCGCGGTCGGGTTCGGCATGGGCAAGGCAGGTGCCGCAGCGCCCGTGCCATCCTGCCGTACGGCACCGATGGCGTTGGGCACGCCGAGTGCGCCCACCGCGATCGTGCCCGCCACCGTCAGCGACAGCAGCAGGCCGACGGGGCAGCCTTCGCGACGACGCGGCGTCTGTTGTACGGCCATGATACGCGTGGCGCCCTAGCGACCGAAGAGGCGACCCAGCACCCCGCCGCCTCGCTCATCGGAATCGGTGTTGGCCGCGTTCGCGAGCGCGGTCGCAAACTCGGGCGCGGTCAGGTAGCGCTCCTCGAGATTGCGGGCCATCCCCTTGAGCATCACCTTCTCCACGGCTGGCGGGAAGTTGAGTTCGGGTCGCATGGTGCGCAGCGGAATCGGCTCGTTGCGGAGCCGAGCGATCATCATCTCCTGCTGCGTGCGGCCGGCGAACGGCAGCTTGCCCGTGAGCATCTCGTACGTCATGAGCGCCAGCGAGTAGATGTCGGTTCGCGCATCCAGCACCTTGCCGCGCAACTGCTCGGGGCTCATGAACTCCGGCGTGCCGAGGATGATGCCGGTGGCGGTGAGCTTCTCGAGTTCGCCGCCGGCCTTGCGCTCCTTGGCCAACCCGAAGTCCATGACCACGGCATGCTCGATGCCGTCGGTCCCCTTCGAGATCATGATGTTCTCGGGCTTCAAGTCCCGGTGGATGATCTTGAGGTCGTGCGCGACCTGCAGCCCGGCCGCGATCTCGCTGACCCATTGAACCACGAGGCCCAGCGCCAGATGTCCCGCCTTGTGCCGGCGGTCCGCCAGGATTTCCCCCTCCACGAAGGGCATCACCACGTACACCATGCCGTCCTCGGTCTCGCCGAGGCGGATGATGTGGCAGACATTCGGATGCTCGAGGCGGATCGCGAGCCCCGCTTCGCGACGCAAGCGCGCCATCGCGTTCTGGTCCTGCGAGAGCGAGGGCGACAACACCTTGATCGCGTACCGCGTGTTGTTGCTCACATCGGTGGCGAGGTACACGAACGACATGCCGCCCTCCCCGACTTTCTTGTCCACGCGGTAGTGCCCGTCCAGGACGCGGCCGGCCATCGCGCTGATGTTCGGCGTGGGGGCGCCCCCGGGTCCGCCCGTGCGTCCCGGCGCGGCCGTGCCGCGCGGCGCACCACCCGACGACGGGGCGGCTTGCGGCGCAGGCTGGAGCCGCGTGCCGTCACGGGTGCAGAACTTGGCGTCGTCACCGTACGCGGTGCCGCACGAGGGGCACTTGGAGGGCATGGTCGCTGTGTGGGGAGTGGTGGTCAGGTGCGGACGCGATTCCGGCCGTCGGCCTTGGCGCGGTACAGCGCCTCGTCCGCCCGGGCGAGCAGATCCTCGCCGCTCTCGATGTGCTGGCCGGGATAGCTGGCCATTCCGACGCTGCAGGTCACGTGAAAGATGCCGTGCGGATGCGCGTTGAAATCCTGCGCCTCGATCTTCTCGCGGAGGCGCTCGGCGAATGCCTGCGCGCCGCCCGCCGCCGTCTCCGGCAGCACGACGACGAACTCCTCGCCACCATACCGCGCGACGATGTCCACGGCGCGGACGGCGTTGCGCAGGATGGTCGCGACGTCGCGCAGCACGTCGTCGCCCACCAGATGCCCGTACTGATCGTTCACGCGCTTGAAGTGGTCGAGATCGATCATCATCAGCGCGATCGTGTTCTGGTAGCGCCGGGCACGCTCGACTTCCTGCACCAGCCGCTCGATCAGCACGCGCCGGTTGAGCAGCTGAGTCAGGGAGTCGGTGCGCGCCAGCACCTCGAGGCGCGCATTGTCCGCCTTGGTCGTCTCGATCATCCGCGCGCGCTGGATCGCGCTCACCGCCGCGCGGATCACCGTCGAGGCGAACTCGACGTCCTCCGTGTCGAACGGCGGCTCGTCGCCAGCCCGGCGCAGGAAGAAGACGCCGACCTGCGTACTGTCGAGCGAGAACGGCAGCGCGATCACCGACCGGATCCGCACGATCGTGCCCTGCTTCGCCCACTTCTCCCGGATCTCCGCGTACAGCGGCGACACGCTCAGATCCTCGACCAGCACCGGCGCCTGTGTGGCCAGCGCGGTGCGGATCTCCGGATACAGTTCAAGCTGGATCCGGTAGTTGATGACCGACGGGTCCTCGAACGCGGTGGCCACGATGCCGAACTTGTCGGACGGGCGCGCGAGCACGACCGAGCAGTGCGACGTGTTGAGCGCGCGCGCGACCCGGCGCGCCACCACGTGGTAGATCTCCTCGGGCGACAGCTCGTCCGTCACCTCGTGGAGGATGTCCACCATCGTGCGCCGCGTCTCGGCGTCCTCGCGCGCCCGCACCAGGTCCGCCTCGCGCTTGCGCACCGTGTCCTTGGCCGAGCGCAACTCGGCCCGCACCCGCAGCTGCGACTGGATCCGGGCGAGCAGCTCACGCACGCGGAACGGCTTCCGGATGTAGTCGGCCGCGCCCAGCCCGAGCGTCTTGACCGTGGCCTCCTCGGCTGGCAGCGAGCTCACCATGAGCACGGGGAGGTCGGCGTAGCGATCGTCCGCCTTGAGCCGCTCGAGGAGCTGGAAGCCATCGAGCTGCGGCATCAGCACGTCGAGCAGCAGCAGGTCGGGCTCGCGCGCCTCGATCGACTCGAGCATCGCCTGCCCGTTCTCCGCCGTCGCCACGTCGTAGCCCTGCTCACGCAGGACGATCGCAATCGTCTGCAGCAGGGCCGGATCGTCGTCCACGACGAGGATGCGCGAGCTACCCAATGACGCCGCCGTTCAAGGGTCGGAGAACGGCCGCGCGGCGGATGACGGCCGCCGACGGCTGCGTGCATGACCAAGGTACCATTTGCCCCGGGGGGCGTAAAGCAAGAACGGACCGCCCGCGAGCGGCGCGCCGAGGCTGATGGAGGCCCGGCGCGCCACGCACGGCGTGTTACTCTGCTGCCGGGAGCTCCTCGCTCGGACCCGGCTCGTCCCCTTCGCCTGCCGGGACGACCTCCGCCACCGTATCGTCGGGCACGACCCGCGCCACGGCCGTCACGAGATCCCCCTCGCCCGGATTGACGAGTCGGACCCCCTGCGCGTTGCGGCCCGTGATGCGCACCTGGTTCACGCTCGACCGGATGATCTGCCCCTGCTTGGTGATGAGCATGATCTCGTCCTCGGCGAGGACCTCGATGAGCGTCACCAGGTTGCCGGTCTTCTCGGTCCGGTTGAGGGTCAGGATCCCCTTGCCACCGCGCTTCTGCACCCGGTAGTCGTCGAGCGGCGAACACTTGCCCAACCCCTTCTCGGTGACCACGAGCAGCGTCGCCTGGTTCCGGCGCACGACCACCATCCCCACGACCGTATCCTCGAGCCGCAGGTCGATCCCCTTCACGCCGGTGGTGTCGCGGCCCATGTCACGAACGTCCGACTCGTGGAAGCGGAGCGACAGTCCGTGCCGCGTCGCCAGCACGATGTGGTTCGAGCCATCGGTCACCTGAACGTCCATCAGTTCGTCGCCGGCCTCGATCTTGATCGCCTTGATGCCGCTCGAGCGCGGGTGCGCATACTCGGACAGCTTCGTCTTCTTGACCGTGCCGTTCCGCGTGCAGAACATCAGGAATTCGTCGTCGCGGAACTGCTTCACCGGCACGATCGCCTGGATCTGCGTCTCGGGGCTGGTGTTGATCAGGTTGACGATCGGCTTCCCCTTGGTGGCGCGGCCCCCTTGGGGCACCTCGTACACCTTGAGCCAGAAGCAGCGCCCATCCTCGGTGAAGATCAGGATGTAGTCGTGCGTCGAGGCCACGAAGAGGTGCTCGATGAAGTCCTCGTCCTTGAGCTCGCTGCCGGCCACTCCCTTGCCGCCGCGCCGCTGCTGGCGGTACGTGCTCATCGAGGTGCGCTTGATGTAGCCCGAGTGCGAGATGGTCACCACCATCTGCTCGTTCGCGATCAGCGACTCGGGGTCGATGTCGCCGGAATCGCTCGTGATCTCGGTGCGACGCTCGTCCGCGAACCGCTCCACGATCTCCCCGAGCTCCTTCTTCATGAGCGCCATGCGCATCGGCTTCGATGCGAGCAGCGTCTCCAGCCCGGCGATCGTGCCGCGCACTTCGGCCAGCTCCTGCTCCAGCTTCTCGCGCTCCAGGCCGGTCAGCTTGGCCAGGCGCATGTTGAGGATCGCCTCGGCCTGGATCTCGGTCAGCTTGAAGCGGCGCTGCAGCTCGGTCGATGCGGCCGGGGTGTCCTCGGCCGCGCGAATGACCTTGATCACCTCGTCGATGTTGTCGACGGCGATCTTGAGCCCCTCGAGGATGTGCTCGCGCTCCTTGGCCTTGCGCAACTCGAACTGCGCGCGCCGCGTGATCACTTCGTGCCGGTGCGCCACGTAGTGCTCGAGCACCGTCTTGATGCCGAGCTCCTTGGGGACCAGCCGGCGCGTCGTCGGGTCGGGCACCAGCGCCAGCATGATGACGCCGAACGTGGTCTGCATCTGCGTGTGCTTGTACAGATTCTGCAGCACCACCCGCGGGATCGCGTCCCGCTTGAGCTCGATCACGATGCGCATGCCGTCGCGGTCGGACTCGTTCCGCAGGTCCGAGATCCCCTCGAGCTTCTTGTCGCGGACCAGCCCCGCGATGTCCTCGAGCAGCTTGGCCGAGTTCACCTGGTACGGGATCTCGGTGATCACGATCTGCGACCGCCCGTTGCCGCCCTCGCGCTCCTCGATCGCCGCGCGCGCACGCATGACGATGCGGCCGCGCCCCGTGCGGAAGTAGTCCGCGATCCCCTGCCGCCCGACCACGTACGCGCCCGTCGGGAAGTCGGGCCCCTTCACGTGCGTCGAGAGCTCCTCGAGCGTGATGTCCGGATTGTCGATCAGCGCGATGGTCGCGGCCACGATCTCCGCGAGATTGTGCGGCGGGATGTTGGTCGCCATGCCGACGGCAATTCCGCTCGACCCGTTGACCAGCAGGTTCGGCACGCCGGCCGGCAACACGCTCGGCTCTTCGAGCCGGTCATCGAAGTTCGGAACGAAATCGACCGTGCCCTTGTCGATGTCGGCCATGAGTTCCATCGCGATGGCCGTGAGCCGCGCTTCCGTGTACCGGTACGCCGCTGCCGGATCGCCTTCGACCGACCCGAAGTTCCCCTGTCCGTCCACCAGCGGATGCCGGAGCGAGAACTCCTGCACCATGCGCACGAGCGCGTCGTACACGCTCGAGTCGCCGTGCGGGTGATACTTGCCGAGCACATCGCCGACGACCGTCGCGCTCTTCTTGTACGGGCGCCCGGGCACGAGCCCGAGTTCGTTCATCGCATACAACACGCGACGATGCACGGGCTTGAGTCCATCGCGCACATCGGGCAGTGCGCGCGAGACGATCACGCTCATCGAATAGTTGATGAACGACTCTCTCATCTCCTCGTCGATCACGCGCGGCAGGATCCGTTCGCGGTTGTTCGGCGCGGTCATGTGTCCGTCAGCAGGGGGGTCGGGCACCCGAATCGGGGAACCCCGAAATATACCCGTTGGCGGCGGTCAAGTATACCCCCGCACCCCTCTCGTAACCGCTTGCTGTGTATCGCGTTACGGGGAGGCCAAGCCCCGGGCCCGACCCCCGACATTATCGGGGTGTGTTCGGGGGGTTCGAGGCCTCCGCGCCACCGCGCCCTGCGCTCGGCGCCGGCGCGTCCTCCGCCTCTTCCGCCAGCAACGACAGCTGCGCCTCGCGACGAATCGAATCGCGCTCCACCTTGTACCGCGTGTACCACTCGCGCGTGATCTCCGCGGCCAGTTCGCGATTGCCCAGCCCGAACGCCAACGCCGCCGCGAGTGCCACCGCCCCGAAGATGATGCTGAACGCGAGCGTCACGATGTCGGTCGCGATCCCCAGCGCCTCGAGCGCCATGAAGATCGCGAGCACGATGACCCCCGCGCGACCCACTCGCGCCAACGTCGCGCTGCCCTCGATCCCGCCCGTGCTGGCGAGAATCAACCCGCTCACGAACGACCCGAGCACGATGCCGACGATGATGATCGCGATCGCCGCGATCACGCTCGGCACGTAGCCGACCAGGTCGTTGATGACCGTCGTCAACGACTCGAGGCCGAGCAGCTGCGCCGCGAACAGGATCACGGCAAACATCAGCAGCCAGAACGTCAGGTTGGCCACGATGCGGCTCGGCACGAAGTGATGGCCCGGACGGTCCATCGCCGTGTTCACCCCGCCCTTCTGCAGCAGCTCGTTGAAGCGGAGGCGGCGCAGCAGGGCACCGAGGCCGCGCGAGGCGAGGCGGGCCACGACGTAGCCGACAAAGAGCACCAGCGCGGCCATGCCCACCGACGGAAGGATGTCGGCGAGCTGTGCGAGCGTGGTCTGGAATCGTTCGATGAAATTCACGGGGTTCGATGCAGGTAGACGACGGCGCAATCTAGCCGACCCGGGCCGTTGGTGCGCCGGGTGGGAACGGCGGCGCCACGACATGGCTATTCTTCGGCATATGCCACTGCATCGACTTCGCCTGCTCGCGCGCACCGCCGGCATCGCGCTCGCCGCGCTGCCGCTCTCCTTGTCGGCGCAGAACCCGCGCTGGACCCCCGACTCGCACACCAAGGCGGCGTTGGTCGGGGCCGTGTCGGTGGCGCGCGCGGGCGAGCCCTTCTGGGTGGCGCTCCATCTGCAGATGGAGCCGCACTGGCATACCTACTGGCGCACGGCGGGCGATGCGGGCGGCCCCACGCAGCTCACCTGGACGCTGCCGCCGGGGGTCCGCGCCGACTCGATCCTCTGGCCCGAGCCCAAGCGCCTCCAATCGGCCGGACTCGTGTCGTTCGCCTATGAGAACGACGTCCTGCTCCCCCTGCGCATCGATCCGGGCACGCTCCCGGCCGGTGGCGTGGTCTCGCTCCGCGCGAAGGCCACCTGGATCTCGTGCGAGAAGGTCTGCATTCCCGGAAGCGCCGATGTTGCGCTCGACGTGGCGTTGGCCGCTGCGCCGACGGCCGATGGACTCTGGGGCCCGCGCATCGATGCCGCCCGCGCTGCCACACCGCCCGGCGTGCTGGCCGGTTGGAGCACCGCCGCGCGCACGATCGCGACCGGCTACGAGATCACCCTGACGCCGCCCGCGGGCACCAAGGTCGACGCGAAGGGCGTCGTGTTCTATCCCGCGACCCCCGACGCGCTCTTTCACTTCACGCATGGCGCGCCACAGAAGCCGACGGTCAAGGGCGGCACGCTCGTGCTGACGCTCGCTCGGCAGGACGGCGAGGTCGCGTCCGGTGAACTGAGCGGCCTCTTCGTGCGCGAGGGTGGATGGCCGGGCGGTGTGCGCGCCTTCAGCGCGTCCATGCCTGTGGCCGGCGCGCCGGTGGTCGCGGCCGCTCCGACGGTGGCGGCCCCCGCGCCGCTGACCGGCACCGGCAACGCTGGCGCATCCGGTACGTCGGCCACCGCAGGTAACACGCTCAACGCCGCGACGTCTCCAGCCGGCGACATCACCTCGCTCGGCGCCGCGCTCCTTCTCGCGCTCGTGGGCGGACTGCTGCTCAACGTCATGCCGTGCGTCTTCCCGGTGCTCGCGATCAAGGTCATGGGGTTCGCCGAGATGGCGGGCGAAGATGACCGGATGGCGCAGAAGCACGGGTTGGTCTTTGGCTTGGGCGTCCTGCTCAGCTTCTGGACGCTGGCGGGGGTGTTGCTCGCGCTACGTGCCGGCGGCGCCGCGCTCGGCTGGGGCTTCCAGATGCAGTCGCCGATCTTCGTCGGCGCGATGGTGGTGGTGCTGTTCGTGCTCTCGCTCTCGCTCGCGGGGGTGGTCGAGATCGGCCTGGGGCTCACGCGACTGGGCGAACTCGAAGGACAGCGACATGACTACTGGGGATCGCTCTTCAACGGCGTGCTGGCCGTCGCGGTCGCCACCCCCTGCACGGCTCCACTCATGGGCGCCGCGCTGGCCTACGCGGTGCTGCGCCCCGCCATCGAGAGCTTCCTCGTGTTCACCGCGCTGGGCGCCGGGCTCGCTTTGCCGTACGTGGTGCTGCCCTTCGTGCCGGGACTGCTGCACAAGCTGCCGCGTCCGGGCGCGTGGATGCTGACGCTCAAGCGCGTGATGGCCGTGCCGATGTTCGCGACCGTGGGCTGGCTCGGCTGGGTGTTCTGGCGGCAGACCAGCGACATCGGGCTGTTGTGGCTCGTGCTGGGCGGCGTCGCGGCGCTGGGCGCGACCAAGCTGTGGGAGCAGGCCGACCTCGCGCCGAACGCGAAGGCACGCCGACTCCGGCTGGCGATGACCGTCGTGTCGGCCGCGGCCACCGTCTTCCTCGTCGCACGCGGCGCGCGTGTCACCCCGGCACTCGCGGCGACGCCCACGGCGCCGTTCACCGATCGCTACGGTCTCACCTGGACGCCGTGGAGCGATGTGCAGGTCGCGCAACTGCGCGCCGCGGGGCATCCGGTGTTTCTCGACTTCACGGCCGACTGGTGCCTCACCTGCAAGGTCAACGAGCGCGTCACCTTTGCCGACGCGGCCGTGAAGGCGCGCTTGGGGAGCGGCAGCGTTGCGCTCGTGCGCGCGGACTGGACCGCGCGTGACTCGACGATCGGCAAGGCGGTGGCGAGCTTCGGGCGCAGCGGGATTCCGCTCTATGTGCTCTATCCCGCGGATCCGACCAAGCTCGGCGTGGTGCTGCCGGAGGTGCTGACGCCGAGCATCCTGCTGGGCGCGCTCGACAAGCTGCCCGCGGCGGCGACGGCCGCGCGGTAGCGGTAGCGGTAGCGCGGGCATGAAGCGTGCGGTCGCGGTGGGGGCGACGGCTCGCGCGCGCTCGTGCGCGCGTCGCGTCACGCGTACGGCCGCTGCTGCACACACCGTCTCCCTCGTGCTCGCGTTGGCGCGCTTCGCCGCGCACGCCGGCGCGCAAACCCCCACTCCGCGCGCCCTCGCCGCTCTTGAGCGCGAGGTGCTCGCAACGCGCGACGCAGCCGAGCGTACCCGCGCGCGCGACACCGCCGACGGCGACGCGCGGCTCCGCCACCCGGTGCGCATCGCGCGCTGGCTCGCGGCGTGGCGCGCCACGAGCGATCCCGCACTCCGGCAGGCGCTCGCCGCCGCCGTGCTGCTCCACGCCGACACGCTGCAGCTCGACAGTGCCACCGCGCGCGTGGTCGGCGCGACGCTCGACCCGACGTCGCCCGCGTGGTCGCTCCGCTACGCGCACTACGCCGATGCCGTGGGCGCCGCGCTGCGCCTCGCCACCGCGCGCCGCCTGAGCGCCGAGCGCGCCGGCGCCAACGACGCGTTTCGCGTCCGCTGGATGGCGGCGCTCGACAGCGTGCTCGTGCGCGCCGACGCCGACCCGTCCGCGCGCTTCAGCACCCTCGTCCGGGCCGCGCGCGTGCGCGGCCGTCGCGAAGGCGTTGCTGCCGCCGCGCCGTATCTCGCGCGCCTCGAGCGCGAGTTCCCCAAGGAGCACGACACGGAGATGACGCTCGCCGCATACGGGGCTGCGCGCGCCACGCGTGTCGGCGCGCACGCGCCGGACTTCCGCGTGCGTGCGCTCGACGGGCGCCGCGTCATCACGCGCGACTCCTTCGCGGGTCGCGTGGTGCTGCTCGACGTCTGGGCCACCTGGTGCGCGCCCTGCATCGCGGAGATGCCCACCATCGCGCGCACGTACGCGCGCCATCACGCCGCGGGGTTCGACGTGCTCTCGGTGTCGATGGACACGCACGCGGGCCTCGTCGCGCGCTTCCGCGCCACGCGCCATCCCATGCCGTGGCAGCACGCCTTCGCCACGCTGCTCGACGACCTGCCCATGGTCTTCGGCGTCACGCAGGTACCGCGCGCCATCCTGCTGGGTCGCGACGGCACGATCCTCGCGCTCGATGACGAGTTGCGCGGTGACGCGCTTGAGGAGACGGTGCGTGCGGCGCTCGCGCGGGTGAAGTAGCGCGCGCAGAGTGAATCAACCCGGCGCCTACAAGGGCGAACGGAGCGGCTTGGGACGAGGCCCTGGAGCCCAGGAGACAAGCACTAGCCGGAGGGAATGGCGGGGGGGCCCTCACTTCTGTGCCGGCGTCTACCGGGCTGTCGCGCTGATGCCTGCACACCTCGCGTTGCGTTGTGGGCAGCCGCTACATTCTCGCAGACACCAGCCTCTGGGAGCACCCATGACCGAGATCGTGTTTGTCGTCGACGCGGCCGCCGAGGGGGGATACATCGCGCGCAGCGTCACCGCCTCGATCGTGACGGAGGCGGACGACCTGGCGCAGCTGCGCGAGGCGGTCCGCGACGCGGTGCGGTGTCACTTCGACGAGGCAGATCGGCCGCAGGTGATTCGGCTGCATCTCGTGCGCGACGAAGTCATCGCGGCGTAGCCATGCGGCTGCCGCGCGACCTGTCAGGCCGAGACTTCGCGCGCGCGTTGCGGCAGTACGGCTAAGTGGTGACGCGCGAGACCGGAAGTCACATGCGCCTCACGACCCAGCACGGAGGCGAGCATCACGTCACGATCCCGGATCATCCGAGCCTCCTCGTCGGCACGCTCGCCGCGATCCTGGGGGCGGTCGCGGATCACGTGGGGATGGAGCGCGCCGTGCTGATGCAGCGCCTGTTCGGCGCGTGAGGGCTCGAGACGTTCACCACAGCGGAAGCAGGACCGCCAGCAGGGCTGCCGCCGGCCGTCGCGGTGGCCATCCCTCGCGACTGGTCCGACCTCCATGCCCTCGACGTGCGACTCATGGAGGCGCCTCGTGAAGAGTTCCGCGAAGCGTGGATCGCGCACTTCGGCCGCTGAGGTGGCCAACGTGTCGCCGCAGGGCTTCTGGCTCTGGCTGGATGCGCGGGAACTGTTCGTGGCGTTCCGGGAGAACCCGTGGTCCGCCGACGCGTCGACCCGTGCGCTGACTACAGTGGAGGGGCCGAGTGCTCATCATCTCTCCTGGCCCCTGCTCGACGTGGACCTCGCGGTGGAGTCGATCGAGGCGCCCGAGCGGTTCCCGCTCGTGAGTCGCGCGCCGGAGGCTGCGGCTCGCGTGTCATCCGCGCGGGCGAGGACCGAACCGAAGCGGGGTGGGCGCCCCTAGTTCCATTCATCTCAGGCGATCAGTTGTCGGCGTTCGCCCAGTTTGGTGTCGTATCGTTGATCCTCGGCACACGCGTGGTCGAATCGGATTGGACTTGCCCGCGTCTGGTGGAGACATACCGGCTCCAAGCTGCGGCAGCTGTGGCTGTGCGCCCACGAGGCCGGAAGATCTCCGCGCGTCACACTGCGAGGCTACGCGCCAGCGTGCGGACTTGGTGGTCTACCTCCTGTCGTCCGCTGGCATCCCAGAGGGCTGAGATCAGGCGCTCGCCATCCTCACGCGCAATGATCTGACTGAAGTCAATAACGGCGGAGGCCGCCAGCATAACCGCGGACCACCGCTCGAGATCTGATGCGGGGTTGGACAGATGTCGATCGATCCCTCGAGCCAAGTCTCCGATCGAAGGTGTTGCGACAACGGTACCGCGGCCATCGCAGTTGCAGCCACCCTCGATGAAGGAGATAGCCAGCCCAACCCGGCGCAGGTCCTCCCAAGGACGGATGCCGCGCACGACGTCCAGCACCAGATTCTCATCACTCTTTGTGCTCATCGGAATTGACCTACGGTGTCTTGGGGTCATCGTGAACGAGGTTCCCTTTCGCGTCGTAGGCTCGCTGCCGAACGGAGGTGGTCCCGTCTGGCCCTATCGTGGACTCAATGACCTGCTTTCCATCTCGCCCAGGGCGTGACTTTCGAACAACAATAGCGCCGCCCTCTTGCTTGACCACATCGATCATTTCCTTCTTCGTGGCGCGACCGATCGCGCGATTTGCTGCGGCCTTCTGTGCCCCCTCCGCCCCAAGTTCAGACAGTACCTCCCGAGCGGCGCTCTTGGACGAGAGCTCCAGCGCGCCCGCGTAGCCTCCGCCTGGCCCGAACACACTCACCGCGGCGAGCGCTACGGACAGCGTCTTCTCGCCCGTCGTCGCGTGAGGATTGGCGACCGTTCTAGCCGCAGTGTAGATGTCGTAGGCTGCGCTTGCGATCTCGTAGACCGCCCAAGCACCCGCAAGAATGCACACGGGGCAAAGGCCGAAGGGGTCGTCAAAATTGACCGGATCCCCCTGCGCGAACCCATACGCATTGAGCCCCCCCGCGAGCCCGATCGGGTCGGCCTGCGTGAACCGCCCCGTGCTCGGATCGTAGTACCGATTCCGCCGGTACTGCAACCCGCTCCCGTCCGCGCGCC
>JANMLN010000193.1:0-45949 GCA_031372565.1 Gemmatimonadota bacterium | reverse complement strand
TCGCCGCTGGGGCCGCTCGGCCTCGACTACGCCTACGGGATGGATCGCAAGGACGCCTTCGGGCGTGCCGCCCCGCAATGGCAGTTCCACTTCCGTCTCGGCCAGCAGTTCTGACCGATGACGCGACCAACCTTTCCGGAGTTCTCCTGATGCGTCGTTTCCTGTGCGCGGCCCTCGCCGCCGCCCTGCTCATCCTCCCGGCCGCCGCGCACGCGCAGGCGGCGGGGGTCAAGATCGGCTTCATCCGCTCGCAGTCGGTTGTTGAGCAGGCCCCCGGCCGCTCGGACGCCGAGGCGGCCTTCCGTGCGTACATCGAAGGGGTGCGCGAGCAGCTGGGCAAGATGCGCGACACGATCGAGAAGCTGTTGGCGGACTATCAGAAGACCGAAGCCACGATGGCCGCCCCGGTCAAGGCGCAGCGGCAAGCCGCGATCCGCACCAAGCAGGAGGAGGCGCAGAAGCAGCAGCAGCAGTTCGAGGAGGCCGCGCGCTCCAAGCAGATCGAGTTGATGCAGCCGATCACCGACCTGGTGAAGAAGGCGATTGATGATGTGCGTGCTGATGAAGGCTACACGGTGATCTTCGACGTCGAGACGCAGTCGAACCCGATCGTGTCGATCGACAAGAATCTCGATGTGACGGAGCGCGTGGTCGCGAAGCTGCGCCTGATGCCGAAGCCGGTGGTCGGGGCGGCGGTCGCGCCCAAGGAGAGCGCGAAGCCGGCCGTCGGCCCGGTCTCGACTCCGGCGGGCATCTCCCGTCCGAAGCCGCCCGCGGAGTGAGCGTGACGAGCGCGGCTGCGGCCGCGACGGGACGGCCGCTGACGGCGGCCGAGGTGGCCGCCCTGACAGGCGGCACCCTCGTGGGCGATGCGACGGCGGTGGTGAGTGGCGTCGCGCCACTGGCCACCGCATTGTCGTCGGAGCTGTCGTTCTGCGGCGATTCGCGCTATGCCGGTCAGTTGGAGAGCTCGAAGGCCGGGGTACTGCTCGTCACGGGCGCGTACGAGTCGACGCCGGCCGCCGCGACGGCACGCATCGTGGTACCGGACACCATGGCGGCGATGCGACCGATGCTGCGCCACTTCCGACCACAGCTCCAACGCGTGCCGGGGGTGCATCCGTCCGTGACGCTGGGGCACGGTGTCGAGCTCGGGACCGAGGTGAGTGTGGGGCCGAATGTCGTGATCGGCGCGGGGGCGATCATCGGCGACCGTTGCTGGATCGACGCGGGTACGGTGATCGGCGCGGAGAGCCGTCTCGGCAGCGACGTCCGGCTGCACGCGCTGGTGACGCTGTATCCGCGCACGGTGATCGGTGACCGGGTCGAGATCCACTCCGGGTCCCGGCTTGGCGCGGACGGATTCGGGTATCGTTTCGACGGTACGCAGCACGTGAAGGTGCCGCATGTCGGGTATGTGCGCATCGAGGACGACGTGGAGATTGGCGCCAACTGTACGGTGGATCGTGGTACGCTGGACGACACGGTCATCGGCGCCGGGACGAAGCTCGATGACATGGTGCACGTGGGGCACAACGTGCGCGTCGGGAAGCTCTGCCTCTTGATGGCGCAGGTCGGCATCGCCGGCTCCACGGTCATCGAGGACGGCGTCGTGCTCGCCGGCCAGTCGGGCGTGGGCGGCCACGTGACGGTCGGCAAGGGCGCCCGGGTTGCGGCGAAGGGGGGAGCCATCACGAACGTCCCCGCCGGAGAGACCTGGTCGGGCTTCCCGGCGCGTCCGCATCGGGACATGCTCCGCGGGTATGCGGCTCTCACCAAACTCACGGTCATGCTCAAGGACATCGAGCGCCTCGTGAAGCAGGCGAACTCGTGACGGCGACGCGCCGGACGATCGCGCGTCGAGCCGAGGTGGCGGGGGTGGGCCTGCATCTGGGCCAGCCGTGCCGGCTGGCCTTCGTGCCGGCCGCGTCGGGGTCGGGGATCGCATTCGTTCGCTCGGACCGCCCCGGGTCGGCGCGGGTGGTGGCAGATGCCGCGCGCGCGGTCCTGACGGAGCGGCGTACCCAGTTGGGCGAGGGAGCAGACGCGATCCACACGGTGGAACATGTGCTCGCGGCCGTGGCAGGGCTCGGCATCGACGATGTGACGATCGAACTCGACGCGCCGGAGCCTCCCATCGCGGACGGCAGCGCCGCGCCCTTTGTTCAGGCGCTGACGGCGGCGGGCCTGGTCGAGCAGGCGGGTGCGCCGGACGTCCTCACGCTGCGGCGGTGCGTGCGGCTGTTCGATGGCGACTCACGGTATGAAGCGTACCCGGCCGATGCGCTCGAGGTCGACGTGACGATCGCGTTTCCGCACCCGCTGATCGGCACGCAGGCGGGGCGGTTCGCCGTCAATCCCGCGGCGTTCGTACGCGAGCTGGCCCCGGCGCGCACCTTCGGCTTCATGCACGAAGTTGAGGCGCTGCGTGCGCGCGGACTGATTCAGGGGGCGTCGGTCGAGAACGCCGTGGTGCTGGATGACCATGCAGTGGTAAACGGCCCGCTTCGCTGGCCGGATGAGTTCCTGCGCCACAAGGCGCTGGACGTAGTGGGGGATCTGGCGCTCGCCGGGCGGCGTGTCCAGGCCCGGATCGTGGCGCACCGCCCCAGTCACAAGGGGACCGTGCAACTGGTGCGCGTCCTGCTGCAACATGCCCGACAGGAGACCCGCATGCTCGACGCCGACGAAATCATGAAGATCCTGCCGCACCGGTATCCGTTCCTGCTGGTGGATCGGGTGCTGGAGATGGAAGCCAATACGCGGATCGTGGCAATCAAGAACTGCACGATCAACGAGCCGTTCTTTCAGGGTCACTTCCCCGGGCATCCGATCATGCCCGGCGTGCTCATCGTCGAGGCGATGGCGCAGGTGGGCGGGATCCTGCTGATCGACTCCGTGGAGAGTCCGGAGGACAAGGTCGTGTACTTCATGTCGCTCGACAACGTGAAGTTCCGCCGTCCCGTGAAGCCGGGAGACCAGGTCCGCTTCGAGCTCGAGATCGTGCAGATCCGGGGGAAGGTCTGCCGGATGAAGGGCGTGGCCAAGGTTGCCGGCGACGTGGTGGCCGAGGCGGAGATGGCCGCCATGGTGCGTGACCGGTGAGCGCCCGCATTCATGCCACTGCGATCGTCCATCCTGACACGGTCATCGGGCAGGATGTCGAGATCGGCGCGTTTGCGATCATCGGCGAGGGGTGCACGATCGGCGACGGGTGCGTGATCGGCCCGCGCTCGACGCTCGAGCGGTACGTGTCGCTTGCGGCCGGCGTGAAGCTCGGCCTCGGCGTGGCGCTGGGGGGCGATCCGCAGGACACGAAGTTCAAGGGCGAACGCACGACGGTCGAAATCGGCGAGCGGACGGTGATCCGCGACTACAGCACGATCAATCGCGGGACGACGCACTCGCACAAGACGACCGTGGGGAAGGATTGCTTCCTCATGACGTATGTGCACCTCGGGCATGATTGTCACGTGGGCGACCATGTCGTGATCGCGAACGGCACGCAGTTCGCGGGGCACGTGACGGTGGGTGACCGGGCCAACATCTCGGGGCTCACGGCCGTGCACCAGTTCGTGAACATCGGTGCCTATTCGTTCATCGGCGGCTGCTCGCGCGTCCCGAAGGACATTCCGCCGTACATCAAGGCGGTGGGCAATCCGGTCAAGCTGTATGGCCTCAACACCGTCGGGCTGCAGCGGAACGGCTTTGCCGAGGACACGCTGCGGGAGCTCAAGCGCGCGTACCGACTCTTCTTCCGTTCGGAGCTGAACGTGTCGCAGGCGCTCGAGAAGGCCCGCAGCGAGCTGACCATGTCGGGCGAGGTGAAGACGTTCGTGGACTTCGTCGCGTCGAGTGAGCGCGGCGTGGTGATCTGACGATGCGCGTCGGCGTGGCCGGGGCGGGCGCGCTCGGGTTTCACCACGTCCGGATTCTGCGCGAGCTGTCCGGCGACGGGTTCGCGGGGTTCTACGAGCCCGATCCCGTGCGGGCGGCGTCGGTGGCGGCGGAGCTTGGCGTGACCGCGCATCCCACGCTCTCGGCGCTGCTCGGTGCGTGCGACGGCGTGTCGATCGCGGCGGCGACTACCGCGCACCACGCGGTCGCGATGGCCTGCCTGGATCAGGGCAAGCACCTGTTCATCGAGAAGCCGATCACGGCCACGGTCGCCGAGGCGGATGCCGTGCTGGCGGCTGCGACCGCACGCGGCGTCGTGGTCGGCGTGGGCCATGGCGAGCGCGTGAACCGCGCGGTGCGCGCCGTGTGGCCCGTGCTGGAGGCCCCGAGGTTCGTGTCGTGCACGCGCCTGGCGCCGTACACGGCTCGCGGCGCCGATGTGTCGGTCGTCAGCGACCTGATGGTCCACGACCTGGATCTCGTCCTGGCCATGATCGATGCGCCGGTCGTGCGTGTCGACGCCGTCGGGGCGTCCGTGCTCTCTCCCACGCCGGATCTTGCGCATGCCACGGTCGTCTTCGCGTCAGGCGCGATGGCGACGCTCTCGGCGAGCCGTGTGGCCGCACAGCGCGAGCGCCGGATGCAGGTGGTGCAACCCTCCGGGTTGCTGACGCTCGATCTCGCGGCCGGGACCGCGACGCACCATCGGTTGCGCGACGCGTCCGATCGTGCGGCGCTCGCCGCCTCGCGCACGCCGGTGGACCCGTCGGCGTTCAGCGACGCGATCGTGCTGCAGGCGCCGGAGGGGGAGCCGCTGCGCCTCGAGTTCGTGGCGTGGCTCGCGGCCATGCGCGGGGAAGGGACGGTCGTCGTCGATGGCCGACAGGGGCGCAATGCGCTGGCGCTCGCGTTGGAGATCGAGGCCGTCATCGCGCGCGGGGCGACTCCTGGTGCGTGAGGTCCTGATTGTCGCCGGGGAAGTGTCCGGCGACCTCCACGCCGCCGCGTTCGCGACGGCGCTCCGGGCGCGACGTCCCGACGTCTCGCTGGTGGGCATCGGGTCCGTGCGCATGGAAGCGGCGGGGGTGACGCTGATCGAGCGATCGGAGCAGTTGCAGGCGATGGGCTTCGTCGAAGTGATCCGCTCCGTGCCTCATCACTGGCAGTTGTTGCGGACCTTGCGGGCGCGCATGGACGGTGGACGGGTCGCGCTGCTGGTGCTGCTGGATTACCCGGGCTTCAACCTGCGGGTGGCTGCAGCGGCACGCGCCGCCGGCGTCCCCGTGCTGTACTTCATCACGCCGCAGGTGTGGGCGTGGGCGGCCGGACGACTCGAGACCATGCGCCGCGTGATCACGCGGGCCGCGGTGATCCTGCCGTTCGAGGCGCCGCTGCTGCGAGCGGCGGGCATCGACACGACCTTCGTCGGTCATCCGCTGCTGGATCGCGCGGTCGACCTGCCGGATCGCGCCGAGGCGCGACGGCGCCTCTCGCTCCGCGCCGACGCGCGCGTCCTCGCGCTCTTTCCCGGCAGTCGTGGTCAGGAGATCGCGCGGCATCTCGACCTGTTCGTGGCCGCGGGGCGGCAGCTGGAGCAGCGTGTGCCCGGACTGCAGATCGTGGTGAGCGTGGCGCCGGGCATGACGATTGATCCGGCGCGCTGCCCGTGGCCGCAAGTGTCGCAGCAGTCGTACGACGTGCTGCGCGCCGCCGATGCCGCGCTGTGCAAGAGCGGCACGACCACGCTCGAGGCGGCCCTCGCCGAGTGTCCCCTGATCATCGCCTATCGCACCAACCCCGTGACGGCCTGGTTGGCACGACGGTTGATGAAGGTGCCGCACGTGGGCTTGGTGAACATCGTGGCGCAGCGCGAGATCGCGCGCGAGTTCCTGCAGGAGCAGGTGACGCCCGGCGCGCTGGCCGATGCGCTCGCGCCGCTGCTCGATCCGGCGAGTCCGCAGCGCGAGCAGCAGCTGCGCGACTTGCGCGCCGTGCGTGCGTCGCTGGGTGAGGCGGGAGCTGCCGCGCGCGTGGCCGTGATTGCCGACGAGATGCTCGGATGAGCGACGCGTCGCGTCCCGTGCTCCCGACGCGACTCCGCGTTGCGATCTGGGTGGGTCGCTGGGCGTTGCGTGTGCTCGCGTCGACCTGGCGCCTGCGCGTCCTGGGCCGAGACGGGCTCGATCAGCTGCGCGCGACGCAGACGCCCGCGTTGATCGTCATCTGGCATGGCGAACTGCTGCCGTGCGTGTGGATGCACCGCGGCGAGGGGATCGCCGTGCTCATCAGCGAACACCAGGACGGGGAGATCATCGCGCAGATTGCCGAGGGGATGGGATACGCCCCGTCGGTCCGCGGCTCCAGCTCTCGCGGCGCCGCGCGCGCGCTCCTGCAATTGGTGCGTACGCTGCGCTCAGGAGTGGATGTCGGCATCACCCCGGATGGACCGCGCGGGCCAGCGAAGGTCATGGCCATGGGCGCCGTGGCCGCATCGCAGCGTGCCGGCGCCCCGATGGTGCCGTTGCGCGCCCACGCATCGTCGGCGTGGCGCCTGCGCAGTTGGGACCGGTTCCTGGTGCCGAAGCCCTTTGCGCGCGTCACGCTCGCCTACGGCACCCCGACGGTGGTGCCGCCAGGCGACGATGCCATACTCGAGACGGCGCGCGTGGCGTTGGCTGACCAGATGGCAGCGGCCGGGCGCGAGGCGGGCGATGTCGACTGATCGCGTGTTCGCGGACCGGCTCTGGTGGAGCGATGACGCGCTGTCGGTGTTGGCGCGCGCAGCCCTCGCACCGCTCTCGGTGCTGTACGGCGCGGGCATGGCGGTGCGCGGGCGCGCGTACGATGCGGGGCTGCTGCGCACGCGCCGGCTCGCGCTCCCCGCGTTGTCGGTTGGCAACCTGAGCGTGGGAGGCACGGGGAAGACGCCGGTGTCGGCGTGGTTCGCCGGCGCCCTGGCTGCGCGCGGCGCACATCCCGCGATCCTGCTGCGCGGCTATGGCGAGGACGAGCCGCTCGTGCATCGGACCCTCAACCCCGATGTGCCGGTGCTCACCGACCCCGACCGCGTGCTCGGTGCGGCGCGCGCCGCCGCGCTCGGTGCGGACGTGGTGGTGCTCGACGATGCCTTCCAGCACCGCGCCGCCGCGCGCGTGGCAGACGTGGTGTTGGTGAGTGCCGACCAGTGGCCGCGCCGATGGCGACTCCTGCCGGCGGGACCGATGCGCGAGCCGCTGTCGGCGCTCCGTCGCGCGAGCGTGGTGATGGTGACGCGCAAGGCGGCATCGATCGACACCGCACGCGGCGTGGCGCGTGCGCTCTCGGCCGTCGCTCCGGGTGTGCCGTTGGCCGTCGCGCACCTGGTCCTGCACGAGGCCCGCGATGCGAGCGGGCGCGCGGAGCCGCTCGCGGCGCTGTCCGGTCGGACGCGCATGGCCATCACGTCGATCGCCGATCCGCGCGCCTTCGCGGCGCAACTCGTGGCATTGGGGGTCGACGCGCGCGTGCAGGCGTTTGCCGATCACCACGATTTCAGCGAGGCACAGGTGACGCGTCTCGCGCGCGAGGCATCCGCACTGGGTGGCGCGATCTGCACGCTCAAGGATCATGTGAAGCTGGCCCCGTTGTGGCCTCGCGAGGGCCCGCCGTTGCTGTATCTTTCCCAGCGCGTGGACGTGGAGTCCGGCCGTGAGGCGGTTGACGCCGCCATCGAAGCCGTGCTTCGTGCCCGTACGCCTCAAACTCAACCGGCGCAGAGCGCCGAGAGCCATGGCCAACGACCTTCGCCTGCCGACTGATCGCATTGTCCACCCGGACAAGGACCGCTTCCTCTCCGAGGAGAATCCCTTCGAGGCGATGATGTCGCGCTTCGATCGCGCCGCCGAGCTGCTCGATCTGGAGCCCGGGATCTACAAGATCCTGCGACATGCCGAGAAGATCCTCACGGTGGCCATTCCCGTCATGAAGGACAACGGCGAGGTCGAGGTGTACACCGGCCATCGCGTCCTGTACAACACGGCACGCGGCCCCGCGAAGGGCGGCATCCGTTTCGACATGGCGGTGAACATCGACGAGGTGAAGGCGCTGGCCGCGTGGATGACGTGGAAGTGCGCGGTCGTGAACATCCCCTTCGGTGGCGCGAAGGGCGGCGTCGTGTGCGACCCGCTCACGATGAGCGTCGCCGAGCTCGAGCGGCTCACGCGGCGCTACACCGCGGGCATCATGTCGGTGCTCGGCCCCGATTCCGACGTGCCGGCGCCGGATGTGAACACGAACGAGCGTGTCATGGCGTGGGTCATGGATACCTACTCGATGCGCGTGGGCCACACGGTGACGGCCGTGGTCACGGGCAAGCCGATCGAGATGGGCGGTTCGCTCGGTCGCAAGGAGGCCACGGGACGCGGGTGCCTCGTGGTGACCAAGGAGGCGCTCGCACACCTCGGCATGCCGGTCAAGGGCACGACGGTCGCGGTGCAGGGCTTCGGCAATGTCGGGTCCACGGCGGCCATGCTGATGGAGCGGGAAGGGATGGTGATTACCGCGATCGGTGATCGTACCGGCGGGTACTACAACAAGTCGGGTATCGACGTGGCGGATGCGATGGCACACGTGAAGCAGAACGGTACCCTGCAAGGCTTCACGAAGGGGGATCCGATTTCCAACGACGAGCTGCTGGCGCTCGACGTCGACGTGCTGGTACCGGCCGCGCTCGAGAACGTGATCACCACCAAGAATGCCGCGTCGATTCGTGCCCGCATCATCTGCGAGGGAGCCAACGGCCCCACGACGGCGGCGGCCGACGCCCTGCTCGACGAGAAGGGGATCTTCGTGATCCCGGACATTCTCGCCAATGCCGGCGGCGTGACCGTCTCGTACTTCGAGTGGGTGCAGGATCGCGGCGGCTACTTCTGGTCGGAGGCGACCGTGAATGAACGGCTCACCGACATCATGCAGCGGTCGTTCCAGGACGTGCTGCGGATCGCACAACAACACAAGGTGAACCTGCGGACGGCCGCCTACATGCTGTCCATCAGCCGGGTGTCCACGGTGCACAAGCTGCGAGGCATCTACGCGTAAGCCGGCCTCGAGGCCAGGCCACCACGGATGCGCTGTATTCTGGCGGTCGTCGGGCGTCCGCGTGATGCGGGGTTGGCGGCGGTCATCCAGGAGTACGAGGTCCGGGCGGCGCGCTACTGGCCGCTCGAGGTGAAAGAGGTGCGCGAGGAGCGCGCGACCAGCCTCTCGCCCGACGAGGTCCGCAGGCGAGAGGGCGCGCGCCTGCGCGAGGCGGTCGGGTCGGCGCGGCTGATCGCGTGTGACGAGACGGGCACGGCGCACAGCAGCGCCACCTTCGCCGCCTGGCTGCAGAAGCACCGCGAAGCGGCTCGCGACATCGCCTTCGTGATTGGTGGCGCGTTCGGGCTCGATCGCCCGCTGCGCGATGCAGCGGCCGAACGCGTGACGCTCGCGCCGTGGACCTTGCCGCACGAGCTGGCGCGGCTCGTGCTCGTCGAACAACTCTATCGCGCCGGCACGATCGGGCGCGGCGAACCCTACCACAAGTGACCGCACTCTCTGTTGTCACCGAGCCGCTGGGCGGTTCGCGTCTCGCGCACGCCGCAGCGGCGGGTCACGACCTCGACGGATGGCTTGTGCCACGGCCGATCGGCGCGGCTGCGTGGCGTGCGCGCATCGATGCCGCGCGTGCGGCCGTACCGGGAGACTGGGCCGCCGTGCTCGCACCCGCATTGGGCTGTGGGGCGGCGCGCGTCGCCGCGGTCGCGGCATCGGGTGGCGTGGTCGTGACGACCGGCCAGCAGCCCGGTCTCGTGGGTGGTCCGTTGTATACTCTGTACAAGGCGCTGACGGCGCGCGCGCTGGCGCAGGCGATCGAGCGGGCGACCGGCGTGCCGACGACGACCGTCTTCTGGGCGGCCACGGATGACGCCGACATCGACGAGGCGCGCACGGCGATGCTCGCCGTACCGGGCGGCACGGCCAGCTTTGCCGGGCCAGCACTCGGCGCCGACGGTGAGGTCATGGCCGTGCGCGCGTTGGGTGATGTGCGGGAGGCGGTGGCGGCCGCAGTGGCGGCCGCCGGCGGTGATGCCGACGTCCAGTTGCTGCAGGCGCTGCAGTCCGCGTACGTGGCCGAGCACACCGTGGGCGATGCGTATGTTCGTCTGCTGCGCGCCCTACTGGAGCCGCTCGACATTGCAGTGCTGGACGCATGGCACCCTGCGGTACGCAACGCTGCAACGCCGCATCTCGTGCATGCGCTCACGCAGGCTGACGCGGTCGCGCGGGCCGTACACCTCCGAGACGAAGCACTTGTCGCGGCTGGACATCATCCACAGGTCGCCGAGGTCCAGGGGCTGTCGCATGTCTTCGCGCTGGCGGCTGGCGCCAAGCTGCGCGTTCCGCTGGGAGAGGCAGCGGCGCACGCGCGCAGTGCGTCCAGCGGCAGCCTGAGCGCGAACGTCCTGTTGCGTCCCGTCCTCGAGGCCCAACTGATGCCGACGGTCGCGTATGTCGCCGGTCCCGGTGAACTCGCCTACTTCGCGCAGGCCACCGCGGTCGCGGATGCGCTTGGTGTCCGCGCACCGCTCGGCGTGCCACGATGGTCGGGGACGATCATCGACCCACAGATCGCGCGCATGCTCGAACGGCGCTCGCTCACGCTTGCCGAGCTGGCCGACCCGCACGCGGCCGAGACGTCGCGTGCACGCGGACGCATTGATGCGCGCGCCCGCGAGGCACTCACGCGACTACGCCAATCGGCCGATGCCGAGGCCGCCGTGCTCGCGTCGGCGCTGCCGCCCGGCGTGCCGAGTCGCAGCGTGGAGGGGATGCGTCATCAGTTGCACCATCGGATCGACCGGATGGAGCGGCGCTTCGCCGCGGCGGCGTTGCGCGCCGACACCGCGTTGTCGCATGACCTCGCCACGGTCCGCGGCGCGCTGCGCCCGGCGGGCGGCCGTCAGGAGCGATCGATCGCCTGGTTCCCGTATGTCGCGCGTCACGGCGAGGGGTTGCTGGGCTTGCTCGACGAGCAGATGTCGGCGCACGCGACGTGGCTGGTGGGTGACGCCGGCGCGTCCGGATGACGACGGAGAAGGTCGCGGCGCGAAACGCGGCACAGCGGGGCGGTGCCACACGCGTGGCGCTTGGCATTCTGGCGAGCCGTCTTCTCGGTCTCGTACGACAGCGCGTCTTCGCGCATTTCTTCGGCAACTCGATTGCCGCCGATGCCTTCGCCGTCGCATTCCGCATTCCCAACCTGTTGCAGAACCTGCTCGGTGAGGGGGTGCTCTCGGCTTCGTTCGTGCCGGTGTACGCGCGGTTGCTGGCCCAGGACGAGGATGATCGTGCGCGCGAGGTGGCCGGTGCCGTGCTCGCGCTGCTCGGGCTTGTGGTCGCGTTGCTCGTGCTGGGCGGCATCCTGCTGTCACCGTGGATCGTGACGGCGCTGGCCCCGGGTTTCACGGGCGAGGCCAAGACACTGGCCACGCAATTGGTGCGGCTGCTCTTTCCCGGCGCCGGGCTGTTCGTGTTCTCGGCGTGGGCGCTCGGCGTGCTGAACAGTCACCGGCACTTTTTTCTGGCGTATGCGGCGCCGGTCGCGTGGAACCTGGCGCAGATCGTGGCGCTCCTCGTCTGGGGCGGGCGAGAGGGGCAGGGCGATCTCGCGATCACGGTCGCGTGGGCGTCGGTCGTCGGCGCCTTGCTGCAAGTGCTGGTGCAACTGCCCGTGGTCTATCGCCTCGCCGGGACGATTCGCCCGGCCTTCCGTCGCGGTAATGCCGACGTGCGCGAGATCGTGCGCAACTTCCTCCCCGTCGTCACGGGACGCGGCGTCGTGCAGATCAGCGCATACGTGGACACGATCATCGCATCGCAGGTGGTGCAGGGGGCGGTGTCGGCGCTCACGTACTCGCAGTTGATCTACATGTTGCCGATCTCGCTGTTCGGCGCCTCCGTGTCGGCCGCCGAGCTGCCCGCGATGTCGAGCGAACTGGGCGCGGTGGACGAAGTGGCGCGCAAACTCCGGGAGCGGCTCGATGGTGCGCTCCGCCGCGTGGCCTTCCTCGTGATACCATCGGCGGTGGCGTTCATCGTGCTTGGCGACTTCATCGTCAGCGCGATCTATCAGGGTGGGCAGTTCGCTGTCGCCGACACGCGCTGGGTGTGGGGCATTCTTGCGGGCTCGTCCGTGGGATTGCTGGCGACGGTGTTCGGGCGGCTGTATGCGAGCGCCTTCTACGCGTTGCGCGACACGCGAACGCCGATGCGCTATGCCATCGCGCGTGTCGCGCTGTCGGTGGTGCTCGGCGCCGGGCTCGCGCTGTGGGGGCCGGGACTGTTCGGCGTCGACGCGCGCTGGGGGGTGGCGGGCCTGACGCTCGGCTCCGGCCTCGCGGGATGGGTCGAGTACGGGTTGCTTCGGCACGCACTCCGGCGTCGAATCGGCAGTGTGGGGACGCCGCGACCGTTCCTCGCGATGCTGTGGGGACTGTCGCTCGTGGCCGCGTTACTGGCGGGCGGAATCCATCTGGCCGAAGGACGGCTACCGGCGCTCGTGCTCTCGCTGGTGGGACTTGCCGTCTACGCCGCAACGTATCTGGCCTTTGCACGCCTCGCGGGGGTTCCCGAGGTCACGGCCGTGCTGGCGCGGCTCCCGCGACGCCGCCGCTAACTTTCGTCGGACGTGTCACCCCTCCCCGCCTCTCCCGAGCTGCTCGCGCAGAAGGTTGCGCAGCTCCCCGAATCGCCCGGCGTCTATCTCTGGAAGGACGCCGAGGGGACCGTGCTGTACGTCGGCAAGGCGAAGCGGCTGCGGCAGCGTGTGCGATCGTATCTCGGCGCGGACGCGGGCTATCCGTCCAAGACGCGCCTGATGATGGCGCAGGCGCTGGACGTGGACTCGATCGTGGTGGCCACCGAGGCGGAGGCGCTGATCCTCGAGGCGAACCTGATCAAGGAGCATCGCCCACGCTACAACATCCTGCTGCGCGACGACAAGTCGTATCCGTACATCAAGGTGACGGTGCAGGAGCCCTTTCCGCGGGTGTGGGTCACGCGGCGGGTGGTCGACGACGGCGCGCGCTACTTCGGGCCGTATACGGATGTCGGCGGGATGCGCCGTGCGCTGAATGTGGTGAAGCGCATGTTCACCGTGCGTTCGTGTTCGTGGGATCTGCCGCGTGAGGCTCCCGAGCGTGCCTGTCTGGATTGGCACATCGGTCGGTGCAAGGCGCCGTGTGTGCAGTTGCAGTCGCAGGCCGAGTACGGCGCCATGATCGGTGAAGTCGTGTTGTTCCTCGACGGAAAGACCGGCGATGTCATGCGCCACACCCGGGCCAGGATGGCCGAAGCGGCGGAGGCGCTCGACTTCGAGCGGGCCGCCGAGCTGCGCGACGCGCTCAAGTATCTCGACGCGATGGAGGAGCCGGGCGCGATCGCCCCGGCCGACGGCGGCGACCGCGACGTGATCGGATACGCCCGCGACGGTGACGACGCGTGCGTCGCCGTGCTCCGCATCCGCGATGGCAAGCTGCTGGCCCGCGACCATCGGTTGCTGGGCAACGTGGACGAGGAAGAGGACGGCGACGTCCTCGGCGCCTTTCTCGCGCGGACCTGGCCGTCCGCCGAGGAGCGCACCAACGAGTTGCTCGTGCCATTCGATTTTGCCGACCGGGAACTGTTGCAGGCGTCGATCGACGGGCTGCGCATTCTGGTGCCCCAGCGCGGCACCAAGCGTGAGATGCTGGAACTGGCGGACCGCAACGCGCGGCACCTGCTCGAGGAGTTCAAGCTCGCGAGCGACGAGACGGATGAGCGGGCATCGGATCCGGTGTACGAGTTGCAGCGGGAGCTTGGCCTGCAGACTGTTCCGCGGGCCATCACCTGCTTCGACATCTCGCACGCGCAGGGTACGGACACCGTGGCGAGTGCGGTCTGGTTCGAGAATGGGCGCCCGCGGCGCGGCGAGTACCGCAAGTTCAAGGTGAAGACGGTCGAGGGCATCGACGATTTCGCCAGCATGAAGGAAGTCGTGGGGCGCTACGTGGCGCGGCGGACGGAAGAAGGGAAGCCGCTGCCAGACCTGATCCTGATTGACGGTGGCAAGGGCCAGCTGGGCGCTGCGCACGACGCGCTGGTTGCGGCGGGGCTTGGTTCGCTGCCCTTGATCTCGCTGGCCAAGCGCGAGGAGCTGGTGTTCATGCTGGGACGGTCGGAGGGGGTGCGGCTCTCGCGGCGGTCGCGGGCGTTGCGCATGCTGCAGCAGGCGCGCGACGAGGCGCATCGGTTCGCGCTCACCTTCCAGCGCCAGCAGCGCTCCAAGCGCACGGTGACATCGGCGCTGCTGAGCATCCCCGGCATCGGTCCCACCAAACGGCGCGCCTTGCTCGCGAGCTTCGGTTCGATCGACGCCGTGCGCACCGCAGCACCCGAGGCGATCGCGGCGCTCCCGGGCTTCAGCCTGTCGAGCGCCCGCAAGCTGCTTGCCGCACTGGAGGCGTCAGCGCCCACGCGCGCGTCCGGTGGCGCCGCCTCACCGTCGGGTAACGACGGAGCGACCGATGTACCGGGCAGCAGCACGCCGCTTGCCACGCCGCCTCCCATGTCTGACGCCGCCTCGCGCGGCGCCGTCCCATTGCCATCGCTGCCATGAGCACCTGGTCCCTGCATTGTTCGTCCTGCGAGTACACGGCCCCTGGCGACCGACTCGCCTCGCTGTGTCCCACCTGCTCGCAGCCCTTGATCGTGCGGCTGACCTCGGCGCCACCCAGGCGCGATGGTCTGCGCTCAGCGTGGAGCCAGTGGCGCTACGCCGACGCGATGCCGCTGGTTGAAGGTGAGAAGCCCGTCTCGCTGGGCGAGGGGCTGACGCCGATGATCGATGTGCCCGCGCTGGCGAAGGCAGTCGGTGTACGACGCCTGTGGGTCAAGGACGAGGGGGTGAACCCGACCGCCAGCTTCAAGGCGCGCGGGATGGCGGCCGCCGTCACCCGTGCCAAGGCGCTGGGAGTGAAGGGGCTGGTGGTGCCGACGGCGGGCAATGCCGGCGCGGCGCTGGCGGCCTATGGTGCGGCAGCGCAGCTCCCGGTGCGGATCTGGGCGCCGGCCACCACTCCGCCTCCGATCCTCAACACGATCCGGGCGATGGGCACGGACCTCGTGCTGGTGGACGGGCACATCGGTGATGCGGGCAAGGCGGCGATGGCCTTTGCGAAGGAGGAAGGATGGTTCAACATCGCCACGGTGCGTGAGCCGTACCGCGTGGAAGGCATGAAGACGATGGGCTATGAGGTCGCGGAACAGCTGGGCTGGCGATTGCCCGACGCGATCGTGTACCCGACCGGCGGTGGCGAAGGGACGATCGGGATCTGGAAGGCGATCGACGAGATGATCGGCTGGGGATGGCTGCCCGTCGGTACGCGGCGGCCCAAGATGATCATCGCGCAGGCAGCCGGCTGTGCGCCACTCACGCGCGCCTTCGCGGCCGGGCTCGACCGTGCGACCCCGTGGGAGGATCCCGTCACGTACGCGGCCGGGCTGCGCGTGCCCGGCCCGCTCGGTGACCGGCTGGTGCTGCGCACGCTGCGACAGAGCGAGGGCGCGGCCGCGACGGCCACCGAGGACGAAATGCGAACGGCGACGGCCGAGCTGGCGGCCGCGTCGGGGGTCGACGCGGCGCCGGAGGGCGGGTGCGCATTGCACGTCACGAGG
Organism: Gemmatimonadota bacterium; assembly: GCA_031372565.1. Lineage (GTDB taxonomy): Bacteria > Gemmatimonadota > Gemmatimonadetes > Gemmatimonadales > Gemmatimonadaceae > JACPPC01. The sequence goes on along the minus strand of JANMLN010000193.1, from coordinate 30,319 downwards.
GCGATGGTGAAGAGTGGCGTGCTGGCTCCAGATGCCGAGGTTGTGCTCTTCAACACCGGGAGCGGGGCGAGCTATCGCTGGTAGCTGCAACGGCTTACTGCGAGCGTTACAAGTCGTTGGTATGCATTGATTTCTGACCATTCGCCTGCCAGATTAGTTGAATGGTCAAAATCGCCCGAGTCCACGCCGAAAGCATCGCGGAACAGCTGGGGGTTACCCCCGGCACGACGCTGCGGCGTATCAACGGGCGCGAGCTCGAAGACTTCCTGGATTGGGAGTTCCTGAGCGTCGATGCGCCGCTGCTCATCGAGGCCACGCTGGGTGACGGTGAGGTCGTCGAGTTCGAACTGGAGGACGGTCTCGAGGGCGAGCCCTTCGGCATCGAACTGGAACCGCCGACGATCCGGCGTTGCGCCAATCGCTGCGAGTTCTGCTTCATCGAGGGGCTGCCGAAAGGGCTGCGTCGTCCGCTGTATGTCCGCGACGATGATTACCGCCTCTCGTTCGCCTACGGCAACTTCGCGACGCTGTCCAACGTGAAGGAGAAGGACATCGCGCGCATCCTCGAATACCGGCTGTCGCCGCTGTACGTATCGGTGCACGCGACGCCGTGGGAAGCGCGCAAGGTGCTGCTCAACAATCCGCGCGTGCCGAACATCGTGGACCAGCTCACGCGGCTTGCCGAGGGCGGCATCCAGTTCCACGGCCAGATGGTGATCGTGCCGGGGCTCAACGATGGCGATGTCCTCGAGCAGTCGCTCACCGATCTCTGGAACCTGGGCGACGCCGTCCTCTCGGTGGCGCTCGTACCGGTCGGGGTCACACAGTTCTCGCACTTGTACAACGGCAAGCCGATGGACGTCGCGCATTCCGCCAGCCTGCTCGCGGTGGCGGAGCGGTGGGCCGCTCGCGGGCTGGCCGAGCGCGACGAGCGATGGGTGTATGGCTCGGATGAGCTGTACCTGCTCGCGGGCCGCGAGTTGCCCGGTCCCGAGCACTACGGCGAGTACGCACAGATCGAGAACGGCGTGGGGGCGGTGACGCGGCTGCGCGAGCGGCTGGCCGCCGGGATCGCGACGCTGGGGCGGCTCGATGGACGGCGCATCGGCGTGGTCACGGGGACGTCGATGGTGCCGCTCATGCCGGCCCTGCTCGATCAGCTGCACGCACAGACGGGGGCCACCTTCGAGTTGATCCCCACCGAGAACTCGCTCTTTGGCCCGACCGTGACGACCGCGGGGCTCCTCGTGGGCGCCGATATCACCCGTGCGCTCAGCGGACGGTCCGATCTGGATTTTGCACTGATTCCCGCCGAGTCGATCAACGACGACGGGCTTTTCCTTGATGAGGCGCGCTTTGTCGAAGTGCGCGAGGCGTTGCCAATGCCGGTGTATCCGTCGTACGACTTCGTGGACGTCCTGGCCGCCGAAGCGGCGTCGGTGACCGCATGAGCATTCCCGTGGTGGCATTGGTCGGGCGGCCGAACGTGGGCAAGTCGGCGCTGTTCAACCGGGTGGTGGGACAGGGCAGTGCGATCGTCTCCGAGGAAGCCGGCACGACGCGCGACCGGCACTACGCGCGCGCGGAGTGGGGCGGGCGCGAGTTCTGGCTCGTCGACACGGGCGGCATCGTCGATGATGCGCAGGGGATGATGAACAAGGAGATCCGCCGCCAGGTGGAAGTCGCGATCGGCGAGGCCGACGTGCTCTGCTTCGTGGTGGACGCGATTGCCGGATTGCATCCGAGCGATGCGCGCGTGCTCGACATGCTGCGGCAGTCGCGCAAGCCGTTCCTGCTCGTCGCCAACAAGACAGACGATCCGCGCTCCACCGACTTCTACGAGTTCTATGAACTGGGGGCGGGCGAGCCGATTCCGGTCTCGGCCACCAACGGCAAGGGCTCGGGCGACTTCCTCGACATTCTCGTCGAGGCGCTGCCGGCCGGAGGCGGTGAGGCCGACGAGGCGCTGCGTGTCGCGGTGATCGGTCGTCCCAACGTGGGCAAGTCGAGCTTCGTGAACCGGCTGCTCGGCGAAGAGCGGCTTGTCGTGAGCGATGAGGCCGGCACGACGCGCGACGCCATCGACACGCGGTTCCGCTACCATCAGCGCGAGTTCGTGTTCGTCGACACGGCCGGCCTGCGGCGTCAGGCCAAGATCAGCGACGGGATCGAGTTCTACTCGTCGTTGCGCACGCGCCGGGCGATCGAGCAGGCGGACCTGTGCATCCTGCTCATCGATGCGCAGGAGGAGGAGATCCAGAATCAGGACCTGCGCATCGCGCAGATGGCGTGGGATGCCGGGTGCGGCCTGATCATGGTGGTCAACAAGTGGGACCTGAAGGAGAAGGACGGCAAGACCTCCGCCAAGTTCCAGAAGGAGGCGCACGAGAAGGCGCCGTTCCTCAAGTGGGTGCCGTTCCTGTTCGCGTCGGCGCTCACGGGACAGCGCGTCACGAAGGTGCTGGATCTCGTGCTGGTGGTGGAGGCGGAGCGCAGCAAGCGCATTTCCACGTCGCAGGTCAACAACGCGCTGGAGAACATCGTCGGGCGGCGCCAACCGCCACAGGCGGCGGGGCGAGAGATCCGGTTGCTGTATGCGACGCAGGTGGAAACCGCGCCGCCAACGATCGCGGTGTTCGGCAGCGCACCGGATCTCGTGGAGGACCACTATGTGCGCTACCTGCACAACAGCTTCCGCGAGGTGTGGGGCTTCACGGGGAACCCGCTGCGCGTGATCATGCGGCGGGCGGCAGGGAAGGGCGCGCGCGCGTGACGGTGCCGATCGACGTGAACCCGTGGGTGGGGTTGCTGCTCGCCTACCTGATGGGATCGATCCCGTTTGCGTACCTCGCTGGCAAGGCCAGAGGGATCGACCTCCGCACGGTAGGCTCCGGCAACCTGGGTGCGACCAACGTGTTGCGCACGCTCGGGTGGCGGTGGGCCGTGCCGGTCTTTGTCGCGGACGCGCTCAAGGGCGGCATTCCCGCGGGACTCTTTCCCTGGCTCATTGCCACCGAGCACTCCGACTGGTGGGCGGTGGCGTACGGGGCGGCTGCGATCGCCGGACATGCCAAGCCGGTCTTTCTGCGCTTTCGTGGCGGCGGCAAGGGAGTAGCGACGAGTGCGGGCGTCTTCCTCGCCCTCGCGCCCAAGGCCACGATTGCGGCGCTCGTGATCTTTGGCGTCGTCGTGAAGCTCACGGGGTTCGTGTCGCTCGGTTCGATCCTCGCGGCGCTCGCGCTGCCGCTGGCCGTGGCGCTCACGCAGGGGGTCAGCTCGCTCTTCTTCTGGCCGTCGGTCGTGATCGCAGCCTTTGTCGTCTGGACGCATCGGGCGAACATCGGCCGGTTGCGTCGAGGCGAGGAGCACAGCTTCAAGAAGAAGGCGGAGGGGGCCGCATGAGCGTGACGGCCGTCATCGGGGGCGGCGCGTGGGGCACGGCGCTGGCGGATCACCTGGCCCGGCATGGTCGTCAGACGCGGCTGTGGGCGCGCGAGGAGGATGTCGTCGCGGCGATCAACGCGAGCCACGAGAATCCGCGCTTTCTCGCCGGCGTGGCGCTCGATCCGTCGCTGGTCGCCGAGCACGTCGTGTCGGCGGCGGTGGCCGATGCCTCGACCGTCGTCCTGGTGCCGCCGTCGCAGGCGCTGCGTGCGGTCGCCCGGTCACTGCGCCGCGAACTCGCGCCGGGCGCGACGATCGTAGTGGCGACCAAGGGGATCGAAGCGGACACGCTCGCCCTCATGACCGATGTGGTCGCGAGCGAGCTCACCGGCCACCCGATCGTCGCGCTGTCGGGACCGAGCTTCGCGCTGGAAGTGGCACGCCATCAGCCGACGGCCATCGTGGCGGCGAGCGCCGATGGCGGCGCCGCAACCCGGGTGCAGCAGCTGCTCTCGTCACGTTCCTTTCGCGTCTACACGCAGCATGACGTGATGGGCGTCGAGCTCGGTGGCGCCCTCAAGAATGTCATGGCCGTGGCGACGGGGATCGTCGAAGGCCTGGGGCTCGGCTTCAACTCACGCGCAGCGCTCATCACGCGTGGTCTGGCCGAGATGACGCGGCTGGGCGTCGCGCTCGGCGCGGAGCCGGCGACCTTCGCCGGGCTGGCGGGGATGGGAGACCTCGTGCTGACGTGCACTGGATCGCTCTCGCGGAACCGGGCGGTCGGGATGGCGGTGGGCGGCGGGCAGACGCTCGAGCAGGCGATGGCAGGGAAGGAGAGCGTCGCGGAGGGGGTGTTCACGACGCGGAGCGCCCTCGCCCTCGCCGCCAGGCATCGGGTGGACATGCCGATCGTGCAGAGTGTGTCGCGCATCCTGTTCGAGGGGTATCCCGCCCCGCAGGTCATTGCCGACCTCATGGGTCGCGAGCTGCGCACCGAGGTGGATGCGTGAGCCGACCGGAGCCGGTGCAGGAGTTCTTCTCGATCGGCGAGGTGTGCGACCTCACCGAACTCAAGCCGCACGTGCTCCGCTACTGGGAGAGTCAGTTTCGCGTCCTGCATCCCGCCAAGAACCGCTCGGGGAACCGGGTGTACTCGCGCCGAGAGATCGAACTGATCCTGCTCGTGAAGCACCTGCTCTACGTGGAGAAGTACACCATCGAAGGCGCGCGCCGGAAGATGGAAGAGCACCGCCGCTCGGGCGAATTGCGCGTCGTCGCCGGGGCCGCGCTCGAGGCCCAGGTGGTCGCATCGCTCGAACGGGAACTCACGGACATCCTCGCCGACTTGTCAGGTGCGCGATCGCGCACTCCTGACCACGGCTGACCCCGGGCATCACTCCATGCGCTTCCTGCTTTCCAACGACGACGGGATCCTCGCCCACGGGCTTGACGTGCTGCAGCGTGCCGCCGAGCGGGTCGGTGAGGTCACCGTGGTGGCTCCAGACCGTGAGCAGAGCGCCACGAGCCACGCGCTGACGCTGCATCATCCGCTCCGTCCCGTGAAGCGCGGCGATCGGCGCTGGCAGGTCGATGGGACGCCCACCGACTGCGTGTTGCTCGCCGTCGAACAGCTGATGACGGAGCGGCCGGACTTCGTGCTGTCGGGCATCAATCACGGGCCGAACATGGGCGAGGACGTCCTGTATTCGGGAACCGTGGCCGCGGCCATGGAGGGGTTGGCGCTCGGGATTCCGAGCATCGCCTTCTCGTACGGGGGGCGTGTGTTGCGCAGTGACGACCTGCTCGAGGACCAGCTCGATGCGATTACCGACCTGCTGCGCCACCTGACGTCGCTGCCCACCTTTCCGGCGCACACGCTGCTCAACGTGAACCTGCCGCCGGTGCGTGCGGTCAACATCGCCGGCGTGCGCCTGACGCAGCTCGGCAAGCGCGTGTTCTCCGACTCGATCAAGGCGATGCAGGATCCGTGGGGTCGCGAGATCTTCTGGATCGGGGGAGGTTCGGCGTCATGGACGGGGAGCGCTCCCGATTCGGATTCGCGCGCGTTGCAGGACAACTTCATCTCGGTGACGCCGTTGCATCTGGACCTCACGAACCACGGCATTCTGGCGGACGCGGAGCGGTGGTGGCGGGCCCCGTAGGTCAGGAGCCGCAGTATCGCGGCGCGCGTCGTCGCCTCATCGAGGCGCTGCAAGGGGCGGGGATCCATGACGTCGCGGTCATCCGCGCCTTCGACCTCGTGCCGCGGCATCTGTTTGTGCCCACCGGCGTGCGACACCGTGCCTACGAGGACTCGGCGCTGCCGATCGGCAACGGGCAGACGATCTCGCAGCCATCCATCCATGCGACCTACCTGCAGCAGCTGGCGCTGACGGGGCGCGAGCGCGTGCTCGAGATCGGCACGGGATCCGGCTACCAGACCGTGTTGCTGTCGCACCTCGCGGACCAGGTCTTCAGCATCGAGCGGATCGGGGCGCTCCTGGAGCCCGCGCGCGAGGCGATCAAGGCGTGCGGCGCGCGCAACATCTCGCTCCTGCAGGGGGACGGGACGCTCGGGTGGGGCGCCTACGCACCGTACGACGCGATCCTCGTGAGTGCGGCTGCTCCGAAGGTGGTCGAGCCGCTCGTGCAGCAGCTGGCCGAGGGCGGTCGGCTGCTCATTCCGATCGGCTCGCGCGATGAGCAGCTGTTGCACGTCGTCACCAAGCGCGGCGAGTCTACCGAGTCGCGTACCCTCGGCCCCGTCCGGTTCGTTCCTCTCATCGGATTGCACGGATGGGCGAGCTGAGCGAACGCGCCGTGCAGGTGAGCGTGGAGGGCCGCGTGCAGGGCGTGGGTTTCCGCTGGTTCGTGCGCGAACGCGCGCGCCGCTGGGGGCTGGCCGGCTGGGTGCGCAACATGAGCGATGGCACGGTGCGGCTCGTGGCGCGTGGTCACCCGGACGCGGTCGCGGGACTCATGGAGGACCTGCGCCGCGGGCCTGAGGGCGCGTGGGTGACGGGGGTGATCGACATGCCGACCGACCCTGCCACGGAGTACCCGACGCCGTTCACGATCCATCGCTGAGGGCCGCGAATGTCCGATCTGCGTACCGAGCTGCACGACGCGATTCGCATCGTGCCCGATTTTCCGAAACAAGGGATTCAATTCAAGGACATCACCCCGGTCCTGGCCGATGCCCGGCTGTTCGCGGCGTGCACGGCCGCGATGGTCGAGCCGTGGCAGGGGGCCGGGATCACCCACGTGGTTGCGATCGAGAGTCGCGGCTTCCTGTTTGGCGCCCCCATGGCGACCGCGTTGGGGGTGGGGTTGGTGCCCGCGAGGAAGCCCGGCAAGTTGCCGTCGGACACCGTGCGCGAGACGTACGCGCTCGAGTACGGAACGGATGCCCTCGAACTCCATGCGGATGCGCTCGGGGCAGGAGACCGGGTGCTGGTCGTCGACGACGTGCTCGCGACGGGCGGGACGGCCGACGCCGCGTGTAAGTTGGTGGAGCGGGTGCGGGCGCAGGTTGTCGGGGTTGGTGTCTTCATCGACCTCGCGTTCCTCGGAGGGCGCGCGCGCCTTGCGCCGATTCGCGTGGAAAGCGTCCTCCAGTACCTGTAGTCGCTCGACACGAATCCCCATGTCTCCCAGCGCCGATCACGTGTATCCAGCCCACAGGGCCGTCATGCGACCTCTCCGAATGCTGCTTGGGGCGTCCATCTTCGTGGTCGCCTGCGAATCTGCTCCGGACAAGACGCCTGCCCCGCCGATCAATCCTGAGGCGCTCGTCGGCAACTATGAACTGTGGGTCTGCGCGACGGCGGACTGCGGCCCCGCCGCGCAGGCCCCCGGCTCGCGCATCGGGCGGCTGCAGCTCACGGTCGAACGCGTCCCGATGACGGCGTCCGACAGCACCGTGTCGTATCACGGCTGCGCCACCATCGGCCCGCTGGTCAAGGTGGACACGGCGACTGCACTGACGCCGGTGCGCTGGCACCCGGGTGAGACGGCGGGACGTGTCATGTTCGGCCTCGCGATGGAGAAGGCCGAGTACGAGATTTCCCTGGACGACCTGGGCGGGATCATGCGGGGTCAGGCACGGTGGCGTCGCGACGGGATCATCAGCGAGGAAGCGCCCGAGTACGTGGTCGCGCGCCGCAGCGTCTCGCGCGAAAAGCTCGCCTGCGCGATGGCCCCCGCCGTTGCCGCTCCGATCGCCGAGGCCAAGCCGAAGGCCAAGACCGCGAAGGGAGAGAAGGCCGGGACCAGGCCGAAGGGTTGAGTGCGAGGTCTCGGCTGGCAACCGGAGAGCGCCGCCGTTAGGCGTGGCTCCCATCGTGTTGCCACCCCGTGACAACCTGATGCCATGCGTGCGCATGCACACGGAGTAGCCTGATGTCCGATCCGCTCGCCGACCTGCTGACGCTGCTCGACCTGGAGCCGCTCGAGGTCAACATCTACCGCGGGCGCAATCGTGACCTGGGCAGCCCGCGCGTGTTCGGTGGTCAGGTGTTCGCACAGGCGCTGGTTGCCGCGCGTCGCACCGTGGATGGCGCTCGAGAGGCCCACTCGGCGCACGGCTACTTCATTCTTCCCGGTGACCTGGCCGCACCGATCGTGTACTTCGTCGATCGGCTGCGCGATGGCAGGAGCTTCACGACGCGACGCGTGACCGCGATCCAGCACGGGCAGGCCATTTTCAATTGCTCAGTGTCGTTTCATGTCGACGAACCCGGACTGAGCCACCAAGACACGATGCCGGATGTGCCGGCGCCCGAGACGCTGGCGCCGGAGCTGCAACTGGTTCGTGAGATGGCGGACCGGATTCCCGAACCGCTGCGCCCGGTACTCACGCAAGACCGGCCCATCGACTTTCGCCCGGTCGAACCGATCGACCCGTTCACACCGGGCACGCAACTGCCGCTGCGCTACCTCTGGTTCCGCTCGCTTGGGCAGCTCCCCGACGAACCATTGATCCATCAGGCCGTCCTGGCCTACGCGACGGACTACGGCCTGCTGCCCACGGCGCTGCGCCCGCATGGCGTGTCGTACCGCACGCCGGGTCTCATGATGGCGTCGCTCGACCACTGCGTGTGGCTGCACCGACCGTTCCGCGCGGACGAGTGGCTGCTGTATGTGATGGACAGCCCGACGGCGGCCGGTGCCCGCGGCTTCGTCCGCGGATCGATCTATGCGCGGAGCGGGGAACTGGTCGCGTCGGTCGCGCAAGAAGGGCTCATGCGACTCAAGCCGTAGCGACGCGCGCTACGGCAGCCGCACGATGTCGGTGACGGCGCCCGGCTGCACTGCGCGTGCGCCCGTGACCTTGCCGCTCGCGTCCAGCTTGAACTCGATCGACAGGCTCCGCTGCGCCTTCACCACGAAACGTGCACCATCCTCCGGTTCGAGTTCGGTGGGGGCGCCTCCGCCCTGCGACCAGAAGACCACATTGCCGCGCAGCGAGACCGTCGCCACGGGGCCAGCAGGGAGCTGATAGCGGCCGACGAACTTCTGGAGATAGGCGGCGTCACGCAGTCGCGGATCGGGCTGCCGGGTAAAGACAATCGGGGCGACGGTCGGTTCGATGTTCAGCAGCACGCCGTCGATCCGTCCAGCCGTGCTCGTTCGGAAGGTGAGCTGTGCGCTCTCGAACGTCGGATCGTCGGGGTTGCGCAGCGCGCTGAAGGTCTCGAAGTGCCACGGCTGGAGCTTGGCCCGGATGCCATGATACTCGAGCGCGAGGGTGTCGCGTTCCAGCGTGATGGACAGGCTGCCGTATCCGGAGTCGGCGTACGTGCCGACGTAGCTGGCCAGCGGGTGTGCCGCCGGTGCATTGGGAATGCGCGCCTCACCGGCCTTCGCCTCGGCGGCCTGACTGCTCCGGCTGGCCGTGTTGCGGCGCTGCAGTGCTTGGCCGCTCCAATCACGCTTCGCACCGAAGATCCGGTCCATGGCGTGTCGGGAGACCAGCTCACCCAGCGCGGAGCCATCCTGGTTCACCAGCACGACGATGCCGATCTTGTCCTGCGGCAGGAGCTGTACGGCCGCGGTGAACCCGTCGATGTTGCCGCCGTGCTGCGCCCGGTAGTGACCACGGTACGTGTCCACGAACCAGCCGAGCCCGTAACTCATGGGGCCCATCTCGGGATCGTCTCCCATGCCGGTAATGGGGGTGTACGGCCGGTACATGTCGCGCAGCGTGGCTTGCTGGATGATCTGCCGATCGCCGAGCTTGCCACCGTTCAGGTGCAAGCCGACCCACTTGAGCATCTCCTCGGCGCTCGAGTTGATCGCTCCCGCTGGTCCCACGAGCGAGATGTCGCGGAACGGAATGTGCTCGATGGTATCGCGGCGGAGCTTGTACGGCTCCGCATGATCACGGTCGGCCTGCGAGAGCTTGACCGAGAAGTTCGTGCGCGCCATGCCGAGCGGGTTGAGCACGAGTTGGCGGAGGCCGTCCTCCCATGACGTGCCGTTGATCGACCCCACGAGGTACCCGGCCGTCAGGAACATGAGGTTGTTGTACTGGAACGTCTCGCGCAGGTCCTTGGACAGCGGGAGATGCGCGATGCGGCGCACGAGCTCTTCGCGCGTGGCCGTCGCATTGTTGTACCAGAGCAGATCGTGACGCGGCAACCCGCTCCGGTGCGTGACCAGGTCGCGTGGCGTGAGGTGCAGCGTCGCGAAGTCGTCCTTCATGCGGAACCACGGCAGCCAGGTGCGGACCGGCACATCCCACTGCAGCTTGCCCTGATCGACCAGTACGCCCATGCCGAAAGTGGTGAACGCCTTGGACGAGGATCCGATGGCGAACAGCGTTTGCGGTGTCGCCGGGAGCTTCTTCTCACGATCACGCAGGCCGTGCCCCTTGAGGTAGACCACCTCACCGTCGACGACGATACCGACCGCGAGGCCGACCGCCTTCCACGCGACGAGGGCGGAATCGACCCACGCATCGAAGCCCTCGAGCGCCACACGCGCAGCGTCGGACGGCTTGGCCGCCGCGCTCATGCTGAATGGGAACGTCGCACCACCTTGGGCGAAGGTCCCGCTGATCGCGCGCGCATCGGCGGAGCGCGTGCCGGTGAAGGTCGGCGTGCCCGGGACACCGGTGATGGTGAACTGTGCGCTGGTGGCGCTGACCGTCACGCTGCCGAGCGCGATATCCTTGGCGCCCTGCGCCGGAATCGAGATGTCGCCGCTGCAGCCACCGTCTGGCTTCCTGGCGAAGTCGACATCGAAGGCGAGCTTGCTGCCTGGCAGCTCGATCAACCCGGTCCAGTGACCGGCGCATGGTTCAGCAGCTTGCGCATGGGCACGCAGTGGAGCGACGAGACAGAGCGCGAGGGCGATGCGGCCAGTGATGGGCATGATGGTGATGCGCTGGGAGAAACGATGCGAATGAACCACGCTACGGCACCACGGCGGTCGCTTCAATCTCCACCACGGCGCGCGACTCCACGAGTCCGGCGACCTGCACCGCGCTCATGGCCGGGAAGTGCTTGCCCATCACGTCGCGATAGGCGGCGCCCAGCGCGGGGCCGGCATTGAGGTACGCGTCGCGATCGGTGATGTACCAGGTGAGGCGGACGACGTGTTCGGGTCGTGCGCCGGCCGCCGCGAGTAGCGTCACGATATTCGTGAGTGCCTGTCGGGTCTGACCCACGAGATCGCTCGCCACCAGCTCTTGCCGCTCGTTCCAGCCGATCTGGCCGGCGAGATAGAGATGGCGCCCCGTCGCGGCCACGAGATTGGAGTAGCCGCGCGGACGCGCCCACGCCGTCGGTTCGATGATCTGATGCGGTGTCGGGAGGCTCATGGGGTGCCCTCGGCGTCGGAGGCAAACTGCGCGCGGAGCGCGGCGGGCAGCGGAGTGGAGCGCTGCGTCGCGAGCGAGGTCATGACGCGCACGTGCCGTGCGCTCAGGCATCGCGTGCTCCCGCGGGCGATGGTCGCGTCGAGCGTGAGCGAACTCGTGCCCACCGCGTGGACCTGCTGCACGAGGGTGATCTCGTCGCCGAGTCGGAGCGGCGCCTCGTACTCGATCGTGGCATGCACCAAGGGAAAGCCGCGCTGGTCGCGCGTCACGAGCTCGTGGAACGGCAGCCCGACGGCGGCACACCAGTCCTCGAACAGGCCATTGAGCAATTCGTCCAGTCGCGGAAAGTAGGCGATCCCGGCGGGGTCGCAGTGGCCGAACCGGATGGTGCCGCTCTGCTCAAAGCGCCACGGCAGTGACGACCGCTCCGAGGTATTCATCTGGGCTCCTTGAGCCGGAAGCGCTGGAGCTTGCCGGTATCAGTCTTGGGAAGCGATACCACGAACTCCACGAGGCGCGGGTACTTGTACGGCGCGATCGTGGCCTTCACGTGATCCTGCAGCGCGCGTGCGAGCGTGTCGTCGGCGTGATGACCGCTCTTCAGCACCACGAACGCCTTCACCGCCTGCCCACGCTCGGCGTCGGGCACACCCACCACCGCGCACTCGGCCACGGCCGCGTGCGTGAGGACCGCGGCTTCGACTTCGGGGGCGCCGATGTTGTAGCCCGCCGAGATGATCAGGTCGTCGGTGCGCGCCTTGAAGAAGACGTAGCCGTCGGCGTCCATGGTGCAGGCATCGCCGGTGAGGTTCCATCCGCCCTGCACGTAGCTGCGCTGGCGATCATCCGCGAGGTAGCGGCACCCCGTGGGGCCACGGACGCCGAGGCGACCCACCTCGCCAGGCGGCAGCGGCTCCAGCGCGTCGCTCAGCACGGCTACCTCGTAACCCGGCACCGCTCGTCCGATGGCGCCGGGGCGCACGTCGGCGCCCGCCGCCGCGATGAAGATGTGGATCAGCTCGGTGGCCCCGATACCGTCGAGCATCTCGATCCCCGTCGCCTCGCGCCAGAGCGTGCGGGTCGCGTCGGGGAGCGCTTCGCCGGCCGAGACGGATTGGCGCAGTGATGACGTGTCGAATGCGCCCGGGGCGGACTGCACGGCCAGCGCCATCTGTCGATAGAACGTGGGCGCGGTCCACGTGATGGTCGCCCGCGTGGCCGCGATCGCCTGCAGGAGGGTTTCGGGGGTCGCCTTCTCGAGCAGGACCGTCGAGGCGCGCGCGGCCATCGGGAAGCAGATGAGGCCGCCGAGGCCAAACGTGAACGCGAAGGGCGGCGTCCCGATGCAGCGATCGTCGGCGCGCGGCCGCAGCACCTGCGCGGCGAAACCATCGCACATCGCCATCACGTCGCGGTGGAAGTGCATGCACCCCTTCGGGACGCCCGTCGTGCCGGACGTGAACGCGATGAGCGCCACATCGTCGGACGCCGTGGGGCAGGCGCTGAAGGGGCGAGACGTGCGCTCCAGCGCGGCGTCGAGGCGATCGGGCGCGTCGCCCCCCCACGTGCGCACGGCGCGAACCGACTCGCTGCCCGCGACCGCGGCGGTGAGTTCGTCCAACAAACGTGCATCGCACAGTGCGGCCTGACAGTGGCTCTTCCGCATGACCACGCGCAGTTCGGTCGCGCGCAACATCGGCATCGTGGTGACGGCCACCATCCCCGCCTTGAGCGTCGCCAACCAGGCGGCCGCCATCCACGGGCCGTTGTAGCCGCGGAGCAGGACGCGATTGCCGCTCACCAGGCCAAGCTCGCCCGTGAGCACGTGCGCGATCGCGTCGGTCCAGCGCTGGAGTTCTGCGTACGTGATCGTGCGCCAGCCGTCCGTGTCGGGGGCGAGCAGGGCAATGCGATCACCGTGCCCCTCACGCACCGCGTCATCGAGCAATCGCTCGGCCGCGTTGAGGATCGGCGGGTACGCGTACTCGCCACGCAGGTTCAGCACCGGCCACTGCTCGAGTGGGGGCAACTGCTCGCGCGCGAACGCGTCCACGTGGGCGCTCGGGTGCATCGTCATGCGCTATCCCTCCCGCTGCCCGGCAGCCGCGACGGTCTCGCGACCGATGATCAGCCGCTGGACCTCGGAGGCCCCCTCGTAAATGCGCAGTGCGCGTACTTCCCGATACAACCGCTCGACCATGACGCCGTGCTGCACGCCACGTGCGCCGTGCAGCTGAACGGCCCGATCGATGATCGACTGTGCGTGCTCGGTCGCGACGAGCTTGGCCATGGCCGCCTCGCGCGTGGTCCGGCGACCCGTCGTGTCACGCAGCCACGCCGCGCGGTAGGTCAGCAGGGCAGCGGCATCGAAGTCGGTTGCCATGTCGCCCAGCGTGGCCTGCGCCAGCGGCTGCTGCGCGAGCGTCGCGCCGAACATGGCGCGCGACCTGCTGTGTGCCAGCGCCTCGGTCAACGCGCGGCGCGCGAAGCCCAACGCGGCGCCCGCGACCGTCACGCGAAAAATGTCCAGTGTCCGCATCGCCAGCTTGAAGCCGCTGCCCTCGTCGCCGAGCCGGTGCGCGACGGGAACCGCGCAGCGGTCGAACCGGAGGCGCGCCAAGGGATGGGGCGCGATCACGTCGAACCGTTCGGCGATCGTGAGTCCGGGCGTGTCGGCCGGTACCACGAACGCGCTGATCCCCTTGGCCCCCGTGCTCGACGGGTCCGTGCGTGCAAACACCGTGTAGAAGTCAGCGATGCCGCCGTTCGAGATCCACGTCTTCTCGCCGGTGATCTCGTAGGAGTCCCCCACACGCTCGGCGCGACAGGTCATGGCGCCCACATCGGAGCCGGCCTCGGGCTCGGTGAGCGCAAACGCGGCGATCGCGTCGCCGGACGCGACGCGCGGCAGCCAGTGTGCCCGCAGCTCCGCGCTGCCCTCGAGGCTGATCGCGCCCGAGCCCAGTCCCTGCATCGCGATCGCGAAGTCGGCGAGCCCGTCGTGCGCCGCGAGACACTCACGAAGCAGCGCCAGCGATCGCGATTCGATCTCGGGCTGCGCGCCGCCCCACGCTTCGGGCACGCAGTAGCGAAGCCACCCCGCCTGGCCAAGCGCGCGCACCCACGCGCGGCACGTTGCGTCGGTGTCGGCGTCGTGAGGAACCGGATGCGTGGCCGTCCACGCCTCAACCCCCTTCACGAGCGCCAGGTGGCGGTGCTCGAAGAACGGCCACGCCAGCCGATCGCGCATCATCGCATCCACGGTCAGTTGCCCTCGAAGACGGGAGTCCGCTTGGCGGCAAACGCCTCGAAGGCGCGGCGGAAGTCGGCCGTCTGCATGCAGAGCGCCTGCGCCTGCGCTTCCATCTCGATGGCCTGCTCGATGGACACGCTCCATTCCTGCTGGAGCATCGTCTTCGTCATGGCGTGCGCGAAGGTGGGCCCCGACGCGAGTGCGTGTGCGCGGGCCAGCGCTTCCATCCCGAGGGCGTCGGCAGGGACCAGCGCATTCCAGAAGCCCCAGCGCTCGCCTTCCTCCGCGCTCATCGATCGTCCCGTGTAGAGCAGCTCCGCTGCTCGTCCCTGACCGATGATGCGCGGCAGCAGCGCGCATGCGCCCATGTCGCAACCGGCGAGTCCGACACGCGTGAACAGGAAGGCCGTCTTGGCTGCCGGCGTGGCGAGGCGCAGGTCGGACGACATGGCGAGGATCGCGCCGGCCCCGGCACACACGCCGTCGACGGCCGCGATGATCGGTTGCGGACAGCCACGCATCGCCTTCACGAGATCGCCCGTCATGCGCGTGAACATCAGCAACTCCGGGACGGCCATCTTCGTGAGCGGCTCGATGATGTCGAACACGTCGCCGCCCGAGCAGAAGTTGCCACCCGCACCAGTGAGCACGACCACCTTCACGTCGCTCGCGTACACGAGCGACCGGAAGAGGTCACGCAGCTCGGCGTAGCTCGCGAAGGTCAGCGGGTTCTTGCGCTCCGGTCGATTGAGCGTGACAACGCCGACCGCGCCCTCGTGCTCGGTGCGCCATTGGAAGTGCGTGGCTGCGTAGGGGGCGATCGGCCGGCGCGCGGCCGACATCGAATCGGGAACGGTCATCGGGCAGCGTCCTCATGGCGGATGCTCGACTTCAAGTGGCCGAGCAGGGCGTGCAGTTGCGAGCGGTCGCGGGGAGAGAGTTCCCCGATCAAGCGGGCGATCCAGCGTTCGTGTGCACGCGCCATGCTCGCAAAGGTACGGCGCCCCTCGGGGGTCAGTGCCACGATCCAGACGCGCCCATCCTCAGGCGCTCGGCGCCGTGAGACCATGCCGTCCGCTTCGAGCGAGTTGACGAGCCAGGTCACGTTGCCGCCCGTCACGAGCAGGCGCTCCGACAGTGCGCCGAGCCGCAGGCCGTCGGGATTGCGTTCGAGCTGCGCCAGCAAGTCGAAGCGGGGCAGTGAACTGCCGAACTCTCGCTTGAGTGCGGCGCCGATCTCGCGTTCGATCATGGTGCTGCACGTGAACAGGCGGAGCCAGAGACGGAGCGCGTCATGGTCGCCCTCGCCGAGCCGCGTCTCGGGATCGACGGCGGTGGCCGTCATCACAGCTCACCGCCCGCGACCGCGATGGCTTGGCCCGTGATGGCCGCCGAGTCGTCGCGACAGAGCCACGCCACCGTGGCGGCCACTTCGGTGGGAGCGATGAGCCGGCCCATCGGACTGCCCGCGACGAGCGCCGCGCGGGCGGCGTCGGCGGTCCGGCCCGTCGTGCGCACGATGCGTTCCACGCTGGCGTCCGTGAGCTCCGTGTCGGTGAAGCCGGGGCAGACGGCGTTGACCGTCACTCCCTTGGCCGCCAGCTCTCGCGCCAGTGCACGCGTGAACCCCACCAGCGCATGCTTGGCCGCGACGTACGCCGTGACGTACGGGTAGCCGGTCAGTCCCGCGGTACTCGCGATGTGCACGATGCGACCCGCGCCGCGCGCGAGCATGCCCGGCAGCAGCGCGCGGGTCGCCGCCACGGGTCCGATGAAGTTGACGGCCAGCATGCGCTCGAAGAGCGCATCGTCACTCTTCAGGAACGCCGCGCTCTCGGCCGCGCCTGCATTGTTCACCAGCAGGTCCACCGGCGCGATCGCCGTCGCGGCCTCGCAGGCCTGAGCCAACGCGGCCCTGTCGGTCATGTCGGCAACGACCACCGCGGTGCCCGCGGGCAGGCGGGCGAGCACCGCCTCGGCGGACGCGGCTCGCCGCACCAGGAGCGTGACACGCGCGCCATCGGCGGCGAGGCGCTGCGCGATGGCGGCGCCGATGCCGCGATTCGCGCCCGTGACGAGCGCATGGCGCCCGTGCAGCGCCATCACGTGAGTTCTCCCGGCTTGGCCGCGCCCGCGGGGGCCGCTGCGGCCACGGTGGCCCGCTCGCGTTCAAGCAGCCGTTCGAGTTGCTGCTGCCCCGAGCGATACTGCACCGGCCATGCCGCGCCGTCGTAGCCCCACTTGGCCGCTTCGAGCAACGTCCACGCCGGATTGGCGAGATGCGGACGCGCGATGGCGACGAGATCGGCCCGGCCAGAGGCGAGGATGGAGTTCACCTGATCCGCGTCGGTGATGTTGCCCACCGCAATCGTGGCGATCCCCGCCTCCTGACGCACCCGGTCGGCGAATGGCGTCTGGTACATGCGGCCGTACACGGGCCGCTCCGCCTTGGTCACCTGTCCGCTCGACACGTCGATCATGTCGGCACCGGCTGCCTTGAACGCCTTCGCGATCGCGACCGCGTCGTCGTCGGTGTTGCCGCCGGGCGCCCAGTCGTGCGCGGAGATGCGTACCGAGATCGGCCGATCGGCGGGCCACGCCGCCCGCACCGCACCGAACACCTCGAGCGGAAAGCGCAGGCGGGCCTCCAATGAGCCGCCGTACGCGTCGGTGCGCAGATTCGTGAGAGGCGACAGGAAGGCGGACAGCAGGTAGCCATGCGCGCAGTGCAGCTCGAGCCAATCAAAGCCTGCGGCCGCACCGCGGCGTGTGGCCGACACGAAGTCCTCTCGCACGCGCGCGAAGTCGGCAGCCTCCATCGCGCGCGCGACCTGCGATATGCCGTTCAGATACTGCGTGGCCGACGGCGCGATGATCGGCCAGTTGCCGTCGTCGAGCGGCCGATCGATGCCGTCCCACATCTTTCTGGTCGAGCCCTTGCCGCCGGCATGGCCGAGTTGCAGCCCGATGCGCGCGTGGGTCCACTCGTGCACGAACGCGACAATACGCGCCCACGCCGCTTGCTGCGCGTCGTTCCACAGCCCGGGACAGGCGGGGGTGATGCGCGCGTCTGGCGAGACGCAGGTCATCTCGGTGAACACGAGACCGGCACCGCCCGCCGCACGGCTGCCCAGATGGACCATGTGCCAGTCGCTCGGCAGGCCGTCTTCGTGGGCGGAGTACTGTGCCATTGGCGAGACGACCATGCGGTTGGGCAGCGTGCAGCCCCGGACCGTGTACGGCGTGAACATCGGCGGTGGCGCAGCGCCCGTCGCGCCTTCATCGGACACGCGGGACGCGAACCAGCGCTTGAACGCGGCCACGTACCCGGGATCGCGCACACGGAGGTTCTCGTGCGAAATGCGCTGGGAACGTGTCAGCAGCGAGTACGCGAACTGCTGCGGCGAGAAGCTGGCGTACCGCTCCACATGCTCGAACCACTCGGTCGAGTTGCGGGCCGCGTTCTGCAGCTTGAGCACCTCGATCGATCGCTCGGCTTCGTATCGCGCCAGTGCACCGTGCACATCGTGCGGGGTCGCCGCCAGCGCGCGATCGAGCGCGATCGCATCCTCGAGCGCGAGCTTGGTGCCGGAGCCGATCGAGAAGTGCGCCGTGTGCGCCGAATCGCCGAGCAACACGACGGGCACCGCGCGACCGCCCACGTCCATGGTGTGCACCCACGACTCGCATCGGACGCGGGGGAAGCGGATCCACATCGCCGAACCGCGCAGGTGCGCGGCGTTCGACAGGAGCGGCGCCCCCGAGAGGTACGGCGCGAACAGCTGTTCGAGGAACGCGATCGTCTCGGGCGTGTCCATCACGTCGAGACCCGCGGCCCGCCACACCGGCTCGGGCGTCTCGACGATGAACGTGCTCGTGTCGTCGTCGAACCGGTAGGCGTGCGCCTGAAACCACCCGTGTGGTGTTTCCACGAAGGCGAAGGTGAACGCGTCGAACTTGTGCGGCGTCCCCAGCCAGACGTAGCGACAGTGTCGCAGCTCGACGTCTGGCCGGAAGCTCGCGGCGAACTGGTCACGCGTCCGCGAGTTGAGACCGTCGGAGGCGATGACCAGATCGGCGGCCCACTCGCGGGCGATGGCGGGGGCATCGGCGTCACCCCGCTCGAACACGAGCGTGACGCCCACCTCGCGGCAGCGCGCCTGCAGCAGCGACAGCAGCGCCTTGCGACCCACCCCCGCAAAGCCGTGCCCCCCCGACCGCACGACCTCACCGCCGAAGTGGACGTCGATGTCGTCCCAGTGGTGCAGGGCGTCGCGAATCTGTTGGCCCGACTCCGGATCGGCCGCGCAGAGGTTGTCCACCGTCTGGTCGGAGAGCACCACGCCCCAGCCAAAGGTGTCGTCGGGGCGATTGCGCTCGATGACCGTCACCTCCGCCTGCGGATGGCGGCGCTTGAAGAGCAGCGCGGCGTACAGGCCGCCGGGGCCTCCCCCCAGAATCGCGGTGCGCATCTCTACTCCTGAAGACGGGACCCCCAACGGTACGTCCAAGTCCTTGAAGTTTCAAGTAATGCAGCGTCGGGCGGTGGGCGGCCGGGCGTCTGTTGCCGGTTGTCGCCCGATGCACATCTTGCTCCTTCCCTCATCCCCCCGCTCGCATGCGCCGTCGACTGTTCACTCGCACCGTTCTTGGCGCCCTCGGCGCCGCCGCCCTGCCCGGGGGCACGCCTGGGCTCGCACGCGCCGCGACCCGTGGTCGTGGGGCGAATCGACGCGTGGCCGACGACGCGCTCCGTATTGACGGCGCCCGCATCAACACACATCTCGCCCAGCTGGCGGCGTTCGGCAAGAACCCGGAGGGCGGGGTGAGCCGTGTGGCGTACAGCGACGCCGATGTCGCGGGGCGCACCTGGCTGCAGGGGGTGTTCCGTGAGGCGGGCCTCGCGCCGCGCATCGACGCGGCGGGGAACATCATCGCGCGCATCGAGGGATCCGACCCGTCGCTCAAGCCGATGATGATCGGCTCGCACATCGATTCGGTCCCGGGTGGCGGCAACTACGATGGCGACGTCGGCACGCTCGCGTCGGTGGAGGTCGCGCGGACGCTGCTGGCGGCCAAGCGGACGCTGCGCCACCCGCTCGAAGTCGTCTGCTGGCAGAACGAAGAGGGGGGGCTGGTCGGGAGCCGTATCGTGAGCGGTGAGTTCCCGGAGTCCGAGCTCGGACAGCGGACCAACTCGGGCAAGACGATTCGCGAGGGGATCACCTTCATCGGCGGTGATGTGGCGCGTCTCGCCGACGTGAAGCGCGAGCCGGGGAGCCTGGCCGCGTACGTCGAGCTGCACATCGAGCAGGGCGGGAACCTCGACGAACGCAAGCTCGACATCGGCGTGGTCGAAGGCATCGTCGGCAACTACCGCTGGGACATCGAGGTGAAGGGCGTGCAGAACCACGCAGGGACGACCGCCATGAGCCGTCGGCACGATGCACTCCTGGCGGCATCGCGCTTCGTGCAGCTGGTCAACCGGGTCGCGACCAGCATGCCGGGCCGTCAGGTGGCGACGGTGGGCCGCATCGAGGCCTTTCCCGGTGCGGCCAACGTGATCCCGGGGCGCGCCACGATGACGCTCGACATGCGCGACCTCAACGCCGCCGTGGTGCGTCGCATGCTCACCCGCATCGAACAGGAAGCCAAGGCGCTGGGCGCTGCCTCCGGTACCACGTTCACGATCACCCCCGCGACAGATCACCAACCGTCGCTGGCCGATCCGCGCATTCGCGAGATCATCCGGCGCTCGGCGCAGTCGCTGCAGCTCACGACGCTGTCGCTACCGAGCGGAGCGGGACACGACGCGCAGTCGATGTCGCGCCTGGGGCCCATGGGGATGATCTTCGTGCCGAGCGTGGGCGGGATCAGTCACGCGCCCTCGGAGTTCACCCGGCCGGCGGACGTCACGAACGGGGGCAACGTGTTGCTCCGGACCGTGTTGGCGCTGGACGACTGGGGCGTGGCCGCGCGGTAAACCGGTGGTACCCCGTTCGCGGGACGTGGCCTGACACGATCGCATGGTTGACATAGGGGCTGGGGGTATGTACCCTTATACCTGGGGAGGGTATCCGTACCGCCCCGGTGTCAAGCGGCATTCCTCTGGAGGATCCATGTCCACCATCACCATGACCATAGAGGGCATGACGTGCGGCCACTGCGTCGGCGCGGTCACGCGGGCGCTCACCGCCATCGACGGCGTGCGCGTCGATCAGGTCGTGATCGGATCGGCGGTCGTCACGTTCGACCCGGCGAAGGTCGCCCCCGACGTCATCCTGAAGACCGTGGCTGACGAAGGCTACGCAGCCACCACCGCGCGGTAGCGAGCGCGCTCACCGCACCGTCCGCCACGCGGACAGGAGTCACGCATGAGCGTTTCCAGCATTGCCGTGCTCGTTCTGGCTGCCAGCGCCATCGTCTGGGTCAACTGGTACTTCTTCCTTGCCGAAGCCGCCGCGGCGCGGAGGAGTGCGCGACTCGCGCCCATTGCCGCGCCGACCCCAGGCGGTGCGGTCCGCGAAGTCACGATCACCGTCGATGGCGGCTACGCCCCGAAGACGGTGCACGTCCGTGCCGGCGAGCCCGTGCGTCTGGTCTTTGACCGCAAGGACTCGGGCAGCTGCTCGGAGGAGATCGTGATTCCCGCGTTCAACATCCGGAAGTTCCTGCCGACGGGACAGCGCACACCGATCGAGTTGACTCCCGCGGCGGGCACCTATCCCTTCCAGTGTGGCATGGGCATGCTGCATGGGTCCCTCGTCGCCGACGTCGGCCAGGCGTAGCGCATGGCTCGGGGACTGCCGATCCTGTCCGCACCGACGGAGCCGCCGCGCGGGTCGGATTCCGCGATCGCGCCGCCGCCGCCCGCCCCCGCGTCAGGAACCACCAGCGTCCGCGTGACCGTGAGCGGCATGACCTGCGCGGCCTGTCAGGCGCGCGTGCAGCGCACGCTGCAGAAGGAGCCCGGCGTTGCCGAGGCGACGGTCAACCTGATGATGAAGACCGCGACGGTTGCGTACGATCCTGGCACGGTCGCGCCCGAGCGGCTCGTCGAGGCCATTCGCGCCACGGGCTACGGTGCGGAGATCGCCAACCCGGAGCAGTCCGCGTTCGAGGAGCAGGAGGCACGCGATCGCGCCACGGCCGACGAGTTCGCCGAGCTCAAGCGCAAGGCGATCGTGAGCGGCGTGGCGGGGGTGCTGGCGATGCTCGTCTCCATGCCGCTCACGCACCAACTCGCCGCAGGTGCGCACGGCCATGCGGCGGCCGACCCGTTCATGCGCTGGTCGGCCGACACGCTGGATCCGTTCTTCCGCGCCATCGTCCCGTGGGCGTACACGACGCCACCGGCCATCCTCTCGTGGGCGCTCCTGCTCGTCACGCTCGGCGTGATGCTCTGGGCGGGACGTCACTTCTACACCCGAGCCTGGGCCGGCTTCCGTCACCACTCGGCGGACATGAATACGCTGATTGCCGTCGGGACGGGCGCCGCGTTCGCGTACTCCGTCGTGGCGACGGTGGCGCCGTCGCTCTTCACCGACAGCGGCCTCAGTCCCGACGTCTACTACGAGGCCGTCATCCTCATCACGGCGCTCATCCTCACGGGCAACGCCTTCGAAGCGCGTGCCAAGCGCAACACGTCCTCGGCACTGCGCGCACTCGTGCATCTGCAGCCAACGACTGCGCGCGTCGTGCGCTTCGGTTCCGAGGTCGATGCCCCAGTCGAGTCGGTGGAGTCGGGCGAGGTGATCGTTGTGCGCCCGGGCGAGCGCGTCCCGGTCGATGGCGACGTGATCTCGGGGGAGAGCGCCGTCGACGAATCGATGCTCACGGGTGAGTCGCTGCCCGTCGTCAAGACGACGGGCGATCGCGTCATCGGCGGCACGATCAACGGCACGGGGGCCTTCCGCTACCGTGCGACCACGCTCGGCCGCGACTCCATGCTCGCGCAGATCGTGCGCCTCATGCGCGACGCGCAAGGATCGCGCGCGCCGATCCAGGCGATGGCCGATCGCGTTTCAAGCATCTTCGTTCCCCTGGTGATCTCGCTCGCGATCGCGACCTTTGCGGTCTGGTACGTGACAGTGGACTCGGCGCCCCTCATCCGCGCCTTTGCCGCCGCCGTGGCGGTGCTCATCATCGCCTGTCCGTGCGCGATGGGCCTGGCCGTACCCACGGCCGTCATGGTGGCGACCGGCAAGGGGGCCGAATTGGGCGTGCTGATCAAGGGCGGGGAAGTGCTGCAGCGCGCGGGTGACGTGCAGGTGATTGCGCTCGACAAGACCGGTACCGTGACAGAAGGGCGCCCGACGGTCACCGACATCATCGCCGCTCCGGCAAGTCGGTATGACAGCGACGCGGGCGCGGCCACGCTGCTTGGGCTGGTCGCCGCGGTCGAGCGCTCCAGCGAGCATCCGCTGGCCGGCGCCATCGTGCACGCCGCGACGACGCGCGGCGTCATCGTGACCGAGGCGTCCGCGTTCCAATCGCACACGGGCCGCGGCGCGAGTGGCCTCGTTGGGAGTGCGCGCGTCATGGTCGGCAACGCGGCGCTGCTGGCAGAGGGGGCGATCGGTGTCGGCGCGATGGAGGCAGACGCCACACGACTCGCGGTCGAAGGGAAGACGCCCATGTTCGTGGCCGTGGACGGTGCCCTGGCCGGCGTCATCGCCGTCGCCGATCCGATCAAGCCAGCCGCACGCGCCGCCGTCGCGCGACTGCAGGCACTCGGGCTCGAGGTGGTGATGTTGACCGGTGACAACGAGCGCACGGCGCAGGCCATCGCCGCGCAGGCGGGGATCGCGCGCGTCGTGGCCGGCGTGCTGCCGGAGGGCAAGGTTGCCGAGATCAAGCGACTGCAGGCGGGCGGCCGCGTGGTCGCGATGGTGGGCGACGGCATCAACGACGCACCAGCGCTCGCGCAGGCGGACGTGGGCCTCGCCATCGGCACGGGAACCGATGTCGCCATCGAAGCCGGGGACATCGTCCTGATGCGCGGCGACCTCGCGAGTGTTGCGCAGGCCATCGAGCTGTCGCGCCGCACCATGCGTACCATGCGCCAGAACCTGTTCTGGGCGTTCGCGTACAACGTCATCGGGATCCCGGTCGCGGCCGGAGTCCTCTACCCGGCATTCGGCCTGTTGTTGAGCCCCATCCTCGCCAGCGCGGCCATGGCCTTCAGCTCGGTGAGCGTCGTGGGCAACTCGCTGCGCCTTCGCCATGCCCGATTTGCCTGACCACCCACCCCGTCGCCCGGAGGCCCGGCTGATGCCGAGCAAGTCGCTGCGAGTCCCCCCATCCCCCCGCGCGGGCCGTGAGACGCGTCGTTCAGCGTCGGCGTCGACCGCCGACCCAGTTGCTGGCACCACCGCCGCCTGCGGCTGCGGCGCGCAGGACGCCGCACCCCGGAAGGCGCTGGCGGTCGACGCCGATATCAAGGGACGCAACCTCACGCGGCTCCGTCGGATCGAGGGGCAGGTGCGCGGGCTGCAGAAGATGGTCGAGGAGGACCGCTACTGCGCGGATATCATGACGCAGATCGCGTCGGTCCACGAGGCGCTGCGGTCGGTGGGTCGGGAGCTGATGCGGAATCACCTGCGGCACTGCGCGGCGGGAGCCATCCGGTCGGGCGAGGCTGAAGCCGACGCGATGTACGATGAGCTCGTGGAGATGATGTACAAGCACAGCCGCTGAGGCGCAGCGGCGGCGTCTCCTTCGCAGCCTACGCGATCGCCCCGAGGCAGGAGGAGATCGTGCCACTGGCCCCGGTTCCGGCGTCCGAGGCGCCCCTGCAACCTCGTGTCTGGCCCCGTCGTCATTACCTTACTACCGTCCGCTCCTGCCCCCGTAGCTCAGGTGGATAGAGCAGCGGTTTCCTAAACCGTTGGCCGGGAGTTCGAGTCTCCCCGGGGGTACTGCCTGATGCCATCAACCGAATGACCGCCAAGAAGAAATCGTCTGGCCGTCCCTCCCGCGGACGCTCCCGTCGGCGCAAGGCCTCCCCCTACGGACCCGAGGTCGTCGAGCACGCCACGTCCGTGTCCACGTCGCGCAACGCGTATCAGGACACGCGCGAGTGGCTGCTCAAGCAGCATGGTCCCATCTGCGCCTACTGCGGCAAGCTGTTCCCGAAGGGCACGATGACGCTCGACCACGTGACCCCGCGCCGCGGCCAGACGGCCTATGACCGGCGCGACAACCTCGTGCTCGCCTGCAAGACCTGCAACTCGGCCAAGGCGGACTCGCCGATCCTCAAGTTTCTGCTCGAGAAACGCGGGCGCGCCAAGAACCTCACCCGCTTCGGCAAGCACCTGAGCCCGATGCTGATCAAGATGGCGCGCGATCTCGCGGGACCGGGGCCGCTGACCAGCAATCCCTTCGATCGGGGCGAAGACTCGCCGTACGCGGACTGATCAAGGGGTCGAACCAGGCCCGGAAAACTTTCGCGGGTGGGGGTGCGTAGTGCGCGCGACCCTCGCTCCCGATCAATGACCGCCACCGACATCGTCCGACCGTCCCGCGCCTCCGCGACGCGCACGCGCGCGCCTCGCGCCGTCGCCCTCACGATCCTCCTCGCCGGCGGTCTCGGACTCGGCGTCGGGCTCGCCGCAGGATCGCTGGCCAAGTCAACGGGACGCGACGTGATCGGCGTCGAGCGCATCGGCGGCGTCACCATCGCCGTCGTCGTCGCACTCGCCGTGAATCTGGTCATCGCCCTGCACGAACTCGGCCATCTCGTGGCGGGACTCGCGCAGGGGAACCGGTTCATGTTGTTCGCTGCGGGGCCGCTGCTTGTGCGCCGCGAGGCAGGGGTTGTTCGCTGGCAGTTCAACCGGTCGGCGGCGTTCTGGGGTGGCATCGCCGCGACGCTGCCGCTCGATGTGCAGGGTCTGCGTGCCAACCTGTATCGTGTGGTGCTCTGCGGCCCGCTCGCGTCGCTCCTCTCGGCACTACTCGCAGCCGCGGTGTTTCCACTCACGGAGGGGGCGCTCCGCAGCTTCGTCGGCATGCTCGGATTGGGCTCCGCAGGCGTCTTTCTGGCGACCATGCTGCCGCCGCGGTCGGGCGGGTTCTATTCCGATGGCGCGCGGCTCCGGATGTTGCGCGCCGGGGGCGACGACGCCGAGCGGTGGTGCACGGGCACGGCCCTCGGCGTCTTCAGCATGGCGGGCCTGCCGAGCGCCGAATGGGACGCCGCACTCGTGCAGCGTGCGGAGGCCCTCGCGGATGATTCCATGGACGGCATCATGCTCCACCTGGCGCTGCACGAGCGTGCGAGCGACATGGGGCTGAACGCGGACGCGACGCGCCACATGCACGCGGTGCGCGACGCCCGAGAGGGGCTCGCGCCCGCAATGGCGGCATACGTCAGTCTCGAGTCGGCCTACTGGGCCGCCGTAGGCGAACGCGACGCGGCAGTCGCGCGCGCCGAGTGGGCACGGGTCACGCCGTCACCGTTCCTGCCGCGCATTTCCAGCCTGCGCGCGGAGGGGGCGGTGCTCATGTCCGAGGGGCAGGTGGTCGAGGCGCACTCCAAGCTGGACGCTGCGGCGGCACTGATCGCCAAGGCGACGGGCGACCCTTCGCTCAAGGGCGAAGGGGCGCGCATCGCTCGGGCGCGCGCAATCGGCTAGCGGTACGGCGTCCCGCCGTCGCGCGGGCCGGACGAGGGACGACCGCCCCCGGACGCTCCACCGCCGCCGCCGCCACGACGGCGCCCACCGCCACCGCCTCCGCCACTCCCGCCCGGGCGACCGCCGCCCTGCGAGCCGCCACCGCTGCTCCCGCCTGGCCGACCGCCACCTTGCGAGCCGCCACCGCTGCTTCCGCCTGTCCGACCGCCACCGCCACCGCCACCGCCACCGCCACCGCCACCAGCACCAGCACCAGCACCACCGCCGCTCTGCCCGCGTCGCGCCGCCTTTGCTGCCGCGTTTGCACGCGCTTTGGCCTTCTCCGCGCGAATCGCTGCAATGCGCTCCGCCTGCGGCACTTCGAGCTTCTCGACCGGCTTGGCCGTGTAGTCGAAGTCGGGCACGGTCACGCGCGGCAACCGCTTGCCGATCGCCTTCTCGATGTTGCGCAGGTCCGCTTCTTCTTCGGGCGCAACGAAGGTGAAGGCTTCACCCGTGAGTTCCGCGCGCGCCGTGCGCCCGACACGATGGATGTAGTCCTCGGGCATCTCCGGCACGTCGAAGTTCACCACATGTCCGAGCGCGGTCACGTCGATGCCGCGCGCCGCGATGTCCGTGGCCACGAGCACGCGATACGTACCATCCTTGAACCCGGCCAGCGCCTGCGTCCGCTGCGCTTGCGAGCGGTTGCCGTGAATGCGCTCGGCCTTGATCCCCGCCTTCACGAGCTGGGCCTGGAGCCGGTTCGCGCGATGCTTCGTGCGCGTGAACACGAGCGCTTCCTTCATGTCGCCGCCCTGCAGCAGCTTGAGGAAGAGCTGCGTCTTGAGCTCCTGCGCCACGGGATACAACGCCTGCGTGATTCCCTTGGCGGGCGCTGCGGTCCGCTCGAGGTTGATCTGGGCGGGGTCGTGCAACAGCTCGCGTGACAGCACCGCGATCGGCCCCGGCATCGTGGCCGAGAAGAACAGCGTCTGTCGCTTGGCGGGAATGTGCTTGAGCACGCGCTTGATGTCCGGCATGAATCCCATGTCGAGCATCCGGTCGGCCTCGTCGAACACGAGGAACTCCAGCTGGTCGAGCTTCGCGTACGGCTGCTTGAAGTGGTCGAGCAACCGCCCCGGCGTCGCGATGAGCACGTCCACCCCCGACCGGAACGCGTGCTCCTGCGGCCCCATGCCGACGCCGCCAAAGATGGCCGCGCCGGTCAGCGGCGTGTGGACCGCGAAGTCGTTCATGCTCTCCAGGATCTGCGCCGCGAGTTCGCGCGTGGGCGTCAGCACCAGCGCGCGCGTCCTGCCGCGCGGCTTGTCCATCAACCGGTGCAGGATCGGCAGGATGAACGCCGCCGTCTTGCCGCTGCCGGTTTGGGCGCAGGCCAGCACGTCGCGCCCCTCAAGGGCGGGCGGAATGGAGTCCGCCTGAATCGGCGTGGGGCGGGTAAAGCCAAGATCCTTGAGGCCCTGTTGCAGGCTTGGGTGCAGCTTGAGCGACGCAAAGGTCACGCGACCGTTTCCATGTAATGAGAATGAAGTAATCTCGCCTCGTGAGCGCGCCGATGGCACTGTGCGGCCTCGCCATCTGTCGGTCCACGTCGCATCCTTGCGCGATGACTTCGCGCGCCGCCCGCCGATATACCGCCCCCTTCCTGTTCGCCGTCATCGAGCTGCCGTTCAGCGCGGCGGTCGGGATGCTCCAGATGGCGGTGCCGTTCTGGCTGGCACAGCAGGGGCTCTCCATCGCACAGATTGGCGCGGTGTCGGCCGTCGGCTTCATGCCGCATGCCTGGAAGTTCGCGTGGATGCCGCTCCTCGACACGGGGCTCGCGCGCCGCACCTGGTTCTTCATCGCCACGTCGATCGTGGCGGTCTTTCTGGGCGCGGTCGTGCTCTTCCCCGAGCCCGCCCAACACCTGGGGACCTACACCCTGTTGATTGTCGGTGCGCAGGTCGGCGCCGCCACCACCTCGTCTGCCGTCGACGCCCTGATGGCGCTGACCGCCGATCCGGCGCAGCGCGGCCGCGCCGCCGGCTTCAAGATGGCCGGCAACGTGGGCGGCATCAGCATGCTCGGTGCGCTGCTCATCTGGCTCAATGAGAGGGCGACTCCCACCACCGTCGGGCTCGTCATCGTGGCCATCACGATCGCCTCGGCTGCCTGCGGCATCTTCCTGGGCGACGAACCACCCATCGAAGCGCCGGCACCGGGGCAGGGGGCGCTTCGCACCGCGTTCGCTCGCATCCGCGGGATCGGAGCGGACCTGTGGGGTACCGTCAGGAGCCGCGCCGGCTGGACCGGCATCGTCATGTGCGCGGCCCCTGTTGGGGCGGGCGCGTTGGTCAACCTGCTCACGGGGATCGCGCACGACTATCGGGCCGATGCGCAGCTGGTCGAACTCGTTGATGGCCCCGTGGGTGGCATGCTCGCGGCCACTGGTGCCATCATCGGTGGGTTCCTGATCAACCGGATGAACCGACGCGTCGCCTACTGCCTGTTTGCCGGCGCCACCGCGCTGTGTGCGCTGGCGATGGCCGCGTCGCCAATGACCCCCACCACATACGCGGCCGGCTCGCTCAGCTACCGGTTCTTCAACGGCATCACCATGGCCGCCTTCTCCGGCATGATTCTCGAGATGGTGGGGCAGGGACGTGCCGTGGCCACCACCTTCACGCTCTTCGTCGCCGTCTCGAATCAGGCGATCGGTGTCGTCACCTGGCTCGACGGACTTGGCAGTACCATCAACAACATGGGTGCGCGCGGGACCGTGCTCACCGATGCCGTGCTCACTTTCGCGGGCATCGGCATCGTGGTGACGATGATGTTCGTGCTCAAGGGGCGACCGGCTGCGGTTGGCCCCCCGCACGCGCCGATCGGAGCAGCGCCTCGATGACCGCCATGTTCGCGGCCGCTTCGGTCGCCGGGTAGCGCACCGCAGCGCGCAAGCCGGCACGCCTCGCCAGCGCCTGTTCGGCGAAGTGTTCGACCATCAGCTGGTATTGGTTCACGCCGGCGAACGCCAGACGATCCAGCGGCGCGCCATGCGCATGTTCGAGCTCGACCCCCTCGGGACGTGCCACGAAGGCGGCATCGGCGGTGAGCATGCCGTCCGTGCCGGCCACCTGCACGTGCTCGCATCGTTCCAGGGTCAGCGCGCAGTCGAATTGCGCCACGAGTCCGTCGTCGAAGCGCAATGCGCCAGACAACGCGGTGTCAACGCCGCTGGCTGCCCACGTGGCCCACGCCTGCACCTCCACCGGCTCGCGACCCGCGATCGTGCGGCTCACGTTGACGCAGTAGCAGCCGACGTCCATCAAGGCACCGCCGCCGAGCGCGCTGCTGAAGCGCACGTCGTCCGGTCGCGACAGCTTGAAGGTGAATGCACTGCGAATGGCGCGCGGCGCGCCGATCGCTCCCTCGCGTACCAGCGACACGAGGCGCTGGGTACGCGGATGGAAGCGATACATGAACGCCTCCATGAGCAGCACGCCGTTGGCCCGCGCCGCCGAGTCCATCTCGCGACACTCTGCCGCGGTCAGCGCCAACGGCTTCTCGCACAGCACGTCCTTTCCCGCCTCCGCCGCCGCGATCGTCCAGCGGTGGTGGAGGGCATTGGGCAGCGGGATGTACACCGCCTGCACGGCCGGGTCGGCGAGCAGGGCGTCGTAGCTCCCGTAGTGCACCGCGAACCCGCCGTCGCTGGCGAAGGCCGCCGCCCGTGCGTCGTCGCGACTCGCCACCGCGTGCAGCGCGCCGTTGCCGGAGGCGCGAATGGCGGGGTTCACCAGCTTCCGACCGATGTTGGCCGTGCTGAGAACGCCCCAGAGGAGCCGTGGTGGGGACATGGTGTGCGGATGGATGAGATGATCGCGCGCTGGGTCCCCGGATATGGTCGACGGCGGGTGGTCTCGCCAGAGGTCCCACGATTCCGATGTGCCGCCGAGGCGCCGAGCACTGCTTCGCGCGGGGCGCTGGATTCGTCGCGCCTGACTCGGCGCGCTATTCGAGACGGGCGTCGCGCGCGAGCTGCCGGGTATCGCGATCGGGCAGGCCGGGGCGTGCCGCCAGGGTCGTTCGGAGCAGCGCCGCCGGAATCAAGGCGATGGCGACTGTTTCGGCTTCGCCAGTGCGCGAGGTGAAGCGCACCTCAGTGGCGCCCTCGTGGTCCGCCTGAGCGGGAGCGAGCGGCACCAACCACGCGCTGCCAGCCGCGTCGGC
>JANMLN010000171.1:0-36303 GCA_031372565.1 Gemmatimonadota bacterium | reverse complement strand
CGGCTGGCGTCCGGCCCGCTGCGTCGCACCTGTTTTTCGCTCCAACCGGCCTCACGCTGGTCCTTCGCGGCTCTCTGCACGACAAGCAGGTCCTTCGCTGCGCTCAGGACGACAAGCAGGTCCTTCGCTGCGCTCAGGACGACGAGGGGCTCAGCTCCGCGAGGTCTTGAGAAACGCCGCCAGCCGCTCGGCAAATCGCGAGAACCCTTCCAGCGTGTAGCGCACGCGAATCCTGCGCGCGTCGCCCGTGGCCACGATGTCGAGGCAGGCGATCCAACGCTGGTAGCGCACCCCCGCCACTTCGTACCAGCGGATGAGCGTGCGCGTGCCGTCGCCGGCCACTTCCTCGATGCCGTCCGCGCTCAGGCGGACGGTGGCGAGGTCGGAGTCCCACATGCGCGCCTGGTAGCCGATGTTGGCAGTGAGAAAGAGGCCGACCACCCACGCAAAGGCCGTGCGATTCCAGTTGAGGAAGACGGCCGAGAATGCGACCACCGCGCCGAGGACCGACACCCAGAACGTGCCTTCACGCAACAGCCACGGGGTCGGCGGATAGCGGAAGAGCTCGCCCTCGGGCAGCGTTGCCGCATCCTCACGCGACGCCATGCCCAGCTTGAGCCGAGCGGCCGCGCGCTCGTCGTCGGACATGCGCGCGAGCGCCGCCTCGCGCGCATCGGGGGTCAACTGCGCCACGGCCCGGATCCGGCTGCGCCGTTGCTCGCGCACGAGGCGCACGACGGCGAACGACACGATCGGCGTCGCGATCAGCAAACCGATCCAGACCTTTATGCCGAACAGCTGCCGCAACAGCTCGAGTGCGGCGAGCGCGACGAGATGGGCAGCGACCTGAACCCAGTTCATGGGCGGCGGCCTCCCTACCGGGCCGGCCGCTCGTGCACGATGCGGCCGCCGACGATCGTGAAGCGCACCTTCGCGTCAGCGATGGTCTCGGGCTGCACCGCAAACAGGTCACGATCGAGCACGACAATGTCGGCCAGCATGCCGGCCTTGAGCATGCCGACCTTCGTGTCCATGAACGCGACGTACGCCGCGCCCCGCGTGTAGGCGGTGAGCGCCTGCTCGAGCGTGATCTTCTGCGCCGGCACCCAGCCGCCGGGATGCCTGCCGTCGAGTGTGCGGCGCGTGACGGCCGCCTGAAGCCCCTCGAGTGGCGTGGGGGGTGCCACGAACCAGTCGCTGCCGAACGCGAGCGTGGCGCCGGCATCGAGGAACGACTTGAAGGCGTACGTGCCCTTGGCACGCTCGGCGCCGATGACCTTGTCGGCCCAGCGTCCGTCGTCAATGGCGTGATAGGGCTGCATGCTGGCAACCACTCCCAGCGTGGCGAAACGCGCGAAGTCGGTCGGAGCCACGTGCTGGGCATGCTCGATCGCGAATCGCCGGTCCTTCGGACCGTTCTCCTTCGCGACGCGCTCGTAGATGTCGAGCTGCGTCCGGATCGCGCGATCGCCGATCGCGTGGACGGTGACATGCAGCCCGGCCGCATCGGCTCCCTTCGTCCACGCGTACAGGCTGTCGGGTGGCGTCACGAAGAAGCCCGAGTCCCGTGGGGTATCGCTGAACGGACGGAACATGGCCGCCGTGTGCGAGCCCAGCGATCCGTCCACGAATCCCTTGAGGCCATCGAGCCGGAACCAGTCATCCCCGCGACCGCGCTTCGCCACTTCGTCGCGGAGTCGCTGCCACTTCTCGAGCGGCGTGTAGGCGATGACCCGCGTGATCAGCCGGTGCTGGTCGTGTGCGCGGCGAATCGTGTTCACCCCGGTCCAGCTGCTCACGTCGCTCTCGCCCACGTGGCGCACCGTGGTGACGCCGCGCTCAGCCACATGCCGCATCGCGGTGTCGAGCGTCCACTCCCACTGCGCGTCCGTGCGCGCAGGCACCGCGCGGTCGACGAGCGACATGGCGTTGTCCTTGAAGACGCCGGTCAGCTCGCCCTTGGCGTCGCGCACGATGGTGCCGCCCGCGATGTTCGTCACCGACCTGCCCACCTTGGCCGCCGTGAGTGCCGCCGTGTTGGCGAGCTCCATGTGGCCGTCGAGGCGGTTGATCCAGACCGGGTTGTCGCGGGTCACGGAGTCGATCCCGCTGCGCTGCGGTAGCTCCCCGCCCCAGAGCTGGTGGTCCCAATCGCCGTTGGTGATCCACGCGCCCTTGGGGATGCGCCGCGCGTGGGCGGCGATGCTCCGGATGAACTCGACGCGCGTGGAGGCATCGCGCAGCTGCACCGACTCCAGCGCCCGCCCGCCGTCGAGGAAGTGCACGTGCGCATCGATGAAGCCCGGAGTGACGAGCGCGCGCCTCGCGTCGATCACGCGCGCCGACTTCGGCACCCGTGCCGTGATCGCGGCGCTCGTCCCCACGAGCACAAGGCGGTCGCCGGCCACCGCCACGGCCTCGGCCCACGGCTGCGCCGGGTCGCCGGTCCAGACGCGGCCATTGATGACCGCGAGCGTCACGTTGGCCGGCACCGGGGACCCCGGGGCCGCCGCCTGGGCGCGGAGCGCCGCGGGCGTGAATGACGCGGACGCGAGGAGCGCGGTCAAGGCGAGCCGTGCCGCGCACCGCTGCGGTCGAAGACTCAACATGCAGCCCAAGCTAACGCGCGAGCGCGCTGCTGTTGAGCCGCATCCGCCATCAGCGGCCGAGGAACGCGACCAGGCCGGCGAACGTCCCGAGCAGGATGACCAGGGGCGTGTAGTACGCCGTGTCGAGACGGCCGAACACACTCTTCCGCACACGCTTGAAGAGGCCGACGTACTGTCGATCGCCGATCGCGCGCAGCAGCATCATGATCGCGATCACCGCGCTGCCCGTCGCGCGCGCCCAGTGCGGCAGGACGGTCGGGCCCACCCCCCCGCGCTGGAGCAGGAGGAACGCCGCCACCAGCAGTGCGCTCCCGACGACCGCAGACTCGCTCCGCTTCGGCTCGAAAAGTCGCGTGCCGTCGCCCTTGGTGGGCACGACCGCCGCGGGTACGCGCCCCGTGGCGGCCCAGCCGAAGTGGATGAGCGCGAGCACGCCGAAGAGTGCCGCACCAAGCATCGAGACGTACGTCAGCATCATGCGCCCTTCGTGCGGAGTTCGACGTTCGTCAGGCCAGCCCCACCATCTGCTCGCTCAGCGCCCACAGGCGGTCGTTGCGCGGTTGGTGGGTGGCGCGCGCCGAGAGCGGCTGCGCGAACGCCTGCCGCCCTTCCTGCTGACGGTTGCCCCAGCTCCAGTGCACGCCACTCTGCGCGGCAAAGGCAGGATCGGCGACGACCATCGCCGTCCGTTCGCCCGAGAGTTCCTGCGTCACATAGCCCTTGGTGATGTGCTTCTGGAACCAGGGAAAGATGACCTGGAAGGCGCGTGGCGTGTGGCGGAAGAGCGCCGTGTCGGCCACGCATCCCGGGTAGAGCGTGTTGAAGATGATCCCGGTGCTGGCGTGGTAGCGCTGATGGAACTCGCGGCTCATGATCATGTTGCACAGCTTCGAGTCCTTGTATGCCTTGCCCGGCTTGAACCCCTTGCCGTCGATCATGCTGATGGGCGCCTTGAAGCCCGCCTCGAGCCCGGAGAGGTCGCCCAGATCCGCCGGCGTCGGGATGGGTACCTTGCCGCCGAACTCCTCGGAGTTGGCCGTCACGGTGCCGAGCGTGATCAAGCGCGGCGGGCCGTCCATTGCGTGACGGGTGAGGTCGTCCATGAGGAGACGGCTCAGCAGGAAGTGGCCGAAATGATTGGTGGCCACGCTGATCTCGTATCCTTCCGGCGAATACTGTGGCGCAGTCAGGCGCGGCAGATACACCGCCGCGTTGTTGAGCAGGACGTCGAGGCGATGCCCGAGCCCGCGAAACGCGTCCACGAAGGCACGGACGCTGGCCTGCGAGCCGAGATCGAGCGGCAGGATCGTGCGGCGCTCTGGCGCGATGCCCAACTCGCGGGCGACGCGCTCGGCCTTCGCCACGTCGCGGCACGCCATGATGACGTGCCACCCGCGCTTGGTCAGGGCGTTCGTGGTGTGCAAGCCGACGCCAGAAGAGGCGCCGGTGATGATGACGGTCTTGGTGGTCGGCATGGCAGTGCGAAGAAGCTACATCCGCTGCCCCGCAGGGCGAAGCGCCCGCTGGTCAGCCAGCGCGCGGTCGCTTCCGCCAGGGGAAGGGCAGTCCGGGCTGCGGGCCATACTTCCAGAATGCGTACTGCGGTTTCATGCAGGCGCCGCACGGGCGAAAGCCCGCCGCGATCGCCGTGGACTCATCGGAGAAGAAGACCCGGTGGGAACGGTACAGGCCGTCCGCCTTGGCGGCGGCACGCGTGCCCGACGGACAATCGAGACGTCCGTAGATCTTGTCGGCACCATTTCCGCCGATCTCGCCCGGGATCTCACTATCGAACGGCACGCCGTCCGATCCCATCAACACATAGTGCTTGCCCATTTGCCGCTCCCGGAATGCGTGACGCGTGCTGATGGAGTCTACACGCCGGCGGGCCGTTCGGACGATCTGGCCCGCGACGGGCCACGACCTGGCACTTACGGGGAGGGCCAGAGCGCGCTCAATGCCAGCACGCCGGCACCGACGCGCGGCCGCCACGACCGCTCGTCGTGTGAGCCGCCGGCAACGTCTACCAGGATCGCCTCGTAGCCGCGCGCGATGAGCGCATCGCGAAAGCGCCGGGTGGCATCCCGAAGGTTCGGGCCGTCACTATCCGATGGAGTGCGGTCCTCGTGCTCCCCGACATCGAGAATGAAGCGCACACGCGCCTTCGGCAACAATCCCACGCGCTGCGTGAGCCACTCGAAGGGTGGAACGTTGGCGCCGTCGGGCCCACGTCCGAACACGCCACTCTGGGCGAACACGTTGCCCACGAGATCCGGCCGCATGAGCGCCCGATGCGCGGCCGCCCATCCATCTGCGCTGGCGCCCATCGCGATCGTGCGCGCCGGATCGCGCGTCACCTGCCACCGACGGCGCACCCACGGCACCAGTGCGCGGCCCACGAACGCCGGCCCGCGATCGGCATTGCCGGATTGCGCGCGCGGCGATGCCACATCGGCATCCTCGACAAGCACCGCCACCATGGCAGGGGTCCGTCCCAGGCCCACGAGTGAGTCAAGCACGCGGGCCAGCGGCATGGAGTCGCGATACCGGGCAGCGCCGAACGCGATGATCAGCGGGTACGGCGTCGAACGGCGCGGGTTGTAACCTGGCGGCGTATAGACCCACACCTTTCGCGTGCGCCCGAGGGATCTGTCTGGCACCACGTGCACGGCGACGCTCCCGGTGGGCACGGTGGGCACGCGCTCGGCGGGGGCCGCGACCTGGGCCCGCGCGGTCCATGCGACGAGCGGACTGAGCAGTGCGCCGCGCAGCAGCCAGGGAAGTATGCGTCTCACGCCGTGCAAGTTACCGCAGGACGGCGCGCACACGCTTCCGCAGCGCAGGCAGGACCTCGTCCGCGAACCAGCCGTTCGCGGCGAACCACCCCTGATTGCGTGGGCTCGGGTGCGGGAGTGCCAGCACCGCCGGCCACCCAGCACGCCACGCGCGCACGGTCTCCGTGACGGTCTTCGTTGCGCCGGGCAGGTGATACGCCTGCGCGTACTGGCCGAGCAACAGCGTCAGCTGGAGGTTCGGCAGTTGCGCCAGCAGCGGGGCGCGCCACGCGGGGGCGCACTCGGGGCGCGGAGGCAAGTCGCCGCTTGCCCCGGTCCCGGGATAGCAGAAACCCATGGGCAGGATGGCGACCTGTGCGGCATCG
This sequence comes from Gemmatimonadota bacterium, assembly GCA_031372565.1. Lineage (GTDB taxonomy): Bacteria > Gemmatimonadota > Gemmatimonadetes > Gemmatimonadales > Gemmatimonadaceae > JACPPC01. The sequence goes on along the minus strand of JANMLN010000171.1, from coordinate 30,534 downwards.
TAGAAGGTGTCACGATCAACGCCCATCCAGTCACGCAGTCGATCGCCACTGGCATCGTCGAACGGGATACCTGATGCGTGCACGCGCCGACCGGGTGCCTGCCCGGCGATGAGGATGCGGGCGCGCACATCGGCTTGCACGACAGGACGCGGTCCGTGCGGCAAGTGCTCGGCGCAGATCGTGCATGCGCGGATTCGCGTCAGCAGGGTGGCGAGCGCCCGTGTCGAGGGTGCCGCCGGCGTGCGAGTGCGTGCAGGCATGATCGCGCTCCGCGGGGGGGAACCGAGGCGAGCGCACGCGTGCACGCGTTGCTCGTCACCTTACCTAGCGCGAATCGCCGAGATCGTGCCGGCCGGGCGCCTCAGCGGGCTCGAAACTCGAACCGCTGCTGGACGAGCGCTGGCACCAGGCACCCGCCGGCCCGCGCGGGCGCGTACCGGGCGCTCTCGATGGCAAGCCGCACGCTTCGAAGGAACTCGAGATACGCGCGTGCACTCGCGTTGGTCGCCGATTCGGATGGCTCCGAGCGCAGGTCGCGAATCGATGCAGGGTCGATGCCGCCGACCGTGTCCACGACGAACTGCATGACCACGCGCGCCATGCCGAGCGACCGGAGTTCGTCCTCCGGATAGCGCGGACGGGGGGCGCGCAGCTGCTCCACCAGCCGTTCGCGCGGCACGAGCACGGTGAACGTCGCCACCGGATACTCGGTACGTGCCGGCTGCAGCACGCCGCGTTCATCGATGTACGGCCGTACGAAGCTCACGCGTACCACCGCCGAGTCACCGCGCAGTCCGTCTGGCCAGGCGAGGAAGGCTTCGTTCGCCGCGCGCGCCGTCGCGAGCGCGCGTTCCAGCCAGCGCGCGCCACCGTCGCCGCGCGTGATGCCGCCGGTATTGTCGCTCACGCGCCAGGCGAGGCGCCCGTCGCGGTGTGCCACCAGCACGAGATCGTGATCCAACTGCCGCCACGAGCGGTCGGGTTCGCCGGCGGGGAGCGAATCCGATGGCAGTCCGGCGCTCGTGCGCGCAAACTCGATCGCGGACTGCAGCACGAGCGCGGCTTGCGGCACGATCGCGCGCTGCGTCGTATCCGCGACGGTCGGTACCGCGAACACCGAGACGCGCGCGTACGAAGTGGCGGGGAGCGCGGAGAGGCACTGCTCCGCCGCCGCCGTCGGCGCGTAGGTGATTTGCGCACCGGCCACGGTGGCCGCGCACGCAAGCAGGAGCGCAGATCGCAGCATCACGTCACGCCTGCGGCGCCAAGCCCCGCCGCGCGTCCCGTGGCCCACGCCCAGCAGAAGTTGTACCCGCCGATCGGTCCGAACGCGTCGAGTACTTCGCCGCAGAGGTAGAGCCCGGCGTGTCGGCGGCTCTCCATGGTCGCGGGATGCACGTCGCCGAGCGCGATGCCGCCGCCGGTCACTTCCGCCTTCTTGTAGCCCTCGTCGCCGCTCCACGGCAACTCGCCATTGACGAGCGTGTCGATGAGGCGCAGCCGTTCATCACGACGGAGTTCGGCCAACGAGCGTGTGGGTTCCACATCCGCCCGGGCGACCAACACGGACGCCAGCCGGTCGGGCAGCTCGGCGCGCAGCGCGCCCATCACCGTGCGCGCCCCAGCCGGTGCGAGCGCTGCGGTCCACGCCGCCGCATCGAGCGACGTCCATTGCGCGCGCAGCGTGGCAGCCATCCGCTCGGCCCGCGCACGCACGAGGACATGCGACACGTTGAGCGCCGCCGGGCCGCTGTACCCCTGATGCGTGAAGAGGAAGCCGCCGGTGGCCTTGGCTTTTCGCGCGGCACTCGTGGCCGTGAGCGTCACACGCAGCGAGACGCCCGAGAGTTCGGAGAATGACGACGGTTCGGCGGTGATCGGTGTGAGTGCAGCGTAGGTCGGGTGCAGCGTGTGACCGAGGCCAACGAGCCAGTCGAGCCCAGCGCCGTCCGAACCAGTGTTCGGCACCGAGAATCCTCCGGTCGCGACGATGACCGCATCGGCCGTGAGCGCATCAGCGTGGTCGAGGGTGGCCGTCCACGCGCCGTCCTGTGCGGCGAGCGCCGTCACGCGCGTCTCCATGCGCAGCGTCACGCCCGACGCGCGCGCGTGGGCCATGAGGCCGTCCCGCACGTCGCGCGCCTTGTGCGAAGCCGGAAAGAGCTTGACTGACTCCACCTCTTCCTCGAGCGGAATGCCGAGCGTCGTCTCGAAGAAGGCGCGCTGTTCGGCCAGCGGCCACGCGCGCACCATCTTGCGGAGCAGGTTGGGCGACGAGTCCGTGATGAAGCGCGATTCGTCGAGTCGCGACGGCAGCACGTTGCACCGTCCGCCGCCGCTGATGAGGATCTTGCGACCACCGTCGCGCGTCCCCTCGACGAGCACCACCTCGGCGCCCGCGCTTGCCGCGAAGATCGCGGCCATGCAACCTGCCGCGCCAGCGCCGATGACCATGACTCGCGGCATCTGCCCTCCAGCATGAGCGCGGGAACGTCAAAGCTAGCGCCATCGACGCATCGGCAGGGACGTCAGAAGTCGCTGCCGTCCGCCGTGTACACGATCTTGCCGTTGAACACGGTCATGAGGCACTTCGCGTCCTTGAGCTGCGCGGTGGGTACCTCGTAGAAGTTGCGATCCCAGATGGCGAGGTCGGCATACTTGCCCACCTCGATCGAGCCCGTCTTCTTCTCGAGGAACTGCTGGCGCGCGACCCAGATCGTGACGGCACGAAGCGCGGCGTGCACGTCCACCGATTCCTGTGTCCCGAAGGGGGTGCGACCGTAGGTGCCGAGCGCCGTCTCGCGGGCGACGGCCGACCAGAGTCCGTAGCGGGCGGGGAAGGGAGTGACGAAGAAATCGGAACCGTTCGCCCAGATGATCCCCTTCGACTGGAAGGTGTGAAACGGATTGAGGCGGGCTGCGCGCTGCGGGCCGAAGGTGCCCGCGTACAGGTCGCCGATCCACCAGGTGAAGCTGGCCGACGGTTCGGGATAGGCCGCCTCGTAGTCGCGCTGCAGGCGCGCCATCGCATCGATCGCGCGGTCGGTCGGCAGGTTGGCGTGGATGATGCCATGACGCAGGCCCTTGGTCGGCTTCGCCTTGAGCGCCTGATCATAGCTGTCCACGATCCAGTCGATCGCCTTGTCACCGATGGCGTGCGTGGACACATGCATCCCGGCATCGTGGTACAGGCGGATCATCGTGCGCATCGTGTGCGGGTTCATGGCGGGATAGCCGCGATTCTCGCCGTCCACGGTGGAGCCGTTCTTGTACCACGGGTCGTAGACCCACGCGGTGCGCGCGCCGCCCGATCCGTCCATGAAGAGTTTCACGCCGCCAGCAATGATGTTGTCGTTGCCGGTGGATTCGTACGGGCGCGTCATCCTGGCGCGCTTGGCGATCAGCGCCGTGGCCTCGGCGATCGAACGCCCACCGCTCCAGAGCGCGAAGATGCGCACGCTCAGGTTGCCGGCACGCGCGACGCGCTGGTACGCGTCCCATGTCCTGTCATCGATACCGGGGTCTTTCCCGCCGGTCATCCCTTCAGCGTTGAACTTCTTCGCGAAGTCCGCGATGCCGCGGTCCAGCTGCGCCGGTGTGACGTCGGGAATCAGCGACCGCACGAGGTCCTGCGCCGTCTCCTTGAGCACCCCCGTGGGCGTGCCGTCAGCGTTGCGATCAATCGTGCCGGCTGGAGGATCCCTCGTGTCCTTGGTAATGCCGGCGAGCTTGAGCGCCACGCTGTTGACCGCCGCGTAGTGGCCGGTGGTGTGCTCGAGGTACACGGGATGGTTGGGGCTCACCGCATCGAGATCCCTGGCGGTGATGTAGCGCTTCTCCGCGAGCTTGCCTTCGTCCCACCCGTTGCCCTGCACCCACTGGCCCGCCGGCGTGGCGGCCACGCGTGCCTTCACAGCCGCCACCGCTTCGGCGATGGTCTTCACGGTCGGGAAGCCGAGCGGGATGAAGAGCAGTTGGTCCGTGCCGCCCTGCGCGAAGTGCACGTGCGCGTCGAGGAGACCGGGGGTGACGGTGCGTCCCTTGAGGTCCACGCGCTTCGCGTTCGGGGCGGCGAGCTTCTCCATCTCGGCGTCCGTGCCCACGCCGACAATACGCGTGCCCGCGATGGCGACCGCCTGCGCGACGCGCTCGGACGCGTCCACGGTCAGGACCTTGCCGTGGAGCAGCAGCAGCGTTGCGCGCGGCTGCTGGGCACCGGCCCCGCCGGATGCCACGGCGATGAGCAGGACCAGCAGCGGAAACGCGACACGTGGACGCATGACGAATGGGATGGCGAGTGAGACGGACGCGCGCTCCGGCAGATAGTAGCGCCATTCATGCCGAACCGCCTCGGCGCGCAGCGGCCGCGTAGCTTTGACCGTTCCTCTCCCCTCGTCGCATCCTGCCGTGAAGCCAACCGAACGCCTCGCTACCGCGACCGCCCCTGACGGCACCGAGCTCGTGCTCTTCCGGCACGACGGCGCCTACCAGATCCGCGTGGGCGGCGTGGAGCTCATGTCCACGCGCCGCTTTCACTCGGAGGCGATGCTCGCAGAACTGGCGTGCGCGCACCTGGCTGAGGTGGCGGCACCGCGGGTGCTCGTGGGAGGACTTGGTTTTGGGTTCACGCTCAAGGCCACACTGCGCGCAGTCGGCGGCGCGGCACGGGTGGTCGTGTCGGAGCTCGTGCCCGCCGTCGTCGAATGGAACAGCAACCCGGCGTGGGCGCTCTCGAGCGAGGCACTCGCCGATCCGCGCGTGGAGGTCCGCGTGGGCGACGTGGCCGCGCAGCTCGCCCAGGGTGCGGGGCAGTACGACGCCATCATGCTCGACGTCGACAACGGCGCCGACGCGCTCACCACCAAGTCGAATCGCAAGCTGTACGGCGATGCGGGGGTGCGCACTGCGGTGGCGGCGCTCGCGCACAACGGTCGATTGGCGTACTGGTCCTCCGCGCCTGATCCCGCCTTCGTGAAGACGCTCGAGCGTGCAGGGCTCGCGGTCGACACACACAGCGTGCGTGTGCACGCCACATCCGGCGGTTACTGCTCGCTCTTCATCGGGCGCCGGATTCGCGACGCCAAGGGTCCGCCAGTCAGCGCGGCGACAGGCTGAGTCGCGCGATCTGTCCCTTGGGACCGACCGCGAATGCCACCGTGTCACTCGCAAAGGCGATGCTCCACCAGTCGCCCGCGTCCACCGCGTCCCAGTGGTCGCCGTCGTCCCGACTGATGCTGAGTCCGTTGCGCCCGCCCGCCAGCACGGGGCCACGAGCGCCGCGCACCGCCAGCCCGTAGACATCGGCGCTGAACGTCGGTTCGCCCACGGCGATCCAGGTGACGCCGCCATCGGTGGTGCGTGCCACGCGCGGTGCCTTGGCGCCGCCCGCAAAGCCGCGACGCACGTCGCGAAACGCCAGGCTCGCCACGCTCGACCCCTTGGCACCGCCGCCAATGGGGGTCATCGATGCGGCCCAGCTGCGACCACCATCCGTCGATCGCAGCACGCGCGCACCCTGCGCGTTGCCCACGGTGCCGATCCAGGCGTGCTGCGATCCGGCGACCGCCACGCACGTGCCACTCGAAGCGAGCGAGCCCTCGCCACTATCGGCCACCGGTTGTCGCTCGGCTTCCAGCAGCTCCCACTGCGCCCCACCATCACGGGTGAGACGCACCGGGATGCGCCCGCGCGCGCCATCGCTCATCACGATCGCACGACGTGCGTCCCAGAACGCGAGGCAATCGTAGAACGCGGCTGGATCGTCGTTCACGAACTGTGCCTCCCAGTGCAAACCGCCGTCGGTCGTGCGATAGATGCGCGAACTGTCGGCGTTGCCGATCGAGAGCACCCACGCGGTGAGCGAGTCGAGCGCGTGCACGTCGCGCACGGCCAGCGAGGTGCCACCCGCGATCGGTCGTGACTGCCAGCTGGTGCCGCCGTCCGTGGTGCGCAGCACGGTCCCGCCCGCGCCCGTGGCCCAGACGACGCGCTCGTTCACCGCGTGCAGCCCCACCAGCAGCTGCGTGGTGCCACTGGTCTGGCGGATGACCGTCACTCCCGACGCAGACGGGACCGGCTGCGCCGCGAGACTCGCGGGCAGGCACCACGCACAGGCCATCATCAGGCGACGCAACGACACACGCTCTCCGGCGCAAAGGGACGACTCCATCATGCGGTGGTGTGCACGCGCGCGCCAGCGCACGGTGGGCGCTGCCGCAACACGGCGGCGCTCTCCATCTTCTCAGGCATGACGCCCTCCGTACCGACGCTCAGCGCTGCCGACGCCACCCGGTTCGCGCGCGACCATCTCGGAGTCGAGGCGTCCGCGTCGGCGCTGCCCAGCGAGCGCGACCAGAACCTGCTGCTGCATGTGCACGGTGCGCCGAGGTTCGTGCTCAAGGTGGCGAACGCCAACGAGGCGCGCGCCTTTCTCGACGCGGAGCAGCGCGCCATGCAGTACGTGGCCGAGCGGTGCCCCTTGGTGCCGCGCGTCGTGCCGATGGCCGACGGGACCACCTTGGCGACCATCTCCGGTTCCGATGGTCGCGAACACCTCGCGTGGGCGATCTCGGCCATGCCCGGCCGTCCACTCGGGAGCATCGCCCACCGCACGCCGGCGCTCTGGCGCGAGTTCGGAGCGGCGGTGGCGCAGCTGACGAGCGCTCTCGACGGGTTCGACGACCCGGCGCTGCACCGGGAATTCCACTGGGATCTCGCGCAGGGTCGGGCCGTGGTCGATCGCCATCGCGGGCTGCTCACCGATCCGGTCGTGCGCGTCGCACTCGATGTCATCATCCATCGCTTCGATGCCCACACGGCGCCACGGCTCGATGACCTCGCGCGCAGCGTCATCCATGGCGATCTGAACGACTACAACGTGCTCGTCGGCGGCGGCACCACGCTGCATGACCATGCGCAGCACGTCACGGCGCTGCTCGACTTTGGCGACATGGTGCACGGCATCACCATCGGCGACCTGGCGATTGCCATGGCGTACGCGATGCTCGATGCCCCCGATCCGCTCTCGGTCGCGTGGGAGATGACGCGCGGCTACCACGACGTACGCCCGATCGGCGAACCGGAGCTGCAGGCGTTGTGGGGCCTCACGCTGCTCCGCCTGTGCATGAGCGCCGTCCTTGCCGCCGAGCAGCAGCGCGCCGACCCCGGGAACGAGTATCTCGGTGTGAGTCAGGCGCCGCTGGCGCGTACGCTGCCGCGCCTGGCCAAGGTGCCGTTCGCGTTCGCGGCCGGCACGCTGCGGAGCGCGTGCGGTCTCGAGCCCATGCCGGGGAGTACCCGTGTCCGGGAGTGGCTCGCCGCCAACACGGCGTCGTTTGCCTCGGTGCTCGGCATCGACCTGCACGCCGAGCCTGTGCATGTGCTCGACCTGAGCATCGGGAGTGCGCTGGTCCACGGCGATGCGCGGCAGAACGAAGCAACGCCGTTTGCCGCTCGCGTCGACGACGAACTCCGCGAGGCCGGCGCACGCGTCGCGGTCGGGCGCTACGACGAGCCGCGGCTGCTGTACGCGACGCCCGCCTTTGCCGGCGGTGATGGCACCACGAGCGAACATCGCACCGTGCACATCGGGCTCGACCTGTTTGCCGCGGCGGGAACCCCCGTGTGCGCGCCGATGGACGGTACGGTGGCCCTGATCGAGCATCACGATCTGCCGCTCGACTACGGCGGATTGCTCATCCTCCGGCACGAGACCGACGACGGGACACCGTTCTTCACATTGTACGGCCATCTCGATCCGACGTCGTTCGAGGCCGTGCGTGCCGAGCGTCGCGTGACCAAGGGGCAGCAGATCGCGACGCTGGGCAGCGCGGCCGTGAATGGCGGCTGGCCGCCGCACCTGCACCTGCAGGTGATCACCGACATGCTGGACGAGCGCAAGAACTTTCCCGGCGTGGGCACGCCCACGCGACGCGACGTGTGGCGTTCGGTGTCGCCGGACCCGAACCTGATCGTCGGCCTCCGCGCCGACCTGTTCCCGAAGCCGCTGCCACCCGTTGCCGATACGCTCGCGCGCCGTCGCGCCGTGATCGGGCCGTCGCTCAGCATCGCGTACCGCCGCCCGGTGCGCATCGTGCGCGGCTGGAAGCAGTATCTGTACGATGACGACGGGCGCCGCTATCTCGACGCCTACAACAACGTGCCGCACGTCGGGCACGCGCATCCGCACGTGGTGCAGGCGGCCGCGCGGCAGATGGCGGTGCTCAGTACCAACACCCGGTACCTGCACGACGCGCTCGAGCAGTACGTGGAACGACTCACGGCCTCCCTGCCCGAACCGCTCCGCGTGGCGTATCTCGTGAGTTCGGCGAGCGAGGCCAACGAACTGTCGCTGCGGCTCGTGCGCGCAGCCACGCGGCGGAAGGACATGCTCGTGCTCGAGGCGGCGTATCACGGCAACACCACCTCGCTGGTCGACATCAGTCCGTACAAGCACAATGGCCCGGGCGGCGCGGGCCCACCGGACTGGGTCCACGTGGCGCCGCTCCCCGACAGCTATCGCGGCGCGTACAAGCGCAGCGACGCCGAGGCCGGAGCCAAGTACGCGCGTGATGTCGCCACGCAGCTTGCCGGACTCGACGCGCAGGGTCGCGAACTCGCGGGCTTCATTGCCGAGACCTGCCCCAGCGTGGGCGGCCAGCTCTTCTTCCCCCCGAAGTACCTGTCGGGGGTGTACGACGCCGTGCGTGCTGCGGGCGGCCTCTGCATCGCCGACGAGGTCCAGACCGGGCTCGGTCGTGTCGGTTCGCACACGTGGGCCTTCCAGGCGCATGGCGTGGTGCCCGACATCGTGGTGATGGGCAAGCCGCTCGGCAACGGACATCCATTGGCGGCCGTGGTCACCACGCGCGCGATTGCCGATGCATTCGACAACGGCATGGAGTACTTCAGCACGTTCGGCGGCAACACCGTGAGCTGCGTCGTGGGGAACGCCGTGCTGGATGTGATGGAGCGCGAGCAGTTGCAGGCGCACGCGGCGTGGGTGGGCACGCACCTGCTCACCGGACTACGGGAGCTTGCGCCACGGCATGAGATCGTGGGTGACGTACGCGGGGAAGGGCTCTTTCTGGGGATCGAGCTGGTGCGAGACCGCGATACGCTGGAGCCTGCCGGCGACGAAGCCTCGTACGTCTCCAACCGGATGCGCGATCACGGCATCCTGCTCGGCACCGACGGCCCGCATCACAACGTGGTCAAGATCCGGCCACCGATGCCGTTCGACGAGGCAGACGCGGACCGCGTGGTGGAGACGCTTGACCAGGTACTGGGCGAGCTCGGGCGGTAAGGCAGCCGCGCGCAGTTGACGCCCCCTGCGCGCGCGCCCATTCTCCCCGACTGTTCCCCTCTTCCGCGTCCGACCGCCGCATGTCGCATCGCACCAAGCGCGAGTTTCTCGCGAGCGCCGCTGCCTCCGCCGGGGCGCTCGCGCTCAGTCCGCTCGCGGGGCTGCGCGACGCATTCGCGCACACGACCCATCTGGCGCCCGACGTGCTCGCGCGCACCAACGACCTCTGGGATGACCTGCGCGCGAAGTACGGGGTCACGCGCGACTTCATCCAGCTCGAGAACGGCTACTACTCGCTCCAGGCCACTCCGGTGCTCGAGGCGTACATCGGCCATCTGCGCCGCGTCAACGCCGTGTCGTCGTACTACATGCGCACGACCAAGGACGACGACAAGGCCGTGGCGCGCGACGCGCTGGCCACGCTCCTCGGGTGTACGCCAGCGGAGCTGATCATCACGCGCAACACCACCGAGAGTCTCGACACGGTGATTGCCGGGCGCGACTGGAAGCCCGGCGATGAAGCGGTGATGGCGGAGCAGGATTACGGCGCGATGCTCGACATGTTCTCGTTGCAGGCCAGGCGATACGGCACCGTGAACCGCGTGATCACGCTGCCCATGGATCCACAGTCGGATGACGAGGTCGTGCGGGCGTACGCCGCTGCCATCACGTCGCGCACCCGCCTGCTCATGGTCTGCCACACGGTGAACATCACCGGGCAGATCCTCCCGATCAGGAAGATCACCGCGATGGCGCAGGCGCGCGGCGTCGAGGTCATGGTCGACGGCGCGCACACCTTCGCGCAGCTCGACTTCACGCTCGGCGATCTCGGCCCCATCGACTACTTCGCCACGTCACTCCACAAGTGGCTCGGGACGCCGCTGGGCGCGGGACTCCTGTATGTGCGCAAGGATCGCATCGCGCCGCTCTGGCCCGTCTTTGCCGACATGGGCTTTGCCGCCGATGATATTCGCAAGCTCAACCACACGGGGACGCATCCGGTCGCGACCGATCTCGCGATCATGGACGCGATCGCATTCCATCAGGCCATCGGGATCCAGCGCAAGAGCGCGCGGCTCCGCTACCTGCAGCGCTACTGGACCGACCAGGTGCGCGGCCATCGGCGGATCGTCCTCAACACGCCGTCGCAGCCGGAACGATCGGGCGCGATCGCCAATGTCGGCGTGCAGGGTATAACGCCGGGTGCGCTTGCCAAGCGGCTGATGACCGAGTTCAAGATCTTCACCGTGGCCATCGATGGCGCCGGTGTGCACGGGGTGCGCGTCTGTCCGCAGCTGTTCACCACGACGACCGAGCTGGACCAGTTCGTGAAGGCCCTCAAGACGATCGCGGCGTGAGCGACACGCTCGACCACACTATCCGGAGTAGCGCAATGGCAGAAACGACCGCCCGCTGGCATCGCTGGGAGGCGATGCCCAAGGAAGAGGTGACCGAGATGATCAGTCGTCGGCTCATCACCTGCAACCGGATGATGATCGCCCACGTGTATCTCAAGAAGGGCTCCATCGTGCCGCGCCACTCGCACGAGAACGAGCAGATCACGTACATCCTCGAAGGGGCGCTCAGGTTCTGGATCGGGGACCAGGGCGAAACCGAGATCACCGTCCGCGCGGGCGAGGTGTTGACGATTCCGGGCAACGTGCCGCATCGCGCCGAGGCGATCGAGGACACGCTGGATGTCGATATCTTCGATCCGCCCCGGGCCGACTGGCTCAACAAGTCGGACGATTACCTGAAGACTGGCGTCGACGATCTGCTGCGTTCTCGCTGATCGCACGGGAGCGGTTCGCCGGCTCGCAGACGCGCCCCATTCACTTCGCCTACACGCACAGGACCCGCATGGCACCGATCACCAAGGCCGACTGGATCTGGAAGGACGGAACGTTCGTGAAGTGGGAGGACGCGCAGCTGCACGTGCTCGCGACCGCCGTCCAGTTCGGCACCTCCGTGTTCGAAGGGATCCGCTGCTATGAGACGCCGGACGGTCCCGCGATCTTCCGCCTCGAGGATCACCTGCGCCGTCTGCTCGACTCGGCGCGCACGTACAACCTGGACGTCACGCACGACATGGCGACGCTCACCAAGGCGTGCCTCGATGCCGTGTCGAGAAACAAGCTCACGGGCTGCTACCTCCGCCCGGTCGTGTTGCTCGGCTACGGCGCTGCCGGCCTTGAAGCCGATGGCAGTCCCGTCGAGACGTACGTGCCCGCCTTCCCGTGGGGCACCTACTTGGGCGCCGGCGCGCTCGAGGCCGGCGTGCACGCCTGCGTCAGCAGTTGGCAGCGCGCGCATCCCAACACCTACCCGCTCATGGCCAAGGCGGCGGGGCAGTACCTGAGCAGCCAGCTCATGAAGTGGGAGGCCAAGCGCAACGGCTTCCAGGAAGCGATCGGGTTGAGCCCCGCCGGGCTGGTGAGCGAAGGCACCGGGATGAACATCTTCGTTGTCTGGCGCGGCAAGGTGTACACGCCCGCACTCGACGGCACGCTGCTCCCCGGCATCACGATGGATTCGATCATCACGCTCGCCAACGACATCGGCATCACGATCGAGCCGCGCCAGATTCCGCGCGAGATGCTGTACGGGGCGGACGAGATCTTCTTCACCGGTACGGCCGCCGAAGTCACGCCCGTCGCCACGGTGGATCGCAAGCCGATCGGGTCCGGGAAGGCGGGGCCGATCACGCTCGCGCTGCAGAAGCGGTATCTCGAGTACGCCAAGGGGGCGCTGCCGGATACGCACAACTGGCGCACCCTCGTGTCGACCTGAGCGAAGCGCATCGGTCATCCTGAGCGCAGCGAAGGACCTGCTTGTGCCCTCGCCCTTCGCATAAGCCAAACCCCCGACGCGCCGCGCTTCCAATGGCGTGACAGCGCCGCGGGAGTCCTTCGCCCGGCCTCCATGGGCGGGGGCGAACTTCATGCGGTATGCGCGGGCCGTGCACCGGGCGCTCGAGCGCGGCGCTCGCGGGAACGCGGGCGTTGCGAATCGGGTTCACCGAACGTCATTACTTTGCTTCCGCGCCTGTTCTGACCAGTCGGCGGCCCGGTTGCCCGTCATCGCCGCGGTGCCGAGCCGCACGATCCTCGTTGACGAGGCCCGCGCCTGCTCGTACCCGCCCCTCTGCCGATTTTCCGTCCCGCCCGCAGCACTTCTGGCGCGCTCGAGCGCCTCCTCCCCCACGTGATGCCCCGCCTCCGTCGCGCGGGGTCTGTTGTCGCGCGCGCCATCCTCGCTGGCGTTGGTCTCATGATCGCGACCTCCGCCGCCGAAGCCCAGGTGCGCCGCGCGTACACGACGCGGTTCTCCGTCAACGATGCCGGCGACATCGTCATCCGCGGCAACACGCTGGCCACCTGCAGCAACACGCTCGCCACGGGCTCCACGGCAGGCGCCCTCACCTGTGCCCAGGCGCAGTCGGGCACCGTGTCGCTCAACCAGGGCGTCAACAACAACTACCGCATGCAGTACGTGGACGTGGACGGCAATCCCGCCACGTTCAACTCGAGTGTCTCGTCGCTGAACGTCCCCACCGGGGCCAGCGTGTTGTGGGCCGGCCTCTACTGGAGCGCGCGCTCGACCAGTGCGCAGCGCGGCCAGGTGCAGTTCCGCACCCCCGCCACCCCCGGCTACATCACCGTCACCGCCTCGACGCTCGACGCGAACGGCACGGGCACCGAGTACCAGGGGTTCGTGAACGTCACGTCGCTGGTGCAGGCCGGCGGCTCGGGCAGCTACTCGGTGGGCAACGTGCAGGCGAACATCAACACCGCCGCCGGCAACGACTATGCCGGCTGGTCGCTGGTGGTGGTGCTGCGCGACGGATCGAGGCCGCTCCGCAACCTCACGGTGTTCGACGGCTTCGGGAACATCCAGGGCGGGTCCACCGTGAACACCACCGTGTCGGGCTTCCTCACCCCCGCGCTCGGCACCCCCACCACGCGCGTCGGCGTGGTCTCGTGGGAAGGGGACCGCGGCACCGGCTTCACCGGTGACCGCATGCGCGTCAACGGCACCGACCTCGCCGACGTGAATTCACTGGCCGGCGACTTCTTCAACTCCACCATCGCCGACACGGGCGTGTACGTGACGGCGGGCCAGAACCCGGCGTTCACCAACCAGATGGGGGTGGACGCCAAGCAGGTGAAGACCGCGGCCGTGCCCGCCGGGGCCACCAGTGCGACGATCTCCTTCACGACCTCGGGCGACCAGTACCTCCCCGGCGTGCTCACCTTCCTCGTCGACCTGTTCAACCCGGTCATCAACGGCAACGTCGTCAAGCTCGTGACCGACGTGAACGGCGGGCTGCTCTCGCCCGGCGACACGCTGCTCTACTACATGACGGTGGCCAACTCCGGGCAGGACGGCGCCCTCAGTTCCGTCCTCATCGACACGATCCCGACCGGCACCACGTACGCCACGGGCACGCTGCGCGTGGTGAACGGGGCGAACGCGGGGGTGAAGACCGACCCACTCGCCGACGATCAGGGGGAGTATCAGTCCACCGGCACGCCGCGCGTGGTGTTCCGCCTCGGCACCGGTGCGAATGGCGCCACTGGCGGGACGCTCGCCCCCGGGGCCACCACGGCAGTCCAGTTTCGCGTCGTCGTCGGCGACACGATCCCGGCCGGCTTCATCATCACCAACCAGGCGGTCGTCACCGGCATCTCGCAGACGCTCGGCACGCCGATCAATGCCAAGAGCCGGGATTCGCTGACGAGCGGCGGTGGCACCCCGCCGACCCTCTCGCCCGTGGCGGGTCCCAACCTCACGATCACCAAGACTCACCCCGCCGACTTCTCGCGCGGCGGCACCGGGGCCTACACGCTCACCGTCACCAACGTCGGCAACGGCGGGACCACGGCCGCGCCGATCGTGGTGCTCGACACCGTGCCGGCGCCCATCGTCCCGACCTCGGCCAGCGGCACCGGCTGGAGCTGCACGATCACGGGGCAGGTGGTGCAGTGCACGCTGAGCGGCGGCCTCGCGGCCTCCGCGGCGGCGGCGCCCATCACCCTGAACGTCACCGTCCCCACCGGCGCGCCGGCCAGCTTCACCAACCGGGCGCGCGTCTCCGGCGGCGGCGACAACACGCCGGGCAACAACCTGGCCAGCGACCTCACGGTGACCATCGGCGTGCCCGACCTGCAGATGGCCAAGGGGACCACCGGTTCGCCGTTCGTGATCGGGTCCACGGCCACCTTCTCGCTCGTGGCGAAGAACGTGGGCTCGGCCGCAGCCGCCGACAGCATGCGCATGCTCGACACGCTGCCGACGGGGCTCACCTTCGCCGGCGCCACGGGAGGCGGCTTCACCTGCGCCAACACCGGCCAGGTCGTGAGTTGCTTCCGCCCGGCAGGTACGCCGGTGGCCGTCGGCGACTCCGTGGTCGTGACACTCACGGTGAACGTGCTGGCCGCCGCAGCGCCCGCGGTCACCAATCGCGCGCGCGTGTCCACGCCGCTCGACCCCAATGCGGGCAACAACGTCGCGTCGTCGCCGGCGGTGCCCGTGGTGGGCGCGGTGGACATCCAGCTGGTGAAGACGGCGTCGAGCACCTTCAGCATCGGGGCCAACGCCACCTACGACATCGCCGTGACCAACGTGGGCGGCTCGGCCACCACCGGCACCATCACCGTGGTGGACACGCTCTCGACGGGCCTCACCTTCGTGTCGGCCGCGGGGGGCGGCTTCAGCTGCGTGTCGGCGGCGCCGCTCGTCACCTGCACGCGACCGGCGGTACCGGCACTGGCGCAGAGCGGCTCCGCCACGATCGTGCTCACGGTGGCTGTTGGCGGCGCGGCGCTGCCGGCAGTGAACAACCTGGCGCGTGGCACCACGCCGGGCGACCTGAACGCGACCAACGACACCGCGCGCGTGACGGCCACTCCCGTGCTCGGCGTCCCCGACCTCGGGCTGACCAAGACGGCGAGCGGGACGCTCGCGGTGGGGGTTGCGGGCACCTTCACGCTTGCGGTGCAGAACACCGGCAGCGCCGCGACCTCGGGCGTCATCACCGTCACCGACACGCTGCCCGCCTCGCTCACCTTCGGCTCTGCGGCGGGCGGCGGGTTCAGCTGTTCGTTCAGCGCCCCCGTGGTCACCTGCACCAGTCCGGGGCCGATCGGACCCGGCGGCTCGGCGTCCATCGTGCTCACGGTGACCCCCACCGCCGCGGCCATCCCGAGCGTCGCCAACCGCGCGTGGGTGTCCACGCCGGGCGATCAGAACCCCGCCAACAACAGCGGCTTCGCGGGACCCATCGGCGTGGTGAGCGTGCCCGACCTCACCGTGCGGAAGTCGTTCAGTGGCGCCTTTGCCGTGGGCGGCACCGGGAGCTATCTGCTCACCGTGGTGAACGTGTCGCCGGGACCGACCACGGGGGTCATCACCCTCACCGACGCGCTCGCCACGGGCCTCACCTTCGTCTCCGGCACGGGGGGCGGCTTCAGCTGCAGCGCGGTCGCTCAGAACGTGAGCTGCACGCGACCGGCGGCGCCGGTGCTTGCCGCCGGCGACTCGGCCCAGGTGACGCTCACCGTGAGCGTGGATTCGACGGCTGCGGCGACGGTGACGAATCAGGTCGTGTCAGCCACGCCCGGTGACCTGAATCCGTCGAACGACACCGGGTCCGCGCCGGCGCGCACGGTCCAGCGCCCCGACCTCACCATTGCCAAGACGCACACGCCGTCGAGCTTCGTGGTGGGGCAGCCGGGGACGTGGAACCTCACGGTCACCAACGCCGGCACTTCCGCCACCACCGGTGTGGTGACCCTCGTGGACTCGCTCCCGGCGAACGTCGCGTTCGTCGGCACCACCGGGGGCGGATGGAGCTGCACCACGACGGGCGTGGTGGCCACCGGGCAGGTGGTGAGCTGCACCAACGCCGGCCCCATTCCGGCCGGCGGCAACAGCACGCTCGGCATCCAGGTGACGCCGGCGGCCGGCGCGATCGGCACCGCCACGAACGTGGCGCGCGTGAGCACCCCCGGGGAGTCGAGCACGGCCAACAATCGCGCCACCGACCCCACGCCGGTGATCGGCACGCCGGATCTCGCCGTCTTCAAGTCGCACAGCGGGTCGTTCGTGACGGGCTTCACCGGCACCTACACCCTGCAGGTGGACAACGTGGGCTCGTCGTCCACCACCGGCACCATCACGGTGACCGACACCCTGCCCGCCGGGCTCGGCTTCAGCAGCGGCATCGGCACGGGGTTCACCTGCGGCGCTCTCGGCCAAGTGGTCACCTGCACCAGCGCGGGCCCCATCGCCGCGGGCGGCACGGTGTCCATCGCCCTCGTGGTGAACGTGACGGCGCTGGCGCTACCGAGCGTGACGAACACGGTGCGGGTGAGCACGCCTGGCGACCCGAACCCGGCGAACGACTTCGGCAGTGACGCACCCACGGCGGTCATCGCCTCGCCCGACATCGCGATCTCCAAGGCGCCCGACTCGCTCTTCGTCGTCGGCCGTCCGGCCAGCTGGACGATCCGCGTGCAGAACGTCTCGCCCGGGAACCAACCGGGCCCGATCACCGTGACCGACACGCTGCCCACGGGCATGGCGTACCGCGTCACCGGCTCCGGCGGCAACGGCTTCGCCTGCTCGGTGACGGGGACCTTCTCGGGCCGCGACATCGTCACCTGCACGCGCGCCACCGCGATCGCGGCGAACACGCTCGTCACCTTCCCGCTGTTCGTGGACGTGACGGTGTCGGCGCTGCCGAGCCAGGTGAACCGGGTGACGGTCAGCGCGCCGGGCGACCTGAATCCCACCAACGACACCTTCCAGACGGGGCCGGTGACGGTGTCGTCCATTCCCGACCTCACCGTGGCGAAGGCGCCGGCGGGCGCGATCATCGTGAACAACACGGCGACGTTCAACATCAGCGTCACCAACGTGTCGGCGGGCCCGACCACCGGCGCCATCACCGTGCGCGACTCGCTGCCGGTGGGGCTCACCTACTCGGCCGGCGGCTCGGGGGGCAGCGGCTTCAGCTGCTCGGCCGTGGCACAGATCGTGACCTGCACCAGCGCGGGCCCGATCGCCTCGGGTGCGGCGGTCTCCTTTCCGATCGCGGCCGCGGTGGGGCTCACCGCCTTCCCGACCGTTCGCAACATCGTGTCGGTGTCCACGCCGGGCGACTTCATCTTCGCGAACGACACCGCGGTGACGGCGCCGCTCCCGGTGACCTCGGTGCCCGACTTCGCGCTGGGCAAGACGGGGAGTGGTCCCATCAACGTGGGCAGCCAGACGACGTTCACGATCACGCTGTCCAACGTCTCGCCGGTGCCGCCGCTCACCGGGGGCAATACCGGCGCCGTGACCGTCACCGACACCCTGCCGGAGGGGATGACGTTCGTGAGCGGCGGTGACGTGGGCGCGACCTTCACGTGCAGCGTGATCGGCACGACGCCCGCGCCCGCGCGCGACATCGTGCAGTGCGTGCGCCCGGCGCCGCCCACGCAGCCCGCCATCACGGCCGGACTTGACGTGATCCTCTCGCTGACCGCCAACGTGACCGCCGCCGCGCTCGGCTCGGTGACCAACGCCGCCACCGTGAGCACCGTCGGCGACGCCAACGCGACCAACGATCGCGGCGTCACCTCCACGCTCGCGGTGGTCGCCCCCGACCTCACGGTCAGCAAGATCGCCCTCACTCCGTTTGTGCGCTCGCAACCGGCGAGCTACCAGCTCACGGTGAACAACATCGGCACGGGCGCCACCACGGGCACGATCACCGTCGTGGACAACCTCGCGCCGGGGATCGGATATGTCTCCGCGAGCGGCACCGGTTGGAGCTGCAGCGCGACCGGGACCATTGTCGCCGGCCAGACGGTGACGTGCACCTCGAGCGGCCCGATCGCGGCCGCTGGTTCGGGCGTGCTGACGCTCACCGTGCTCGTGGATCCGTCGGCGGCCTCCACCGTGAGCAACACGGCGACCGTGACCACGCCGAACGACACCAACGGCGGCAACAACAGCACCACGCTGGCCGGCACTCCGGTGAGTGGCGCTCCCGACGTGCAGCTCACCAAGGCGGCCACCGGCGCCTTCATTGTGGGGCAGCCCGCGTCGTGGCAGCTGGTGGTGAAGAACGTGGGCTCGCTGGCCACGTCCGACTCGGTGCGCGTGGTGGACACGCTCCCGGCCGGCATGACCTTCGTGAGCGCCTCGGGCGGCGCGTACGCCTGCAGCGCCGCCGCCGGCGTCGTGAGTTGCAAGCGGCCGCCACCACTCGCTCCGGGCGACTCCGATGTCGTCACCGTGTCCGTGACGGTGGGCGCGCCGGCGCTGCCGAGCACCACCAACCGGGCCTGGGGGCAGACGGCGGGCGACCCGAACGCCACGAACGACATGGGCACGGCCACGTCGCCGGTGACCACGGCCCCCGACCTGCGCCTGCTCAAGGCCGGCTCGACCAACCCGGTGGCCGGGCAGAATCAGGTCTACACGCTCTCGGTGCAGAACCTCGGGTCCGCCGCGACCACCGGCACGGTCACGGTCACCGACACGCTGGCGACCGTGCTCTCGTTCGTGTTCGGATCGGGTGGCGGCTTCACCTGCGGCGTGAGCGGCCAAGTGGTGACGTGCACGCGCGCCACGCCGCTCCTGGTGGGCGACTCGGTGGCGATCACGCTGACCACGCTCGTGGCCGCGAACGCCACGGGCACCCTGGCCAACCGCGCGTGGGTGTCGGCCACCGGCGATCCCAACGCGAGCAACAACTCGGGGAGCGCGCCGCTGGGCAACATCGGCGTGGCGCCAGACCTGGTGCTGGGCAAGGCGGGAGTCGGCGCGTTCATCGTCGGGCGACCGGCCACGTTCCGCATCGTCGCGCGCAACATGGGCTCCGGGAGCACCACGGGCGCCGTGACTCTCACCGACACGCTGCCCACCGGGCTCGCCTTTGTGTCGGGCACGGGCACCGGGTGGAGCTGTGGCGCGGTGGCGCAGGCGGTCACCTGCACCAACGCCGGCCCCATCCTGCCGGCAGACTCATCGGTCGTGACGCTCACCGTGAACGTGCTGGCGGGCGCCCTGCCCAGCGTCATCAACTCGGCCACGGTCACCACGCCGGGTGATCCGGTGGGCGCCAACAACACGTCGGCCACGCCGTCCATCCCCGTGACCACCGCCCCCGACCTGTCCATGACCAAGACGGCGGTCGGGAGCTTCGTGGTGGGTGCGACGGCCACCTATCGCCTGGTGGTCCGCAACACCGGGTCGGCCGCCACGAGTGCATTGGTCACCATCACCGACCCGCTCCCAACGGGCCTCTCCTTCGCGAGCGGCGTCGGCACGGGCTGGACCTGCAGCGCGGTCGCGCAGCTGGTCACGTGCACCTCGCCCACGGCCATCGCCATCGCCGACTCCTCGGTCGTGACGCTCACCGTCAACGTGCTGCCGGCGGCGCAGCCGAGCGTGACCAACTCGGCCGTGGTTGCCACGCCGGGCGACCCGGCGGCGGTCAACGACTCGGCTGCCACCCCGGCGGTGCCGGTGGGCGTCGCCCCGGACCTCTCGCTCGCCACGGCGCCGCTCGGCGCATTCGTGGTGGGTCAGCCCGCGACCCTGCGCAACACGATCCGCAACGTGGGCTCGGGGACAACCACCGCCCCGCTGACCTACTCCACCACGCTGCCGCCGGGGCTGAGCTTCGCGTCGGGGAGCGGCACCGGCTGGAGTTGCAGCGCGGTGGGCCAGGTGGTGACCTGCACCAACCCGGGTCCGCTCGTGCCGGGCGACTCCTCGTTCGTGAACATCAGCGTGAACGTCCTGCCGGGGGCACTCCCCAGCGTGATCGTGAGCGGCACCGTGACCACGCCGGGCGACGTGAACGCCACGAACAACACCGCCACCACGCCGGCCATCGGCGTGACCGTGGTGCCCGACCTCGCGATGACCAAGACCGCGCTGGCCGCCAGCTACGCGGTGGGCGACACGGCGAGCTTCCGGCTCCGCGTGAGCAACGGCGGGTCCGGGCCCACGACCGGCGCGGTGACGCTCACCGACACGCTGCCCACAGCGTTGGTGTTCCTCTCGGCGCAACCGTCCACCTTCAGCTGCTCGGCGGCCGGGAGCGTGGTGAGCTGCGCGCGGGCGGCCGTGCTCGTCGCGGGCGACACGGCATCGGTCGTGGTGCGCGCCATCGTCGGCGTCGGCACCCCGGCCTCGATCGTGAATCGCGCCTGGGCCAGCACCCCGGGCGACCTCGTGCCGGCCAACGACTCGGCGTCGAGCGCGCCGGTGACGATCTCGGCCGCGCCCAACGTGCAGCTGGTGAAGCGCGCGATCGGCGCCTTCGCGGTGGGTCGCACGGCCCAGTTCCAGTTCGTGGTGCGCAACGTCGCGACCATCGCCACGAGCGGGGTGACCGCGTTGCTCGACACGCTGCCCGCCGGGTTGACCTTCGTCTCGGCCACGGGCGCCGGCTGGAGCTGCGCGGCGCCGGGCGCGGCCACCGTGGTGACCTGCACGCAGCCGGCGCCGATCGCCGGGCTGGACTCGAGCCTCGTTACGGTCACGGTGAACGTGGCGGCCGCCGCCCTGCCGAGCGTGACAAACGCGGCACGGGTGAGCACGCCGGGGGAGACCGTCACGGGCGACAATGCGGGCACCACGGGCGCCGTGCCGGTCGCGGCCACGCCCGACCTGCGGCTGACCAAGGCTGCCGTGGGCGCCTTCGGCGTGGGCACCGCGGCCAGCTACACGCTCACCGTGCAGAACATCGGCACCGGGGCGACCACCGACACCATTCGCGTGACCGACTCGCTGCCGGCGTCGCTGGCGTTCGTGTCGGCCACGGGCCCGTCGTTCGCGTGCACGGCGAGCGCGGGCGTGGTGAGCTGCCTGCGCACGGTGCCGCTCGCCGCCGGTGCCTCGGCCGTGGTGACCCTCGCGGTCACGCCGGGGGTGACGGCGGTGCCCGCCGTGTCGAACATCGCGCGCGTGCTGACGCCGGGCGACGTGGGGAGCGGCAACGACCGCGACTCGGTGCGCACCGTGGTCACCGGCCAAGTGAACGTGGCCGTGGCCAAGACCGGCGGCGACACGTTGAACGTGGGCACGAGCGCCACCTACACCCTCACGGTGACCAACGTGGGTTCGCTGCCGGCACCGGCCGGGTTCATAGTGGTGGACTCGCTGCCCACGGGGCTGACCTTCCAGTCGGCGGCCGGCGCGGGCTTCGGCTGCGCGGCGGCGGGCGCGGTGGTGACCTGCACGAGCACCGCGGCGCTCGCCCTGGGCGCCTCCACGCCGATCACGCTCACCGCGCTGGTGAGCAAGGCAGCGTTCCCCGGCGTGACCAACCGCGTGGCCGCGAGCGTGGCGGGCGACGTGGACACCACCAACAACCGCGCGAGCAAGGCGAGCGTCGTGCGCGGCGTGGTGGACCTCGACCTCCTGAAGACGGCCGTCGGGGCGCAGTTCACGAGCGGCATCGACAACGACTTCATCTTCCGCGTGGCCAACCGCGGCAACGTGCCCACGCAGGGCACGGTGACCGTGGTGGACACGTTGCCCGCCGGCCTCACGTTCACGAGTGGCACCGGCGCGGGATGGACGTGCGCCGTGGCCGGCGTGGTGGTGACCTGTTCCACCGGCACCCCGATCGCCGACGGCGACTCGGTGCTCGTGACGATGAAGGTGCGCGCCGCCGCGAACCTCAACGGCGCAATCACCAACTGCGCGGTGGGGGCGGCCGCGCTCGACGCGAACACCGCCAACAACCGCTCCTGCGCCACGGTGAGCGTGGTCGGCGACTTCCGCCTCTTCATCCAGAAGGTGTCGCGGTCGCCGGTGGTGGAAGTGGGCGGCGTGAACGACTACACGGTGACCGTCAAGAACATTGGCCGCTCGCCGGTGCCGAACGTGCAGATCAACGACCTGCTGCCGGCGGGCTTCCTGTACCAGCTGGGCACCAGCCGGCTCGAGGGCGTGGCGTTCGCCGACCCGTCGGGTGGCGCCGGCCCGGCCCTCACCTGGCCGCTCGGGACCCTCAACCCCGGCGACGAGAAGCACGTCAGCTACCGCGTGAAGATCGGCGCCAACATCCGGGCCGGAACGTCCGTCAACCGCGCCACCGCATCGAGCGGCACCCTCGTGGTGCAGGCCAACAACGCGGCGGCGGCGGTGATCGTGCGGCGCGGCGTCTTCAGCGATCGCGGCGTCATCGTGGGCAAGGTGTTTGCCTCGTGCGACTGCGCCGACGAGCGCATGCAGACGCAGGGTGAGCTCGGCATCCCGGGCGTCCGCGTCTACCTCGAGGACGGCACCTCGGCCATCACCGACGGCGAGGGCAAGTACAACTTCTGGGACGTGTCGTCGGGGATGCACGTGGTGAAGGTGGATGCCACGACGCTGCCCGTCGGCGCGCGCCTCGTGGTCACGAGCAACCGCAACGCCCTCGACGCCGCCTCCCGGTTCGTGGACGTGAAGGGGGGCGAGCTCGGCAAGGCCGACTTCGCCACGGCCAACGACGCGCAGGTGCTCTTGGCGGTTCGCGAGCGCCGCCGGAAGAGCGAGCCCGAGGCCGCCATCATCCCGCAGAAGCCGGACAGCACCCGGGCCGTGGACTGGTCCAATGCCGACTCGATCCGCGCGGCCATGCCGCCCGTGGCGCCGACGAGCGCGGGAGCGCCGATCGCCGCGGGGGTGACGCCGCCCACGGCGCCGCCGGCCAGCGGCGGCGTGCCGGTTCGTGAGGCCGCGCCCACCATGCCGGTGGTCGAGGGCGACCTGTCGCGCATGGAAGGCGCCGCGCCCATGGGAGGCACCGAGGCGCCCACCGCGGTGCCGGTGCTCTCGGCCGCCGCGCCGATTGCCGCGCCCATCCTGAGCGACGCCACGTCGAACCTCCCGGCCACGCCGCTCCGCGCCGCGCAGCTGATGCCCGGCACGCGCACCAGCGCCGGGCGCGTGGAGCTGGGCCTCACGGGCACCGCCTATCCCGCCGACGGCACCAGCGCCATTCCGGTGGTGGTCAAGCTGTTCGACGCCAAGGGGAACAAGCTCACCGGACGGGTGCCCGTCACGCTCGAGGCGTCGCTCGGCCGCTGGCTCGTGGGCGACGTGGATCGCACCGACCAGGGCGCGCAGGTGGTGGTGACCGACGGCGAGGGAATGTTCAAGCTCCTCGTGCCCGGGCAGCCGGGACGTGGCGAGATCCGCGTCACGTCGCCCAATGCGCAGTCGGCGCTCCCCATCACCTTCACCCCCGCCAACCGCGCGCTCGTGGTGGCCGGCCTCGTCACCGGACGCATCGACCTCGCGGCCTTCTCGGGCGGCTCGCTCGTCACGAGTGCCCCCGACGAGGCGTTTGAGTCGCGGCTCACCGCCTGGTCGTTCTCGCAGGACTCGGGGAAGGTGCGCGGCGGCCTGCGCGCGGCGCTCTTCGCCAAGGGCACCGTGCTCGGCGACAAGCTGCTCACCCTGGGCTTTGACTCCGAGCGCGACCCGAACCGGACGCAGTTCCGCGACATCCAGCCCGACGAGATGTTCCCGACCTACGGCGACGGCTCGCTGCGCGAGTTCGACGGCCAGTCGCAGCGCCGGCTGTACGCGCGCATCGACGACGGCGCCTCGTACTACCGGTTCGGCGACTTCGCCACCGCGCGCAGCGACGAGCGCCGCCTGCTCGGCTCGTGGGACCGCTCGCTCAACGGCATCCAGCTGCACCAGGAGGGCGCGCGCGGCCTCGCCAACGTGTATGCGGCGCGCGGCACCATCTCGCAGGTGATCGACGAGCTGCCGGGGCGCGGCATCTCCGGTCCGTACTTCCTGTCGCGCCAGAACGCGGTGATCAACAGCGAGCGCGTGGAGATCCTCACCCGCGATCGCAACCAGCCGGCGCTCATCCTGCAGTCGCGGCCCATGACCCGCTTTGCCGACTACACGGTGGAGCCGTTCACCGGCCGGCTGCTCTTCCGGGCTCCGGTGGCCAGCCTCGACGCGAACCTCAACCCCGTCTCCATCCGCGTCACGTACGAGGTGGACCAGGGGGGCATCGCCTACAACACGTACGGCGCCGATGGCGCCGTCAAGCTCGGTGATCGCGTGGAAGTGGGCGGCGTGGCGGTGCTCGACGAGAATCCGCTCGACTCACTCAAGCTCTTCGGCGCGAACGCCAGCATCCGCTTCGCCGATCGGACGGTGGGCATCGTCGAGGTCGCGCAGGCCACCGGCATGGCGGGCCAGGACGGCCGCGCCGGCCGGTTCGAGCTGCGGCACGCGCAGGACGGCTTCGAGGCGCGCGTCTACGGCACCCGCGCCGGCATCGGCTTCGCCAACCGCTCGGCCACCTTCGGCACCGGGCGGCAGGAGCTGGGCGCGCGCGCCACGCTCGCCATGACGAAGGAGCTGCGCCTGCTGGCCGAGGCCATCGAGACCGAGGACCTGCGCACGGGGGGCAAGCGCGACGGGGCGCTCGTCACCCTCGAACGGTCGTTCGGTACGATGATCCGCGCCGAGCTGGGCCTTCGGTGGGCCAAGGAGACCGGGGTCGCCTCGGCGGCCACCACCGGGCTGCTCGTACCGCCCTCGTTCTCCGCCTTCCGCGCCAAGGTCACGTCGCGGCTGCCTGGGAGCGACCGATCGTCGGTGTTCGGCGAGCTGGAGCGCGACATGGGCGGTTCGGCCACGCGCGCCTCGCTCGGTGGCGAGTACGTGATCGCCAGCCGGGCCCGCGCCTATGCCCGCCACGAGTGGATTGACGGCTACGCCGGCCCGTACGGGCTGACGTCGAGCCAGACGCAGCAGAACACCGTGTTCGGCATCGATGCCGACTACATGAAGAACGCGCAGATCTTCAGCGAGTATCGCGAACGCGACGCCATCAACGGTCGCGACGCCGAGGCGTCGATCGGCCTGCGCAACCGGTGGGCGCTCGGGCCCGGGCTGCTGGTGAACACCAGCCTCGAGCGCGTTGCACCGCTGGTCGGCGCGGGGCTCGGCAACGCCACGGCTGTCACCGGCGCCATCGAGTACACCCGTCCCGCCACCACCAAGGTGACGAGCCGGGCCGAGTGGCGCCGCCAGAACGGCCAGGACGGCTACCTGTTCAGCGCCGGCATCGCGCAGAAGCTCTCGCGCGACTGGACGCTGCTCACGCGCGGCCTGTTCGACCAGCAGGGCACCCTCGGCGATCGGCTCCGCGCGCACTTCGGCGTGGCGTGGCGCGAGACCGACGAGAACCGCTGGAACGGCCTCCTGCGCTATGAGCTGCGCCGCGAGAACCAGACGCCGGTGGGGCTGCCGGCGACAGGGTTCGACGCGCACATCGTGGCCGGGTTGCTCAACTACCAAGCCAACGCCCGGCTCGTGCTGAGCGGGCGCCTGGCGGCCAAGTACGCCACCGACCGCAGCGAAGGGTTCGTCACCACCAGCGACGCGCAGTTGCTGATGGCGCGCGCCATCTACGACCTCACTCCGCGCTGGGATGCGGGGCTCATCGGCTCCGTGCTCTTCAACGACGGCGGCGCCGCGCGCAAGTACGGGCTGGGCGCCGAAGTGGGCCGGATCATCCTGACCAACCTGCGTCTCGCGGTGGGGTACAACATGTGGGGCTACCGCGATCGCGACCTGAGCAGCTTCGGCTTCACCATGAAGGGCGCCTACCTCGACTTCGCCTTCAAGTTCGACGAATCCCTCTTTGGGCGCGGCGCCTCGGCGCCCGCGGTCGCCGGGAGCAAGTGATGAATCCCATGCCAATGTCCACGCGCGCGCGGCGCGCCACGCTGCTCTCGGCCTTCCTGCTGCTGGCGCCGTCGCTCGGCGCGCAGGGGGAGGAGCGCACCACGCTGCACCCGGTGAGCGAGCGGCTGTCCGACGAGGTCATCGCCGGCGACCAGGCGGCCCTGGACCTCTGGCAGGGGCGGCTCCTCGCAGCGCGCCGCCGGTTGCCGACGCTGTCGCAGTATCCGTTCGAGAAGGCGCAGCGGTGGGTCTCGCTCGCCCGCGAGACGTACGAGGGCAATGCGAAGGGGAGCGTGGCGAGCGACGCGCTTGGCGAGGCGGTGAAGCTCACGCGCGCGCTCGAGACCGGCGAGGTGCCCGCGTTGGCGCAAGGCACCGCGTCGCCGACGTACGCACCACGCGTTCGCGCGGACCTGTGGAAGCTGGCCGACGACCTGCGCGGTTCGAAGGACCTCGAGCGCGTGTCGGCGGAACTGGCGGCGCTCGAACTGCACCTCGTTCGCGCGGCGCTCGAGGCGGCGGGGTACCTGTCGTGCCCCAACGAGAAGCCGCAGCGGTTGGCCGAGGTCGCCGCGATGGGCGCGGTGGGGATCATCTCGCGCCCGCCGCCCGGGGTGGTACAGCTGACGCCGCCACGCGTCGACACGCTGTACATCGCCCGCAATCCGGCGCCGTCCACCGTGCCCGACGTGAAGGTCACGTCGCCGAAGCTGCTGACCGGTGTGCCCCCCAACGTGCACTTCGGCCTCAACCTCGACACGCTGTCGGCGGGCAGCAAGCGCGTGCTGCAGGCCGCGGCCGACTCGATGCTCCGCTATGCCGGCGTGAGCGTCACCCTCTCAGGCAACACCGACTCGCGCGGCAACGCCGCGTACAACCAGGCGCTGTCACAGCGCCGGGCCGAGGCGGTGAAGGCGTTCCTGGTGGGTAAGGGGATCGAGGCGGAGCGCATCCAGCTCCAGGCGCTGGGCAAGGCCAACCTGAAGACGGCCGAGGGGAACGTGACCGACCTCGCGCGAAATCGGCGCGTGGACATCACGTACGTGGCAATCGACGGTCGGGTGATCGAGACCAAGGAAGGGCTTGACGACCTGCAGCTGGAGGGGCCGCGGGTGCAGCGGACGTCGCCGAGGCCGGGAGGCCGACCGCGTGTGCCGCTCGTGCGACCCACCGCTCCCGCCCCGCAGAATCCCTAGACGGCGGGAAAGGAAGCCCAATCGGCAGCGGGCAACGAGGTACTCGTGACGTACGCGGTGGTGCCGTGGGCGGCGCCGATCACGGGCTGAGTCGGCCACCCCACCACCGGCTTAAGCGCTCGCCAGCACCCGCTCCTGCTCCACCACCCGCCCGTCGAACAGGTGGATCTCCCGGTCCGCGTGCTGCGCGTACCGGTGGTCGTGCGTGACCATGCAGATCGTCGCGCCATGCGCGTGCAGTTCCTGCAGCAGCCCCATCACCGCCTCGCCGTTCTTCGAGTCGAGGTTGCCCGTGGGCTCGTCGGCCAGCAGGATGGCCGGGTCGCCGGCCACGGCGCGCGCCACCGCCACGCGCTGCTGCTGGCCGCCGGAGAGCTGCGTTGGGTAGTGCTTCGCGCGATGCGTCATCCCCACCCGCTCGAGCGCGGCCGCCACGCGCTCCTTCCGCTCGTTCGCCGGCATGTCGCGATAGGTGAGCGGCAGTTCCACGTTCTCGGCAACCGTCAGGTCGCCGATCAGGTTGAACGCCTGGAAGATGAAGCCGATCTGCCGGTTGCGCACGCGCGCCCGCTCGGCTGGCGCCAGTCGCGCGACGCTCGAGCCCGCGAGCAGGAACTCGCCGTCGGTCGGGCTGTCGAGCAGCCCGAGGATCGAGAGCAGCGTGGTCTTGCCGCACCCCGACGGACCGGAGATGGCCACGTACTCTCCCTTGCGCACGTCGAGGTGGATGTCGGCGAGCGCGTGCGTCTCCACCTCATCCGTGTGGAACACCTTCTTGATGCCGGTCATCCGGATGAGGGGCGCGGTGGCGTCGGTCGTCGTCATGAGAGCGTCCTGAAGGGGTGGGCGAAGCGGACTACTTGATCCGCACGCGGTTGGCATTCACGTACGGGGTCATGTCGGACACGATCAGCCGGTCGCCTGCAGCGAGGCCACGGAGGATCTCGATGGCATTCACCGACACGCGGCCGATCTCCACCGGCACGCGGATGGCTTCGTCGCCATTGGCCTCCAGCCGGAAGAGGCCCATGGTGCCGGCGCCGGCGCTCCCCGAGGGACGGCCGGTGTGCATCACGTTCACCATCCGGTCCACCTGGATGGTGCCGTCCACGCTCAAGTCGGGCACGGCGCCGGCCGGCAGCGGTCCGTCGAGCGCCACGTCAATCGTCACCGACCCGCCCTGCGCCGAGGGATCCTTGCGCATCACGTGGCCCTTCACGATGCCGTTGCGCGTGTCGATCATGGCCGGCTGCCCGAGCTGCACATCCTTGGCCTGCGACTCCGGAATGCGCAGCACGGCCTTGAGCTTGCCCGGCTGCACGACCTTGGCGAGCGTGGTCCCCTCGGGCACCCATTGGCCCAATTGCAGCGTGAGGTCCTGGAGCACGCCGGCCTCGGGGGCCCGCACCGACAGCGACCGGAGCCGGGCCTGTTGGTTGTCGGCAATGGCGCGCAACTGCACCACCTGCGCCGCCTGCACGGCCACCTGCGAATCGATCGACTGGCGCATCAGGTCCAGCCGCTCGCGCTCCACCCGATAGCGCACGGTGAGCTCCTCAGCCTGCGCCCGCCGATTGGTGGACTCGATGACCGAGAGCAGCTTGCGTGCCCCGAGCGAGTCGGCGGCCGCGCCCTCGGCCATCGCGCTCAGGTACTGCGTGCGCGTGGTGGCCACGAGTCCTTCCTGCGTGAGCACCTGGCTGCGCAGCGACGTCTTGAGGTTGAGCAACGCGATCTGCGCCTGCTGCACCTGCTGCTCGGCCTGCATGGTCTGGATGCGCAGGTCCGGGTTCGACAGCTCGAGCAGCACGTCGCCGGCCGCCACCTGTCGCCCCGACTCGGCGCCCAGTCGCTCGACGCGCGCCGAGGCCTGCGCGGTGATCCAGCGGATCTGCTCGGGCACGAGCGTGCCCGGGCCGCGCACTTCGCGCACCACGTCGCCCCGGCTGACCGAGTCGATGAGGATCGCGTTGCGCTCCACGGTGGGCGCGGCGGGCTTGAGCCCCGACACCGCCACCGTGGCGATCACGAGGAGCGCCACGCCAACGCCAATGGCCACGTTGCGCCCGCGTCGCCTGGGCTTCTCTCGCGCGATGTCCATCAATCGTACCGGAGGGCCAGCATGGGATCGATCATGGCGGCACGACGGGCGGGAATCCATCCGGCGCCGAGCGCGATGAGGGCGAGCAGCACCACGGCGGCGCCGAAGACCAGGGGATCGTGTCCCTGGAGGCCGTAGAGGAGGGACTGCGCGGCGCGCCCGAGCCCGAGCGCCGCCACGATGCCGATGGCGCCGCCCACGAGGAGCATGCCGCCCACCTGCCTGAGCACCATCTGGCGCACGGTGCCACCGTCGGCGCCGAGCGCCATGCGCACCCCGATCTCGCGCGTCCGCTGCGCCACGGAGTACGCCAGCACGCCGTAGAGACCCACCCCCGCGAGCAACGTTGCCAGGAAGGCGAACGCGGCGGTCAGCACGCTGATCATCCGGTCGAGGAAGATGTTGTCCTTCACCTGCTGCGGCATGGTGCGCAGGTCCTCCACCGGTACCGTGGGGGCCAGGCGCTTGAGCACGGTGCGGATGGTACCGAGCAACTCGGCCGGGGCGAGCGAGGTGCGGACGTAGAAGTACAGCGACCCGATGCGGGCATCCTGCCGCGTGGGGAGGTAGAACACGGGAGGAACCGAGTCCTTCACGCTGCTGTACTTGATGTTGGGGATCAGCCCGACGATCTGGATGTTGAGCGCCCCCGTGTCGCTGTTGGTCATGAACTTGCCCACGGCGTCGCGGCCGAGCCTGAACTTGTCGGCGAACGCCTGGTTCACGACCGCCACCTTCGCGCCCCCCACCTCGTCCGACGGCGTGAACTCGCGTCCCGAGGTGAGCGTCACCCCCATGGTGGAGAAGAAGCCGGGGCCCACGGCATTGAACCGCGAGTTGTCGTCCACGTCGGGACCGTGCGGGAAGCCTTGCACCTTCACGCTGTTGCCCCAGTTGTCGCCGGCCAGCAGCGGCACCACGGACTCGGTGACCGCGGTGACGCCCGGAATGGCGCGGAGTTCCTCCGCCACCTGACGGAACAGCGCCGTCGTGCTCGCGCTGTCGTAGCCGGTGCGACGCGGGCTGATGTCGAAGGTCACCATGTCGTCCACGCGGATGCCCAGGTCCACGCGGCTGACATTCGCGAGGCTCTTGAGGAAGAGCCCCGACGAGATGAGCAGCGCCATGGAGAGGGCGATCTGGGCCGTGACGAGCCCGTTCCGGAAGCGCGCGGCCGCGAATCCGTGACTCACCATTGGCTCAAGCAATGCGGC
>JANMLN010000118.1:0-7816 GCA_031372565.1 Gemmatimonadota bacterium | reverse complement strand
TGTTCGCGCCCGGGCGTGTGTCCCAGCCCGCACCATCACTCGTGTGGAACGGCCGCAGCGAGCGGCCCTGCCACGGCGCGCCGACGGTCGGAATGTTGTTCTCCGAATAGCACGCCGTGACGCACGCCGAGCAGCCCGTGCACCGCGCGAGGTCGATGGTCATCGCCCAACGGCGCTTGGCCATCCCCGTCGGATGCGACTGGCTGTACATCCCCTTGTCCTTGCCGGCGGAATCGGCCAACTCGCCCTGCGCGTCGGCCGCGATGGGGCTGCGCAGCCCCTTCACGAAGCGCGTGTCCGGGTTGCCGGCCACATGCGCCTCGCCTCCGTACGGGCCGACGATCGGCGACACGCCACCCTTGCTCGCGTGCTCCGCGTCCTTGCCCTTCTCCTCGCCGCCGTGCTCGACCGGCATCGGCTCGCCGCGGAAGCTCGGCTTGTCGAGCTTGGCCAACTCCGCCACCGGAATCGCCCGCGCAATGCCGCGCCCGTGCTGGCGCGCCGACCCTTCGGTCGTGACCAGATCCGACCGGCCTGCCGCCTTGGTCACCGAGGCGCGCAGCCCGCCGAGCGCGAGCGCGCCGGACTTCTCCTCGCCGCCAACCGCGTCGAGCGCATTGACGCCAATCCCCTTCGCGTATCGGCCGTAGGCGGTGTGCCCCTGTCCCAGCGCGATCGCGACGGTGTCTTCGCGAACACCCAGATACGGCCACGCCGGAGCCGTCACCGAACCGGCCGCCGTCGTGATCGTCAGGTGGTCGCCGCGCTCGACGCCCATCTTCTTGGCGACCAGCGGGTGAATCTCGATCCACGACTGCCAGCAGATCTTCGAGACCGGGTCGGGCAGTTCCTGCAACCAGGGCTTGTTCGCCCCGCGACCATCACCCAGCAGCGACGAGGGGAACACCACCAGCTGGAAATCGCCCTTGCCGCCGTCGGTGGTCTTGGCCGACGCGCCGAGCGTGCGCCCGGCCGGGCCGCCAACCGCCGGCTTGCCCGCGGTCACACCCTTGGCGAGCGCCTTCGCGAACGCCTGCGCGCCGCCGGGGAAGCGACCGAGCAGCCAACTGCGGAAATCCTTTTCCCGGTACTTGGCCGCGTTGGTCGGATCGCCCTGCGCTGCCGCGATCAGCACGTCGGCCGTGGCCTTGGTGTCGAACACCGGATCCATCGTCGGCTGCTGGATCGCAACCATCCCGTTGCCGGCGTCCGCATCGCCCCACTGCTCGAGCGCATGATGATCCGGGAGGACCAGATCGCAGAGCTCGGTGGTCTCGTCCGGGAAGCTCGAGAACGACACACGGAAGGTGGCCTTCGCCATGGCGTCGCCGAAGCCGACCGACTTGGGCGTGCTGTACACCGGGTTGGCCCCGCGGACCATGAACAGCGAGACACCGCCCGCCTTCATTGTCTCCGCCAGCGCACGCATGTCGGCCGCTCCCGCAATGCGGTCGAAGCCGGAGGCACCATCGGCCGGACGCACCGTGGTGCCAACATTGCCCATGGCCTTGTTGAGTTCGGCGACCGCGACGCAGAGCTCCGTCGCGTTCGGCCCGAAGCCGCCGGCGAGCAGCAACGAGTTGCTCGTGGCCTTGAGCTCCTTGGCCAGCGCCTCGAGTTGCTCCTTCTTGACGCCAGCCGCCGTCGCGGCGGCATCGGCCGTGCTCTTGCCCGCCAGGAACTGCGCGATGGCGAGTTCCGAGCCTGCCTTGGCCGCAATCCACTCGTCGGCATTCAGGCCGGTGAGGGACCGACGCGGCCCGACGTAGATGAAGCGCGGCGCCTCGGTGAGCTTGGCCCGGGCATCCGCCCACGCCAACTGCTGCGGCACGGTCATGCCCCAGTTGTCGAGGAAGTCCGCACCGAACGAGACAATGACCGACGCCTTGGCAAAGTCGAACATCGGCCAGGCCGCGCCGTAGACCTGCTTGTGCGCCGCGATGGCGGGCAGGTCCGCTTCCGCATCATATGACAGATGCGCCGGCATCCCGAAGGCCGCGAGCCACTGGTCGAGGAAGCCGGGGAACGAGCCGACCTCGTGCTGGTTCACGAAGATCGCCTTGCCCGCGTCTCCCTTGGAGCGTGCCTCGCCGAGCTTCTGCGAGAACAGCTGCATCGCCTTGTCCCACGTGGTCGGCTTGAGCTGCCCGCCATCGCGGATCATCGGCGTACGGAAGCGGTCTGGATTGTAGAGCCCCTGCACGGCGCTCTGCCCGCGCGCGCAGAGCGCGCCCTTGTTGACCGGATGCTCGGGGTTGCCCTCGAGCTTGCTGGTCCGCCCATCGCGCGTTTCCGCGATGATGCCGCAGGCGCTCGCGCATTCGCGGCAGACGGACGCGTAGTACGACGAGACACCAGGGACCGTCTGGTCTGGCGACACGACGTACGGGATCAGTCGCTGGATGCCATCGGAGTCGCAGCCCACGAGCGTGGTCGCCGCGCTGGTGGCACCCAGGACCTTCAGGAAGTTGCGGCGCTTGACGCCGGTGGACTCGATCTCAGAACTCATGCAGTCGCTTCCTCGACTCGGCACACGCGCAGCCGCTCGGGGTGGGAGAACAGACGGACGAGGGAGAGGCGGGAATCAGTAGTGACAGCTGGCGCAATCGTACCGCGCCTTCTTCAAACCAGCAGGGGCAGCCGTCGGCGCCGCGGCGAGCGCGCCGCTCGCGGGTGTCGCCGCCTGCGCCTTGGCGTCGGCCACGAGCAGGCCGCCGCCCGGCAGGGACGACAGCGAAGTGCTGGCGAGCACCCAGCTGTTTCCCGACTTGGTGTAGCCCGAGGCTTCCTGCCCCTTGGCCGGGTCGTAGCCGTTCACGTGGCAGCTCACGCACCAGCCCATGTTGAGCGAGGCGTATTGGAAGACCTGCGACATCTTCTGCACCTGGCCGTGACAGCTCTGGCAGGTGACCCCCGCGTTCACATGCCGCATGTGCGGGAAGTGCACGTACTTGGGCACGCGATGGATGCGCACCCACGGCACGGACTTCTTCTCGGTCCAGTACTTCGTGAGCTTGACGATTTCGGGGCTCTGCGTCTTCACGATCTGATGGCAACCCATGCAGGTCCCAACCGCCGGCAGCCCCGGATCCGGCGACTTGTTCGCCGAATAGTGGCAATACTGGCAGTTCATCTTGGCCTGCTGGATGTGCACCGGATGCGGGAACTTGATGGGCTGTTCCGGGGAGTATCCCTGGACCGACGACGCCCCGTTGTATCCCCACGCACCGCGCGGCGCATTCAGCTTGGTGGTCGTGTCGGCAGCCGGCTGGCCACCGGCTTGGGCCTCTGCGCGGCTGGCGGGCAGAGACGTGGCGAGAGCGACCGCGGCCACGAGGCCGGGAACGACCGCCCACTTCCTCCAGCTTGCTGTCATGGATCAGGGGTGAGAGGCGACGACCCGCAGCCGGGACCGCCCCTGTCGTTGAACGTGAATCGCGCGAAGGGATTCCCCGCGCTTCCGGCACAAGTCGACAAAATTGTCCTCGCGCGTGTCAGGAAGCAAGTCACACCCGCAAGCCGCGTAGCGAGTTACCTCCTTACTGTCGCGTTTCAGGTCACCGGAAACGGTTGGCGTCGCGCGTCGGTTCCCGCGCGGAGCGCTCGATACCATCTGCCGACGCAAATTCGACGACGCCGGCGGCCGGCGGAAGCAGTGCTCGCGCCACGCGCAGCTGCTCCGGAAGCCGGAGGGGCCAGCCCGAACCGGTCACGAGCCGATCGGCGCCGACGCCCGCGATGACCTGGGCGAGCTCATCTTCGGGTGGTCCCCACAGCCAGCTCATGTCGTACCAGACGCGTCGCTGCTCGCTCGTGGTCAACCCGAAGTGTGTTTCCTCGATCAGCGTCCGACTGGCGGCGCCCACGATCACGTGGGCACCGCTGCCCCGGACCAGGGCCCGGACGTGCGCGGCACTCAGGTCCCCGGCACTGTCGAGCGCATGCCGCTGGCGCAGATCTTCGAACCGCATGGTGAGGCGCACCACGAGTCCGGCCGCGCCCGCCGCGTGACCAAGCTCGGTCCACGCGGGGTGATCCGGACCGAGCCCGTGCTGCACGGGATACGCGCACACGGCCGGCGCGCCAGACGCGCGAGCGACGGCCAGTTCATCCTGCCAGCGGGGCCAGTCGGGACGCACGCACGGAACCGGGCGCAAGACACCCCCGTGGGGCGCCAGCGCCGCCACCAACTCGCGATTGCCAGGCGCGGGATCGCGCCACCACACGCTCGGAAGATGCGCCACCCAGGCACCGCTGAGCTCCTCGCGCGCGAGCACCGTGCAGAGCGACGCCGGATCGTGCGCCGGAAGATGCCGCCACGGGTACCCGCCGATCCACGCGTGCACATCAATGCGGGTCATGCGGACGGCTCCTCCGCGGTGAGCGTGCCGAACGTGCCGGGACGGAAGAGGCGCGCCGCGTTGCGCCACCGGATCGCGGCGAGTTCCTGCGTCGTGAGCCCCAGCGCCTCGAGCGCTCGCAACTTCGTGAGTGCCGTGTCGAGGGTGAGATCGGCGGCGAACATCAATCGACTCGGGCCCATCCAGTGCAGACAGCGTTCGAGCATCCCGCAATCGATGCCACTGCCGCTCAGGTCGAAGACGATGTTGGGCTGGTCCGCCACGGCGGGCAACGAGTGCTGCCAGTCGCCGCCGCCCCCGATGTGCGCGCCGACGAACCAGGTACGCGGGTGGCGCGCCGCGAGCCGCGCGTAGTCGACGGCGTCGGAGATGTCCTGCCCCGGCCAGTGCCGCGTCCGATGCTGCCACAGGTGATGGAGAATGGGCAGGCCGTGCGCGCCTGCAAACGACGCGATCGGATCGAGCAGCGGGTCGTCGCAGCGGCGGGCTGCAGCGATCTTGATGCCGACCGCACCCCGGGCCATTCCGCGCTCGATTTCCTGCAGCGCACCGGCTTCCTCGTTGGGGTTCACGTGGACCCAGACGCGGACGCGGTCCGGATGCGCGTCGGCCAGGGCGAACATCGCGTCGTTGCCGGCGCGCACATCGGCGGGCGAGGCGAAGTAGGTCGGTGAGCGGTAGCCCCACGTCCCGAGAATGGACGCCACGTGATAGCGAACGCCGATCACGTCGCCCGCCTCGAGGCGCCGCGCGTTGACGCGCTCCCAATCGACGCGTCCCGACCCGGGCCAGTGAAAGTGCGCGTGCGGATCAATGAGCGGTTCGGTCCCGGCGAGCGGCGTCGTCATGGACGCGAAAGCTGCGCGGCGGCGACGGCGAACGCATCCTCGACCTGTGCGCAGGTCGCGTTGTCGTGCGCCAGGGCCGCGAAGTTGTACGCCCCCCGCTTGGCGATGACGCCCTGCTGCACAAGCGCCGAGAGCCAGACGCGTTCCTGTGCCGGATCGGTGAAGCGCACGAAGAAGAACGGCTCGATGCCGCGCACCTCGACCCCCGCGACACCAGCCTGCGTCAACGCGCATTCGGCCGCGCGACGCAACCGCACGCCGATGGCCGCCAACTGTGCACTCAGTCCCTCGCGCTCCGCCACCTCAAGGACGGCGCAGGCCGCGGCCAACGCACTGGCTTCGCCAGCGAGCGTGCTGGAAATCCAGGTGCGTGATGCGCATTCCATCACGGCGCGTCGCCCGACGACCGCCGCGAGCGGCGCCCCGTTGGCCAGCGCTTTGCCGAAGACCGCGAGATCGGGGATGACGCCCGCGACCGCCTGATACCCACCGGGGTGCACACGCACCCCCGTCTTGAGTTCGTCGAACACGAGCACCGCCCCGTGCCGGGTGGCCAACGCGCGGGACCGCGCGAGCCACTCCGGCGCCGGCGCGTGCTCCACCACGGGCTCGATCACGATGGCGGCCAGGTGGTGCGCATGCTCGGACACAGCGCGTTCCAACGCGTCCAGATCGTTCGGAGGCACACGCGTGACGTCGACGGTTGCCGACGGGGGCACGCCGGCCGCATCACTCGACCAGTCGAGCCACCCGAAGTACCCGCTCGCCACGACATGCGTGCGCCCCGTGGCGGTCCGCGCGAGCCGGATCGCCGCGGCGACGCCTTCGGCCCCGGACTTGAGGAAGCGCGCCTGCTCGGCGCACGGAATGACCGCGCACAGTCGCTCCGCCAGTTCCGCCTCGAGCGGATGGGCCAACGCCGCCACATGACCGGCGCGCAGCACGTCGACCATCCGCTCGGTGACCACGGGGTGTGCGTAGCCAAGGGCGACGCTTCCGAGCGCCATCGTGAGATCGATCAGTTCGCGTCCATCGGGGAGCGTGACGCGACACCCGGCGGCGCGCACGAAATGCGTCGGCAGGATGGTGGCGTCGTTGCCCCAGAGCGCGGACGGCTGCTTGCTGCCGGTGCTGGCGCCGCCAGGAATGCGATCGGCGGCGTGCTGTCGCAGCCCGCGCGCGTCGTCCATCGTCAGGATGCGCCCGAACCGGCCGCCAGCTCGCGACGCGCCGCCTCGGCGCCCTCGCGCGCCGCGAGCATGCGCGTGCGTTCGAAGGCGCGCATCACCTCGATGCTCATGGCGCGCAGCAGCTGGATCTCGCGCGAGTCCGGATTGGAGCGGTAGGTCAGCGAGCGCACCGTGCGCATGACGTGGTCGGGATGGCGGGTCTTGAAGAAGTTGATCGTCTCGAGCGCGCGTTCGGCATCGGCGTAGAGTTGCGCGAACTGCTCCTGGGTGGCCGGCGGCGCATCCTTGCGTGGCGGTGGCAGCGTGCGCGTGACATCGCCGGCGGCGAGATGGAGTTCGTAGAGCGCCACCATCACGGCCTGGGCGAGATTGAGCGATGCGTGTTCGGTCGTGGGGATATGCACCGTGATCTGCGCCTGATCGAGCGCCTCCTTGGGCAGACCCCAATCTTCACGCCCGAACAGCACCGCGACCGGGCCGTGCTGCGCGTGGTCGAGCAGGTCGGGGGCGGCCTCGCGCGGCGCCTGCACATTCCACTTGGCTGCCCGGCGTTTGCCGGCGAACGCGGCGACGCGTACGCACCCGGCCAACGCCTGCTCGAGCGTGTCGTGATGCTGGATCCGCTCGACAATGTCGCGCGTGCCGTGCGCGATGCCCTCGATGCGCCACGGATCGTAGGCCACCGGACGCACCAACCGCAGGTCGGCGAACCCCATGTTCTTCATCACGCGCACGGTCGCGCCGATGTTCACCGGATCCAGCGGTTCGAGCAGTACGACACGCACCTGGTCGAGCACGCGATCAGTCATGGTCACAGGCGAAAACGGGAGCGGTCGAGAGATCGTGGCGGTCACCGATCAGGTAGGCGCGGCGTCCGTGTGCGCCACCGAGCACGAGCTGCCCGCGGCGACGCTCACGCTCCGGGGAAATCTCGTTGACGAGCACGGCCAGATGGAAGCGGCGGCGTAGCTCCTGCGGAAGTGTCAGCGCAAGCGAAGCGCGCCAACCGGTGGCGGTCACGGCCGTGGTCACACGCAGCGGGACTTCGGCCGCGGCCGGGGTGCGCGCCGTCACGCGCGCACTGCCGCTCCCATCGGGCACGACGATCCAGCGCATCTCCGGGCCGCCGTCGGCAGCAAGATGCAGTTGCACGCCATCGGAATTGATGTCGGGATGCTCGTTGTCGAGCGGGTTGTCGTCGCGCGCCGCGGCGAAGGTGGGATCACGCTTGGAGACGTCGACGTCGATCAGGAGCGCATCGCGGTCGGTGCGAAGGGCGACGGTCGCGGTGGGACGACCAGCGGTGACCCAGTCGTCCTCGGTGGCACGCCAGTCGGAGGCGGAGAGGGTGGTGTGCCAGGCGGAGGGGGTGAGGAGGTGGGGAGGAGGGGCAGAAGCAGGTCCTTCGCTGCGCTCA
>JANMLN010000112.1:0-38052 GCA_031372565.1 Gemmatimonadota bacterium | reverse complement strand
CGTCGGTGGAACCGAGCGCCAGATCGAGCGCACGCTCGGGATGCGGCATCATGCCGAGCACGTGCCCCCGATCGCTCACGATGCCGGCAATGTCGTGCATGGCGCCGTTCGGATTGCTGTCGGCGTCCGGGGTACCAGCGGCGTTCACGTAGCGGAACACGACCTGGCCTTCTCCCTCGAGCCGCTCGAGCACATCCGCGTCGGCGGTGTAGCGGCCGTCGCCGTGCGCCACGGGAATGCGGAGCAGTTGACCCGCCTCGTAGCGGTTGGTGAACATCGTGTCGGCGTTCTCCACGCGCAGCCGGACCGTGTCGCTCACGAACTTGAGCGAGTCATTGCGCAGCAGCGCGCCGGGCAGGAGGCCCGCTTCGCAGGCGATCTGGAAGCCGTTGCAGATGCCCACGACCGGGCGCCCCGCCTTGGCGTGCGCGACCACTTCCTGCATGATCGGGCTGAACCGGGCGATCGCGCCGGCGCGGAGGTAGTCGCCGTAGCTGAAGCCCCCCGGGAGGATGATCAGGTCCGCCCCCTCGAGATCGTGCGCCGTGTGCCACAACCGGATGGGGGTCGCGCCGACGCGCTCCACCGCGAGGACGGCATCCTCGTCGCAGTTGGACCCCGGAAAGGTGACGACGCCGATCTTCATGCGGCGTGCACTCCCGCGATCTCGAAATCCTCGGTGACCGGGTTGGCGAGCAGCTTGGCGCACATGGCGCGCACCGAGGCCTCGGCTGCGACGGCATCGGCCCCTTGCACCTCGACGACCAGGTGACGGCCCACATGGACGTCGTCGACGCCCGGAAAGCCCAGGGAGCGCAGCGCGTCGGCGACGGCCTTGCCTTGGGGATCGAGCAGCCCGCGACGGGGCACGATGTGCACGGCAACGCGAAAACGGGTCACGCGACGTCCTCCGGGGACGTGGAAGTGGTTGGGGGAGCAGAACGGGCCGGGCGACGGCGACGACGACGACGACGCGCCCCGAACGCCGCCTCGGTCTCGAGGGCGTCGGCGTCATCACCGCGCTCCGCATCGTCGCCCTCCTCGAAGGTACCGGGCAAACGGTCGAGCAGCCCGAGCACGGCGGCGTTCGCCAATCCGAGCAGCACATATCCCACGCACGCGGGGAAGATGAACTCCTTGGGCAGGAAGATCACGCCAATGATCGACGCCAGCAGCGCGATCGTGCCGAGGATCTCGCGCATCGACTTGAGTCCGACCCTCGGGACGGCCAGGTACGGC
The DNA here is from genome assembly GCA_031372565.1 of Gemmatimonadota bacterium. Taxonomy (GTDB): domain Bacteria; phylum Gemmatimonadota; class Gemmatimonadetes; order Gemmatimonadales; family Gemmatimonadaceae; genus JACPPC01. The sequence continues at coordinate 36,813 of JANMLN010000112.1, read as the reverse complement.
ACGTTGCTGATCATCAGGAACGAGAGCCCGATCATCAGGAAGCGCAGCACGGTGCCCCACGGCAACGCACCGAGGATCGTGCTGTAGTACAGCGGCGTCTGGCTGAACCAGTAGTAGGTGGCCAGCGTGAGTCCCGCGGCCGGACTCGGGAGCCCCCGGAAGTAGGTCTTGGCGCGGCCCGCCTGCTCGACATTGAAGCGCGCGAGGCGCATCACGGCGCAGGCGGTGTAGAGCCAGACGAAGATCCAGTCCCATCCGCTCCGGTTGAGCACGGCGAAGTACATGATCATCGCCGGCGCGAGGCCGAACGAGATGGCGTCGACCAGCGAATCCAGTTCCGAACCGAACCGGGTGCCGCTTCGCGTCGCACGCGCCACGCGACCGTCGAGCGCATCGGCCATGCCGCCCCACACGATGTACTGCCCGGCATCCACATACTCGCCCCGCGCCGCTGCCACGATCGCAAAGATGCCGAAGAACAGGTTCAGCAGCGTGAACCCGTTCGGCAGCAGCACGACCGCGCGCCGGACGCCGGGACGGTGCGGGACGTCGTTCACCGGAACTCCGCGAGCAAGGTGGTTCCGGCCGATGTCGTCTCGCCAACCTTCACCTTCACGTCGGTGCCGAGCGGGAGGTAGACGTCCACACGCGAGCCGAACCGGATGATGCCGAAGCGATCGCCCTGCGTGGCGGCGTCACCTTCCTTCGAATAGGTGATGATGCGCCGCGCGATCAAGCCGGCGATCTGCCGCACGAGCACCTTGCGGCCACCGGTCTCGATGCCCACCGATGCCTGCTCGTTGTCGAGGCTCGCCTTGTCCTCGGCCGCGTTGATGAACTTGCCGGGATTGTAATGGCGATAGGCGACGCGCCCCGACACCGGATACCGATTCACGTGCACGTTGAAGACATTCATGAAGATGGCCACGCGAATCGCGCGACCGCCCATGTACGCCGGTTCGTCGACTTCCATGACCTGGACGACGCGTCCGTCCGCAGGAGCGATGACGACCGTCGCGCCGCGTGGTCCGGTCCGTTCCGGATCGCGGAAGAACCAGATCACCCAGACGGTGAGGACGGCGCAGATGAGGGCGGTGACCGCCGTGAAGCCGCCCGGACGCATGACCAGCGCCAGGAGCGCCAGCGCTTCGATCGCGGCCGCGATGAGGATGAACGGAATGCCTTCACGAGCAACCATCAGGTCAGTCCTCCAAGGTCCAGTGCGTGACCGGTCACGCGCCGGTATGCGTCGAGATAGCGAGCCGACGTGGCCTGCACCACCTCGGAGGGAAGTGTCGGCGGGGGCGCATCGCCGTTCCAGCGGCCCGCGCGCCGTTCGGCGTCGAGCCAGTCCCGCAGCGGCTGCTTGTCGAACGAGGGCTGCGACCGCCCGGGCGCGTAGCCGTCGGCCGGCCAGAAGCGCGAACTGTCGGGGGTCATGACCTCATCGATGAGGCGAATGCGCTCGCCATCATGTCCGAACTCGAACTTGGTATCGGCGATCAGGATGCCTCGCGCGGCCACGATCTCGCGGCCGCGACCATAGATGAGGCGCGTCAGGCGCTCGAGCTCCGTGGCGGTGGCCTCGCCCACGATGGTGCGCATCTGGGCGATCGTGATGTTCTCGTCGTGTCCGGTCTCGGCCTTGGTCGCCGGGCTGAAGATCGGATCATCGAGGCGGGCGCTCTCCGTCAATCCCGCCGGCATCGGCTCGCCGGCCAACGTGCCGCTCGCCTGATACTCCTTCCACGCGGAGCCGGCGATATACCCGCGGATGACGCATTCCACCGGAAAGACGGTCGTCCTGTGGCAGAGCATCGCGCGGCCGCGCAGCAGATCACGGTGCGCGTCCAGCGCCGGGACCTCGCGCGCAATCGCATCGGCGTCGGCGCTCAGCAGGTGGTGCGCGACCTGACCCTCGAACTGCGACAGCCACCAGGCCGTCACCTGCGTCAGCACCGCGCCCTTGAAGGGAATCACCTCGCGCATCACCACGTCGAACGCGCTCACGCGATCGGTCGCGACGAGCAGGAGCTGCGCGTCGTTCACGCGGTAGACGTCCCGCACCTTGCCCCGCCGTTCCAGCGGGAGGGGAAGCGCCGTCGTGGCGATCGCCATCAGACGCGCACCTCTTCGGGCTCGATCACGGTGGTGAGCCGCGCCAGGCGTGGTTGCACCGCCTCCGCGAGGAACTCCTCGACCTGATCGGGCGCGCGGCCCACGAACCGCTTGGGATCGAGCACGGCGGCCAGATCGGTCACGCTCACCTGCAGCTCCGCGTCCTTCGCGAGCCGCTCCAGCAGGTCATTCGGCGTGCCCTCGTCCTTCATCGCCCGCGCCGCCTCGATCGCGTGACGGCGAATGATCTCGTGCACCACCTGCCGATCACCGCCGGCGCGCACGGCGCGCACGATCAGCTCCTCGGTCGCCATGAATGGAAGCTCGTCCATCAGGCGGCGGCGGATGCGGGCCGGGTGCACCTCGAGACCGCGGACGATGTTGCCCACCAGCACGAGGATGGCGTCGGTGGCGAGGAAGCTCTCGGGAATGACCAGTCGGCGATTGGCCGAATCGTCGAGCGTGCGCTCGAAGAACTGCACGCTGTGGGTCTGGTTCGCGTTGGGCTCGAGCGAGAGCACGAAGCGCGCGAGGGCATTGATCCGCTCGCTGCGCATCGGATTGCGCTTGTACGCCATCGCGCTCGACCCGATCTGCTCCTTCTCGAACGGCTCCTCGATCTCGCCGAATGCCTGCAGCACCCGCAGGTCGGACGCCAGCTTGGCCGCACTCGCCGCGATCCCCGCCACCACGCCGAGCACCTGGGCATCGACTTTGCGCGAGTAAGTCTGCCCGCTCACCGGAATCGACTCGCTGAACCCCAGCTTGGCGCACACCCGGCGATCGAGTTCGCGCACCTTCGCGTGGTCCCCGTGGAACAGTTCGAGGAAGCTCGCCTGCGTCCCCGTCGTGCCCTTGACCCCGCGGAAGGGCAGCGTCGCGATCCGGTGCTCCAGATCATCGAGGTCGAGCAGCAGGTCCTGCATCCAGAGTGCCGCGCGCTTGCCCACCGTGGTGCACTGGGCCGGCTGGAGGTGCGTGTATCCCAGGCACGGCTCATGGCGCCACTCGCGGGCAAAGCCGCCGAGGGCCTTGAGCGCGTCGGCCACCTTGTCGCGCAGCAGGACCAGCCCGCGCCGCATCTGGATCAGGTCGGCGTTGTCCGTGACGAACGCGCTGGTCGCACCGAGATGGATGAACGCCTTGGCCGCCGGCGCCGCATCACCAAAGACATGCACGTGCGCCATCACGTCGTGGCGAAACCGCTTCTCGTACCGTGCGGCCGCCTCGAAGTCCACGTCGTCCAGATGTGCGCGCATCTGCGCGATCGCCTCGTCCGGGATCGCGACGCCGAGCTCCTGCTCGGCTTCCGCGAGCGCCAGCCAGAGGCGACGCCAGAGTCCGTGCCGCAACGCCGGCGACCAGAGCTCGAGCATCGCCTTCGATGCGTACCGCTCGGAGAGCGGGGAAGTCCACTGCGCGCTCATCGCACCATGAAGTCGGAGGAGAAAACCTGGCCGCCGCGCTCGAAGAAGAGCCGCAAGGCGCCGCGGCCCCCGAGTGACGTGATCGCCTTTTCGACCGCCGATGCGTCCTCGATCGACGTCCGGTTGATCTGCACGATGACATCGCCCGGCTGCAATCCCAGCTCCTCGGCGACGCGATCCGACACCTTGAACACCACCGCGCCGCGCGCGCTGCGGATGCCGCGCTCCGTGCGGATCGCCGGGGTGAGCGTCACGAGTTCCAGCTCGCGCAGCACCTGCACCTTGGGTGCGCTGATCTCGGGCAGGTCGGCGACCGTCAGCGTGATGGGCATGTCGCGCCCCTCGCGTCGCACGATCACGGTCATCTTCTCGCCGGCCCGCAGCTCGAGCAGCTCGGCATCCCAGTCGTAGGCGTTGCGCAGCGAGCGTGCGCGCGACTTCACGATGAGGTCGCCCGCGCGAATCCCTGCCTTGGCCGCGGGTGACCCCGGGACCACCGTCTGCACGGTGAAGCCGCGCGTCAGTCCCGCGCGCGCCCCCTCGGCCTGCGCCGCAATCGCCGGCTTGATCCCCACCCACGGACGGCGCACCGCGCCGTGCTCGAGCAGATCCTCGGTGACTCGCTTCGCGCGATTGATCGGAATGGCGAAGCCAAGCCCGATGGACGATCCCGTCGGCGAGTAGATCGAGGAGTTCACCCCGATCACTTCGCCGTTGGCGTTCACCAAGGGTCCACCGGAGTTGCCGGGGTTGATGGCCGCATCGGTCTGGATCATGTCGACGTACACGCCGCTGCCCTGACCCTGACCCACCAGATTGCGACCCACGCCGCTGACGACGCCCGTCGTGACGCTTGGTTCCGTGTTGCCGAGCAGGAAGCCGTACGGATTGCCGATGGCGATGACCCACTCGCCGACGAGCAGGTCATCGCTCGTCCCCATCTTCACGGTGGGAAGATTGCGCGCATCGATCTTGAGGACCGCGAGGTCGTTCACTTCGTCCGAACCGAGGACGCGGGCCTGGTACGTCTGGCCATCGCGCAGGGCGACCGACACCTTCGTGGAGCCCGCGATCACGTGCGCGTTCGTGACGATGATGCCATCCGACCGCGTGATGAACCCCGAGCCGATTCCGGAGCTCGATCGCTCGCCGCTTCGGCCGCCGAAGAACCGCTCGAAGGGGTCGATGGGCGCGCGCTCGACAACCTCCGTCTGCACGGTCACCACTGCCGGCGCGATCTTCTGTACCGCGTCCGTGATCACGGTGCGGCGCGGCGAGGTGGTCGGCAGCGCGCCCTGCGCCGTGGCGGAGGGCACGGCGAGTCCACCACCTGCGAGCGAGGCGGAATCACCACCGCCGCACGCACCGAGCATGCCGACGAGGAGCAGGGACCGAACGCTCACGCCCCCCCTCCCGAACGCTGTCGCGCGATCTCGCTCAAGTGCTGGTCCATGCCGCGGTCGGTGAGCGGATGGAGGAGCATGGCGCGCAGGTCCGGCGCGCTCACGGCGCCCACGTCCGCACCCGCGCTCGCCAGCGCGAGCAGTCGCGCCGGCGTGGTCACTGGCACGGCGACCACGTCACACGGGATCTGATAGCGCGCAAAGAGTGCGTGAATCCCGCCGAGCACCGCCGCGCCATCCTCGCCATGCGCTTCCAGCGCGTCGATCTGCAGCGAGACAGCCTTGGCGCCCGCCTTGGCCGCCAGCAGCGCCTGCGCCGCGTTGAACACGAAGGTGGCGCACACGCGCACGCCTTCGGCCGACAGCCGCCGGATGGCCGGGACCGCGTCCTCGACGAACGGTATGCGAACGACGATATGGTCGGAGAGCCGCGCCAAGTCGCGCCCGTCCCGGATCAGATCGCTGGTCGTGGCGGCTCCCACCATCGCGTACACCGGCCGATTGGCCAGCCGGCACAGCTCGTCGAGCCGCGTGAAGGGATCGCCGCCCGGACCGGCGGCGGCGAGCAGGCCCGGGGTGGTGTAGACACCATCGGCGAGTCCCGCGTCGCAAAGCGCGGCGATCTCGGCCAAGTCAGCGGACGCAACCAGCAGCTTCATGCAGGGGCAAGGTAGAGGTCGCTCGGATACGTCACCTGTTCGAGGAACAGGGCGTGCGGCGGGGCCGGCGGGGATACGTCATCGTTGGTGGACGCCAACAGCAACCCCGGCACGTCCTCGATCGGGCGGCGCCCAGACGCCACCGCCACCATCGTGCCGACCAGAAAGCGCACCATGTGATGCAGAAATCGGTTCGCGGTCACGTCGAATACGTAGCCATCATCCCGTGCGGTCCACGAGGCCTCCGTCACCAGACATCGATGGTCATCGGTCGCCGGGGCCGTACCGCGGACCGCGAAGCCGAAGAACGCATGCTCACCGCGAATGGTGAGGGCGCACTCTTGGAGCAGGGTCACGTCCAACTCCCGCTGCACATCCCATGACCAGCGGCGGCGGAAGGGTGACGCCGCGTCGGGACCCGCGGCGATGCGATAGGAATAGCGACGAGCGGTGGCGCTGTATCGGGCATGGAACTCCGGCTTCATCTCGAACGCCGCGGCGACCCAGACGTCGTGCGGCAGGATCGCGTTGAGGGCCCGGCGGAGTTCGGTCGGCGCCCAGCGCTCGGCCACCTTCACCCCAACCGCTTGTCCTCGTGCGTGGACGCCAGCATCGGTGCGGCCGGCCCCCTGAACCCGCATGGGGGCTTGTGTCAGGCGCTCCATGGCGGCCTCGATCACCCCTTGCACCGTCCGTTGGCCGGGCTGCACCTGCCAACCGGCGAACCCCGCCCCGTCGTAGTGCACCACGAGCTGCACAGGGCGAGGCGTCATCTCCGGAAATCTAGCCGCAGCCCCCCCCGGGTCAAGCAATGCAAAGTGACGGAACACATTGACACGTCGTCACGTAGCCATCGACATTGCGTCCCAAGAACTCTCCGGCATCCGAGCTTGGCGGGGACTGCTGTCGTCACGTACCTACCCATGGCTCCAAAGACCCTCGCCAGCCTCGCCCACGCGCTCAGCGTTGCCCATGACCTCGACGCTGCCCTCGTGGCGCTCGGGGAGTCGCTCGCCGACGTCGATCGCGCCGCCCAGGTCGCATTCCTTCGGCTCGACGGGAAGCGCAAGATGCTCGCCGACGGGCTGCACGTGCATGGACTGGTCGTCGACTCCATTCCCCTCGAGACGACCTTCGATCATATCCCGGCCACGGCTCGGCCAGCCCTCGAGACCGGCGGGTCCTTCGTCGATCTGGGGGACAAGTCCACCGAGTACCTGCGACTGCTGGGGTTCACGCCATTCCCTGACGGCGGCCTCCTCTCGCTCCGCGGCCTGCGCCATGACGGCATGCTGGTCGGCGTGCTCGCGCTCCAGGAGTCGCGCCGGATCTTCGGATCGCGCACCGCCGAGCGGTTCGCGCCGAGTGTGGCCCTGTTCGAACTGGCGCTCTGGCGGTACCTCGAGCGGGAGGCCAAGGACGAGGCCGTGCAGACGCTCGAAACCGTGATGCAGCGCGTCCACAGCGAGTACGATCGGCGGCTCTCCGGGATGGAGGACGAGCTGACCAAGGCGCGCGACGAAGTTCGCAAGAGTGGCACGGTGGACGCCTCCCAACTGGTGCACGTCGAGCGCGAGGCAGCCAGCGCCCGCGAAGAAGCGCGGAAGACGGCCCGACGGGCCGAGAAGGTGGAGCAGCAGGTGACCGCCGCTGTCGGACAACTCGAGCAGGTCCACCTCGAGTTGCATCGGCGAACGGAGTCACTGCGCGCCAAGACGCGCACGATCTACCTCATCGACCGCATGCTCGGCCTCGATGCCGAAGCCGAAGATCCGCGCAGCCTGGCCGAGGGACTGCTCAATCTGGCCGGCGACGACATGCAGGCGCAGCGCTCGTCGCTCATGCTCGTCGAGCCGGGGACCGACATGCTCTACCTCGCCGCCTTGCGCGGCGTGGCTCCCAGTGTGGAGGTCGGGCAGCGCGTCCCCCTTGGCACGGGCGTGGCCGGAAAGGTTGCCCGCACGCGCGAAACGCTGCTGGTGCAGGACGTGAACGATGCCAAGGCACACGCGTTGCTGCAGGACGAGTTCTTCACGACAGGGTCGTTCATCTGCACCCCGCTGGTGTATCGCGGCGAACTCGTCGGCGTCATGAACCTCACGAACCGCGCCCGCTTCGGCGTCTTCGTGGAGGATGACGTCGAGCGTGTCCGGATTCTGGCCTTGGTCATGTCCCTGATCGCGGTCCACAGCCACCTGCCGGAACGGCTGCTGGAGACGCTGAGTGCCCGCTGACGCGATCAGCGCGGCCATCAAGAAGCTCGCGCACGGCGGACAGTTGCTCGCGGATGAGGCCACCGCGGCGTTCGGCGACGTGATGCGCGGCGACGCGACCGTCGTCCAGGTGGCGTCGCTCTTGACCGCGCTTCGGGTCAAGGGCGAGACGCCCGACGAAGTCGCCGGGGCCGCGCGCGCGCTCCGCAACGCGATGGTTCGCCTCCCGGCACCCGATCCATCGACACTGATCGACACGTGCGGCACGGGTGGCGGCACCGTGACGACCTTCAACATTTCCACGGCCGCCGCGCTCGTGGCTGCGGGGGCCGGCGCCCGCATCGCCAAGCATGGGAACCGATCGTTCACGTCGCGCTCGGGCAGCGCCGACGTGCTGGAGGCGCTTGGCGTGCGGATCGACGTGGATGCCGACACGATGTCGAGGTCGCTCCGCGATGCCGGCATCGTCTTCATGTTCGCCCCGCTCATGCATCCGGCCATGCGACACGTGGGTCCGGTGCGTCGCGAACTGGGAATACCGACGGTCATGAATATCGTGGGCCCGCTGGCCAACCCGGCCGGCGCAGGGCGGCAGGTGATCGGCGTCGCGGACGCCGCCCGCATGCCGCTCATCGCCGGGGCGCTGCTCTCGCTCGGCAGCGTGCATGCGGTTGTGGTGCACGGGGAGCCGGGACTCGATGAGGTATCGCCACTTGGCCCCACCAAGGTCATCGAGATTGTGAAGGGACGACGTCGGAACTGGACGATCGACCCGACCGCCTTCGGCTTCGGCGGGACCAAGGCGGATGACCTGGTCGGCGGCGAACCCGCGGACAATGCGCGCGTGATCGTCGAGGTCCTTGGCGGCGGTGGCCCGCGCGGGGCCCGGGCCGCCGTGGTGCTCAACGCGGCGGCAGCGTTGTACGTGGGAGCGCTGGCCAAGGACTTTGCGCACGGCGTGTCCCTCGCCAACCGGTCGATCGACGATGGGGCCGCGCTGGCAGTGCTCGGGCGGCTTCGGGCAGCGACCGCCTGACGGCCATCGGTGGGCGATGAACGCACACGGGGAGCATGCCGCGTCGCATGCTCCCCGTTCCGTTCGTGCCGGGCCCGCTGCGGCTACCGCACGCGGTCGAGCTTGAAGTGTGGGTTGCAGATGATGCCGAAGACATTGCCAAAGGGGTCGACCACCGAGGCCGTCGTGATCCCGTCGCCCACCTCGGTGATCGCCTCGTGCGGGCGCGCGCCCACGCTCAGGAGTCGGGCATGCTCGGCGACGATGTCGTCAACGCCCCAGTAGGCGCACGCGCCCGAGCTGCCCGGCACCGCGTCGGGCACGAGGCCCAGTTCGAACCCGAACGCCTCGAACCCCACATAGAACGGCTCGTCGAAGTAGGGCGCATGTCCCAGAACGGCCGCGTAGAACGCCTTGCCCTTGGCGAGATCCGGGGCGGGGTACACAACAGTGCGAACGCCGAGCATATCTCCCCCTAGTAGCGACGCAGAACCCCAACGACGACGCCCCGGACGGAGATCTCGTTCTCGTTGACATAGATCGGCTGCATACTGTCGTTCGCGGGCTGCAGGCGAATCCGACCATCACGCTCTCTATAGTAACGCTTCACGGTGGCGGTCGAGTCCGCCATCATGGCGATCACCATTTCGCCGTTATCGGCGCTCGGCTTGTCCTGAACAACGACGAAGTCACCATCGGCGATCTGCGCGTCGATCATCGACTGGCCGCGGACCTTGAGGACGTAGTGGTTGCCGGTGCGCCGCACGAAGGAGTCCGGCACACTCACCGTCTCACCTGTCGTCTGCGACTCCAGCGGCAAGCCCGCCGCCACCGATCCGAGCAGCGGGAGTTCCACCGCCTTCGGGAAGACATCGGACGGCAAGATCTCGATGGCGCGGCTCTCGTTGTAGCTGCGCTTGATGTACCCCTTCCGCTCCAGATTGCTCAGGTGCTCGTGCACCGTCGCAAGGGACGCGTAATCGAACTTCTCGGCAATCTCATCGAAGCTGGGGGCGTACCCCCGCTCGGCGGAGTAGTCGTTGAGATAGTCGAGGATCTCGCGCTGGCGCCGGGTAAGCGGCATGGGTGGCCCCTGAGGTGGCGGATGCGTACGTTACCAAGACGATTCGGTGCTCCCGAACGTTTCCCGAATCTTCCCCACAGTAACCGAACGAACCCCGAAGTGCAAGCTCCCCGCGTATGGCGTCCCCCGAGCGGGACTCTTGGCAAATTGGTGGACGAGGCTCGTCAGCGGGCCGAACACCTCGAACGGCGTCGCGCCGACCTCAAGGCGCTGGCCGCCGATACCCCGGCAGGGCGTCCCTTCGCGGCAGCGTTGGCGGGCCACTTCGTCGCGGTCATCGCCGAGGTCAAGCGTGCCTCGCCCTCCAAGGGGCCGATCAACCCCGGGGTGAGCGCCGTGGCCCTCGCCGGTGCCTTCGCCGATGGCGGTGCCGTGGCGCTCTCGGTCCTGACCGAACCCGACGCCTTCAAGGGCTCGGTGCAGGACCTCGTCGATATTCGCCGACGGGTCGACTTGCCGACCCTCAAGAAGGACTTCCACGTCGACGCCATTCAGGTGCTCGAAGCGCGGGCGATCGGTGCAAGTGCGCTCCTGCTGATTGCCCGGGCGCTGGAACCATCCCGCCTCGAGGACCTCGCGGGCGAGGCGTATCAGTGGGGCCTCGATGTCATCGTGGAAATTCGCGATGAGGAGGAGCTGGCCCGCGCCGTGGCGCTCTCCGCTGCGGCCGCGCCGATGATCGGGGTCAACAACCGCAACCTGGAAACGCTCGTGGTAACGCCTTCCACAGCCGAGCGGCTCCTCCCGTTGATTCCAGCGGATCGGATCGCGATTCATGAGAGTGGCATCGCCGAGCACGCCCAGGTGGAGGCGGCGGCCGCGCGGGGAGCAGACGCGGTCCTGGTCGGCAGCAGTATCTCAGCCGCCGCAGAACCGACCATCGCCGTCCGCGCCCTCACCGGGGTCGCCCGGCAGGGCCGTGCCACCTGAGGTCAAGTTCTGTGGGCTCACGCGCCCGGTGGACGCCGAGCTGGCGAGTGCACTTGGCGCCAGCTACGTCGGGGTGATTCTGGTGGGCGGTCCGCGGCTGCTGACGCCGACGGTCGCGCAGGAGGTGCTGCAGGCGGCCACGGGCCCGCGCCGAGTGGCCGTGGTGCCGCGGACGGCGGCGGCCCAGATGGCGGCATTGGGCCGAGCGGTCGGTGCAGACATCCTGCAGGTGCACGCAGATCCCACACCGGCAGAGCTCGCCGAGCTGCGCACTCTCTGGGACGGTGGCGTCTGGGCCGTGGCGCGCCTTGGAACAACTCCGCACGCTGAAACGCTGTGCGCACTGTTCGCTGCGGCGGACGCCGTGGTGGTCGATACCCTCGTGCCCGGTGGGCTGGGTGGGTCGGGCCACGCGTTCGATTGGGAGCGCCACGCGCCGCTGTTGGCCACCGCTCGAGCCCGCACACCGATTGTGCTGGCTGGCGGCCTCACCGCAGACAATATTTCGGAGGCGGTGCGCGTGCTCGGCCCCGACGTGGTGGATGTCTCGTCGGGGGTCGAGGATGCGCCCGCCCTCAAGTCACCCGCGAAGATGCGACGCTTTGCCTTGGCCGTTGCTTCCCCGATCCCGAAGTTCAGCACATGACTGCAGTGCTGCCCGACTCTTCGATCTCCGTCGACTCCGGTCGATTCGGCCCGTTCGGTGGGCGGTATGTCCCCGAGACGCTGATTCCCGCGCTCGATGAGCTCGAAGCCGCGTACGCGACGGCGATGGCTGATCCGGTCTATCGTGCGGAGCTCGACGGGTTGCTGCGCGATTTCGTGGGACGCCCGAGTGCCCTCACCGATGCGCCGAGGCTCTCCGTGCAGGTCGGTGCGCGCGTGGTGCTCAAGCGCGAAGACCTGAACCACACCGGTGCGCACAAGATCAACAACACGATCGGACAGGCGCTGCTGGCCAGGCGCATGGGCAAGCGCCGGATCATCGCCGAAACCGGCGCCGGCCAGCACGGCGTCGCGACGGCCACGATCTGCGCAAAGTTCGGGCTGGAGTGCGTGGTGTACATGGGCGAGGAAGACATGCGCCGGCAGGCGCTCAATGTCTTCCGGATGCAATTGCTCGGCGCCACGGTCGTACCCGTCACGACCGGCACACGGACGCTCAAGGACGCCACCACGGAGGCGATCCGCGACTGGGTCACCAACGTCGAGGGCACGCACTACATCATCGGATCAGTGGTCGGGCCGGCACCGTACCCGCGCATGGTGCGCGACTTCCAGCGCGTCATCGGCGACGAGGCGCGCGCCCAGGTACTTGCCCGCACGGGCCGGCTGCCGCGTACGGTGATCGCCTGCGTCGGTGGCGGCTCGAATGCGATGGGGATCTTTCATCCGTTCGTCGGTGATGCCGGGGTCGAACTGGTGGGCGTCGAGGCCGCTGGGGAGGGGATCGCCACCGGCATGCACAGCGCGACGCTGGCGGCCGGAACCCCCGGCGTGCTGCATGGCGCGCTCTCGCTGCTGCTGCAGGACGCGGCGGGGCAGGTGCACCCGGCGCACTCGATTTCGGCCGGGCTCGATTATCCCGGCGTCGGCCCGGAGCACGCGTGGCTCAAGACGTCGGGGCGCGCGGAGTACGCGGCGGTGGACGACACCGAGGCACTCGAGGGCGTCCGGATCCTGTCGCGCCTCGAGGGGATCATTCCGGCGCTTGAAACGGCGCACGCCGTGGCCTGGTTGTCCCGGTCCGCGGGTCGCTGGTCTGCAGACGATGTGGTGCTGCTCTGCGTGAGCGGACGGGGCGACAAGGACGTTGCGCAGATGAACGCGCTCGAGGGCTTCACGCCGTGACGCACCCCTCCACGTCGATGCCTGCCGTGGACGATGATTTCGACGGACGCGTGCCGCCGGCGGCACTCGAAGAGCTGCTGCGCAGTACCACCAAGGCGCTGCGCGCGCGCCAGCTCTACCCCGGCAACAACCCGACCTGGCTCAAGGCGGTCGAGGTCGTGCAGGGTGCGTTCACGGCGGTCTGGGCGCATGCGGATGACGTCACGCTCGCGATCAGCGAGACGGAGATCCGCTACGGACCGCACGTCGTGTATGCCGATGAGGGCAAGGGCAACGACTCGCTCGCGTGGCTGTTTTACAAGGATGGCGTGCGGGCCCTGACGCTCGTGCGCGGGGTCGAGGTCGAGGAGTGGGTCAAGGTCATCGAACTGCTCCCCCGGGTTCGTCGCGGCGGTCCCGATGACGACGACTTGTTGACGCTGCTCTGGCAGTCCGCGTTCGGATACCTCAAGTATCGCTACGTCGAGATCGGTGGTGACGGCCCGGCGTTCGACGACCAGATGGGACCGCCCGCGCGGTGGAGCGACGACGTGAACGGCCGCCGTGCGCGTGCGGCCGGCGGCGGTGCAGGGGACGACGAGGGCGAAGGCACCGGGACCGGAGGTGGGACCGGGACGGCCGCTGGCGGCGGCGGCGGCGACGGCGACAGCGAGGAAGAACGGAAGAGCGGCGTGGTCAACCTCGCCGACTTCGACAGCTCGCTCTATTTCCTCGACGACACCGAACTCGAGACCCTGCGACGTGCCTTCGCGCACGAGTACGCGGGTGATCATCGCGCAACGGTGATCACGATGCTGCTGGACACGTTCGAGTTGCAGCTCGAGCCCGAGGTGCGCGACGAGGTGTGCGAGCTGCTCGAGCAGTTCGTGCTGACGCTCCTCACCGTGGGCGATCTCAAGGCCGTCGCCTACCTGCTGCACGAGTCCGCCGTGGCGGCCGGCCGAGCGCCCGTCCTCCTGCCGCAGCACCGCGATCGCCTCACCCGGTTGTCCGACCGGCTGAGCGAACCCGCCGCCCTCGCGCAGGTGCTGCAAGGGCTCGATCTCGCCCATCAGCTGCCGGCGCAGGATGAGATCCTCGCGCTGTTCGATCAGTTGCGCGTGACCGCGCTGGGCACCGTGCTCGCGTGGCTGCACAAGCTCGAGCAGGCGTCGCTCAAGACGATGCTCGAGGCCGCCGCCGACCGGATCGCGCGCACGAACACGATCGAGCTCGTGCGGCTCATCGGCAGCGCCGATCCTGTCGTGGCCATGGAGGCCATCCGTCGCTCGGGCGCGCTCAAGACCGCGGCGGCCGTGGCGCCCATGGGCAAGCTGCTGAGCGAGGGGACGGCCGACACGCGCGCGGCCTGCGTGCTGGCGCTGGCCGAGATCGGGTCGGCGGGCGCGATGCAGCTGCTGGAGCGCGCCCTGACCGATACCGATCGCGATGTTCGCGTGGGGGCCGCGCGCGCAGTGACGGCGGCCAAGTACCGCACGGCATTCGCGCGACTCGACAGCATCGTGAAGGGCAAGGAGCTCCGCGACCGCGACAAGACCGAGATGATGGCCATCTTCGAGGCCTACGGTGCAACGGGGGGCGAACAGGCCGTGCCGGTGCTCGACGGTCTGCTGAACAGCAAAGGGTTCCTTGGCCGCCGCGAGGACGCCGAGGTGCGCGTCTGTGCCGCCGCCGGGCTCGGCCGCGCCGGGACGCCCAAGGCGCAAGAGGCGCTGCGCAAGGCAGTGGACGAGAAGGACGTCGTCGTGCGGACGGCGGTCAATCGCGCATTGCGGGGAGACCCGACGCGATGAGCGAATCCTCGCCCCCACCTCGGCCGACGCAGGCCCAGCGCGCGCTCGAGGCACCGGCGGGTCCGCGCATGTCGCAGCTCCTCTCGGCCATTCAGGACGCACCCGACGGAAGCGACCTCAAGCGGCTCGGACGGCTGTACGTGCTGGCGTTCTTTGGCGCCATGCGGGCGGTCAAGCTGTATCCGGTCGAGAATGCCGCCGTGCAGAAGGCCGTGCTCGACCTCGTGAACGTCACGTCGGAGATCCTGCGGGTCGCGCAGGAGCTCGATCTGCGCCTCTCGGGCGATGCGCTCTTCATGAACGGATCGCAGCTGCGGCTCGAGGCCGACAACTTTGCGGCGTTCAAGGGGGTGAGCGACAAGCTGCGCGCCTGCGGCGTCGGCGAGTTGCACCTCGAGGCACCACCGCTGCCGCGCGACTACATCGTCCTGTTGTCGTCGCTGCAGCTCGACGGACAGGGTCCGCGCGTGCCGGACGAGCGGCTCGAGTGGCTGCTGGTGCGACTGAGCGACGCCGGAGTGGGCACCTTCCACCTGGGGGCGCCGTCCGAGTCGGGCGACGAGCGTCGCAGCAAGGCGCAGACCAAGGAGGCGGCCAAGCGCGTGTACGCGCAGGGCATCGCGGTGACCAAGGACGTGGTCAATTCGGTGCGCATGGGGCGCGCCTCGGGACTCAAGCGCGTCAAGCGCGTCGTGCAGACGATTGTCGACCAGATCCTGGCCGACGAAACGTCGCTCGTCGGGCTCACGACGATTCGCGACTATGACGAGTACACCTTCGTGCACTCGCTCAACGTCTGCATCTTCTCGGTGGCGCTTGGCCGCCGGCTGCTGCTCGACAAGTTGCAGCTGTACGACCTGGGGATGGCCGCGCTCTTCCACGACATCGGGAAGGCGCGCATTCCGCTCGATGTGCTCAACAAGTCGGAGCAGCTCTCCGAGGAGGAGTGGCGCCTGCTCACGACGCACACCTGGCGCGGGCTCCTCTCGTTGCTGCAGTTCAAGAACATCACCGACATGCCCTACCGGTCGATGGTGGTGGCATACGAGCATCACATGCGTTTCGACCAGACGGGCTACCCGCGCGCCCTGCGGCCACGCGAGCTGTCGATCTTCAGCAAGATCGTGGCGATCGCCGACGGCTTCGACGCCGCGACGACGCAGCGCGCGTATGCCAATCCGGTGGCCCCCGCCATCGTGCTGCAGGAGATGCGGGACAATCCGCGGCGAGGCATGGACCCCACGCTGGTCAAGGCGTTCGTCGCCATGCTCGGCATCTACCCGGTGGGCACGCTCGTCATGCTCGACACGTTCGAAATGGCCATTGTGCAGGCCGCCGACCCGGCACCCGACATGGCATCGCGACCATCGGTCCTCATCGTGAGCGACGCCCAGGGTAACGTGCTCTATCCCGGCCTCGAGGTCTCGCTCGCCGAGCAGTCCCCCGACGGCACCTTCCCACGCACGATCATCAAGACGGAGAATCCGGAGCGCTATGGCATCCGCATCGGTGATTATTTCCGCTGATGCCCTGACCGCGCGCTTCGACGCGCTCCGCCGCCAGCACCGCCGCGCCCTCGTCTGCTACCTCACAGCCGGGTATCCCGACCCCGCGACGTCGCTGGCGCTCGTGCGCGGCGTGGCGGCGGCCGGGGCCGACGTGATCGAGCTGGGCGTGCCGTTCTCCGACCCGCTGGCGGACGGTCCCGTCATCCAGGCGAGTTCGCAGCGCGCCCTGGACCAGGGCATGACGCTCGACGGCACGCTCGCGCTGGCCCGCGACGCGCGCGTGGACGTGCCGCTCGTGCTCTTCACCTATCTCAACCCGCTGATCGCGGCGGGCCCCGACGTCCTCGTCCGCGCGGCGCGGTCCGGCATCAGTGGCCTCCTGCTCACCGACCTGCCGGTGGGTGCCGATCCCGAGCGCGAACGCTGGATCGGAGACGGTCCGCTCGCGTTCGTCCGGCTCGTGGCACCCACGACACCGAGCGACCGGATGGCGGTGATCGGTCGACACGGCCGCGGCTTCGTGTACCTCATCAGCCGGTTGGGCGTGACCGGCGCGAGCGCGACGGTCTCCCGCGACCTTCCCGCGACCGTCGACCGCCTCAAGGCCGCGACGACGCTGCCGGTCTGTGTCGGCTTCGGCATCTCGACGCCGGCACAGGCGCGCGACGTGGGGCGTCTCGCCGATGGCGTCGTCGTCGGCTCGGCGCTCGTGGCCGCCGCCGGCCGCTCCGTGGACGAGGCCATCGCACTCGTTCGCTCGTTGCGCCTGGCGCTGGACGAGGGTTAGGCGTGGGCCGGCTCCTCGCCTGGTATCCGAGCTCGGTCACGATCGGCGGCATGCTGCTGCTCGTGGGCGCCGTGCTCACGTCCTCGCACTGGAGCCTCGAAGCCGGATACGGCGTCCTGCTGCTCTTCATCGCGACGGCCGCGCTGCGCGCCTTCCAGATTCCCACGACCAAGTACTCGGCGCTCAACCTGCTCTCGATGGTGGCCGTCGGCGGCACGTTCGTGCTCGGGGCGGCCGGGACGGCGCTCGCGCTGTATGCCGGAGTGCTCGTCGCGGATCGGTTCGTGCTCGGCAAGCCGACGCGGCCGTCGTTCATCAATGCCGGTCGCGAGGTCGTGGCGCTCATGGCGTCGTTCGGCTTCTATGCGGCGTCGGCCGCGGCCACCGGTACGGCACGCTTCAGCGGATTGTCCGCCGACACGCTGCCGGGGTTCGCGCTGCTCACCTTCACGCATTTCCTGCTCAGCCGCGGCCTGCTGTACTTCACGCTGATCGCACGCGACAAGCTCTACCCGGAGGAGCGCTCGCTCATCCTGCGCTACGAGGTCATCACGTTTGGCGCCGGCACGGCCGCCGTCACGATTGCCCTCGTCGCGATCCAGTCGGTCGGATGGGTGGGCGCGCTCGTCGCATCGCTGGTCCTCGGCTTCTCCGGGCTGCTGCTCAAGCGCATTCTCGAAGAATCGATCGCGGCGGAAGAACTGAACAAGATCCTCGCGATGGAGCTCGTCGTCGCGTCCGATGCGACGCTCGAGGAGGCGTTCGGCCGGATCGAGGGACTGGCACGCCGCCTGGTCGACTGGACGTCGCTGCGCATCTGGCGCGTGACGGGGGACCAACTGACGCTCTTGTACGAGGGCGGCGGCCAGAGTGTGAGCGTCGCCTTTGCCGAACCGGAGGCAGGGCGCGAACTCCGCCGTCAGGCGCTCGAATCGGCCGCGCCGATTGCCGTGAACGACGCCCGGCGCGATCCTCGCGTGCGCGGCCGCTCGGACGACGTGCGCTCGATGGCCTTTGCCGCGCTCCGCTTCGGCGACCGCAACGTGGGCCTGCTCGAGATCGAGCACGTGAAGCCGTCGATGTATCGCGACAAGGAGCTGGACCTCGTGCGGCGCTTCAGCACGCAGCTGGCCACCACGCTCCACATCCACGATCTGCGCCAGCCGCTGCTGGACGCGGTGGTGCGATTGGGCAAGCAGATCACGACGCTCGCGGACTCGGCCCGGCAGCTGCGCTCCGGCGGCGAGGCGGTGGCACGCACCGTGGGTGAGATCACGCGCGCGATCGGCGAGGAAGGGGAGCAGTTGCTCTCTGCCCTCGACGTCACGCGTGACATGGCCCATGCGACCGATCAGGTGGTGCGCGAAGGCAGCTTTGCCGCGGGCGCGGCCGTGCGCGCGCGCGAGTCGGCCCTCGAGCATCGCGACACGATCGGCGTGGCCCTCGAGCGGCTGGTCGGCGCCAAGGGGTTCATCTCGGAGAGCGCCACGCACGTGCACGAGCTGACCAAGAGCACGCAGCGCGTGACCGACTTCATCGGCGACATCCGCGAACTCGCGGACCAGACCAACCTGTTGGCGCTCAACGCCGCGATCGAGGCCGCACGCGCGGGGGCGGAAGGGCAGGGCTTCGCCGTCGTGGCCGACGAGGTCCGCAAGCTCGCAGCCGCCAGCGCGAAGACGACGGCGGAGGTCGGCGAGTTGGTGTACGGCTTCAGCGAGCAGACGCGGCTCGTGGCACGGCAGATGGAGCGCGGGGAGGTCATGGTGCGCGACGTCGAGTCGCTGGCCGCATCAGCCCAAACCGCCCTGCAGGGCATCCTGGAGGCCACGGGGTCGAGCGCCGAGGGGGTGCAGCGCATCGCGGTCACGTCGCGGGATCAGGAGGAACAGTTCGGGCGACTGCGCGACCGGGTCGCGCGCATCACCGAGATCTCCCGCCGCAATCAGGATAGTGCGGAGTCGGTGACCGAGGGTGCCCGCGCGCAGGCGCAGGCGATGCGCGAGATGGAGGGCGCGACGCAGGAGTTGCGCGAGGTGGCGCACACGCTCGAGGATCTTGCGCGGCGCATCACGGAGGCGCAGTGACGGGAATGCCGCTGCCGGAGTCGGGACCTCCAGCGCCGCCCGTGGTGCTACCCGACTGGGCCGTGGTCTCGTCCAAGCGGCGCGCGCACATCGAGCGCGTCACGCAGTTGCTCGACCTGTGGGCCGGTGCACTGCGCCTGGGTGACGCGGAACGCCAGGCATGGCACGATGCAGGGCGATGGCACGACGCCCTGCGGGACTGTGATGAGCCAACGCTGCGAGCCGCGACCGGCGACATGGAGAGTCCCTTCGGTACGCTGCACGGGCCCGCCGCCGCCAATCGGCTGGCGCAGCAGGGCGAGCTGCGTGGCGACGTGCTTGATGCGATTCGCTGGCATACCACCGGCTCTGGCACATGGGGCCGGACAGGTCAGGCGCTATACATGGCGGACTATCTCGAACCGGGGCGTCCGTTTGCTGTCGCTGATCGCGGCTTTCTCGCGCAGCATGTGGTACTGGACTTCCACGGTGTCTTCCGGCAAGTGGTGCGCCACCGGTTCGAGTGGACGCTGCGGGAGGGGAAGGCGCTCTTCCCGCAGACGGTCGCGATGTGGAACGCGGTGCGGTAGGGCGCGTCGCCCGAGACCGACACGGTGTCGCGCGCTGATCTCGTGATCCCGAGCGATCGCAACGACGCGTTCTCCTACGTCACGACGCGGCCGACGACGTGGCGTTGGCGAGCAGATACGCCACGAACAGCACGACCATGACCGCATCGGCCACGACGGCCACCCCCGCCTGATGCGCCGTCGCGGCTCGGTTGAGCCCGAGCACGAGCGCGATGAACACCACCTTGCTGGTGGTCGCGAAGAGCAGGCAGGTGGCGCGCGCCTTCACGTTGAAGGCGCCGTACAGCAAGCCGAGCCCGGTCACGCCGATGAGCGCCCCCCAGTTGCGGACGACCACGTCGGCAGCGGCGCCCGGCACCGTCTCGCCGAAGAAGGACTGCAGCACGGCCTGCGGCGCGAGCACCGCCTGGAACATGGTGCACGTGAGCACGCCGGCGACGATCATGATCCACTTGATCGAGCGATGGAGCCAGGACATCACGAGCCTCGGCGAGGAGTGGCGTGCGGGAGGGCGAACCGGGTGGGTGCAATGTCCGCCCGCTCGCCTGGGACGGCAAGCCGCAGGTCCGACGGTGTCCCGCGAGGCGCTACGCCGGCGCCTTCTCGCGCTTCGTCACTTTCTCCGTCTTGAGCTGCCCGCACGCCGCTGCAATGTCGATGCCGCGGCTCTTGCGGATGGCCGTTTCCACCCCGGCTTTCCGCAGCTCACGCGCGAACTTGACGATCTCGTCGCGGCTCGTGGCCTTGAACCCCTGGCTGCCGCCCGGGTGGAGCGGAATCAGGTTCACGAATGCCGCGCACTCGATCGCGAGGTTGGCGAGCTGCAGCGCGTGCTCCGGGCCGTCGTTGACGCCGCCCAACATGACGTACTCGAACGTCACCCGACGGTCGAACACCTTGGCCGCCTTGATGACATCTTCCAGCGGATACTTGGTGTTCACCGGCATGAGCCGCGCGCGGAGATCATCGGTTGGCGCGTGAATGCTGATGGCCAGGCGGAACTGCTCGGGTCGCTTGCCCAACGCGACGATGCCGGGCAGCACCCCGACCGTGGAGAGCGTGATGTGACGCGCGCCGATGCCGAGCCCGAGCGGATCGTTGAGGATCGTGAGCACCTTCTCGACCGCCTTCCAGTTCATGAGCGGTTCGCCCATGCCCATGAAGACGATGTTGGTGGCGGCAATGGGGCCGTCGGCGAGCAGGCGCAACTCGCGCACCTGGCCTGCGATCTCGCCCGCCGTCAGGTTGCGCACGTAGCCCATGGCACCCGTGGCGCAGAAGGCGCACTTGAGCGCGCAGCCGGCCTGCGACGAGATGCAGAGCGTCATCCGATCGCCGTCGGGAATGGCGACGGTCTCGATCTGCTCGCCATCGAACAGCTTGAACAGGAATTTCTGCGTGCCGTCCTCGGACTTCTGCCGCGCCGTGAGCTCCAGACGACCGATGTAGAAGTCTTCAGCGAGCTTGCCGCGGAGCGCCTTGGGCAGCGTCGTGATACCCTCGAAGTCTGCGGCTGGCTGCACCCAGAGGTGTCGCACCACCTGATCGGCCCGGTACGCCGCCTCGCCCCGCTCGGCGCACCACGCCTTGAGGCGTTCGGTGGCCTCGGCGGGGGTGAAGTCGAGGAGGTTGGCGCGAGCGGACATAAGACCCGAAGGATGCAGAGATGTGACGGGAACGCCGGCCCAGCCGGCAGGCCACGCGAACGCGCAACCCAAAGTCCCACTTGAAGTTAAGTCTAGCGGAGACCGAGGGCAGAGTCAATGACAGCCGCTAGCCGTAAGTCGCTGTCCTACATAGATTTCCACGTTTTCCGGCATCCTGATCGGATTCCTGCCCGTCGTCCTGAGCGTAGCGAAGGACCTGCTTCACCACGTCGTCCTGAGCGTAGCGAAGGACCTGCTTCACAACGTCGTCGCCCACCTCCGCCGCCCACCGTGCCCGACTCACCCGATCCGCTCGCCACGTCGCTCCGCACCCATCTCTGCGGCGCACTCCGCGCCGAACATGACGGACAGACCGTTGTTCTCGGCGGATGGGTACATCGCAGTCGCGACCTGGGCGGCATCGTGTTCCTCGATCTGCGCGACCGGCTCGGGCTCGTCCAAGTCTCGTTCGACCCGAAGTTCGCCGCGCCCGAGGTGATCGCCGGCGCGCAGGCCGCCGGACTCGAGAGCACGGTCATTGTCGAAGGCACCGTGTCGCTCCGGCCGAGCGAGATGCGCAACAGCGACATGCCCACGGGCGACATCGAGCTCAAGGCCTCGTCGATCCGCGTTGTCGGCCCCGCGGTGACGCCGGCCATTCCGGTTGCGCGCGGCAAGGGGTCGCAGCTGCCGGCCGAGGAACTGCGCCTCAAGCACCGACTGCTCGACCTTCGCCGCCCGGAATTGCAGGCCAATCTCATGCTGCGCCATCGGCTGCTGCAGCGCGCGCGCGCGAGCATGACCGGCATGGGGTTCTTCGAGATCGAGACCCCGATTCTCACCAAGCCCACCCCCGAGGGGGCGCGCGACTTCCTCGTGCCGAGCCGCGTGCATGCGGGCGAGTTCTATGCGCTGCCGCAGTCGCCGCAGATCTACAAGCAGATGCTGATGGTGGCGGGTTTCGACCGCTACTTCCAGATCGCGCGCTGTTTTCGCGATGAAGACCTGCGTGCGGACCGCCAACTCGAATTCACGCAGATCGACCTCGAGATGAGCTTCGTCGATCAACGCGACGTGCAACGCGTCGTCGAGCAGGTCCTGGTCGACTTGTGGGCCGAAGCCGGCGAGAGCGTCAGCGCGCCCTTCCTGCGCATGAAGTGGCACGACGCGATGGAAGCGTACGGCGTCGACAAACCGGATCTTCGCTTCGCGTCGCTCAAGATCACCGACGTGACGGCGCACGTGGGCGACGACGCGGCGAGCTTCGTGCGCGACGCGATCACGGTCGGCGGACGGGTGCGCGCGCTACGGGTGTCGAACGCAGCCGACGTCTCGCGCAAGGAGATCGACGCGATGGCCGCCGCGGCCAAGGAGGCCAAGGCGGGCGGACTCATCTGGGCGAAGCGGACCGACACCGGATGGGAGGGGCAGGGCGTCAAGGCGATCGGTGCGTCGGCGCTGGACGCGATCGGCGGAAGCGCGGGCGACCTGCTGCTCGCGGTGAGCGGGCCCGATCACATCACGAGTCCTGCGCTGCACAACGTGCGCATGCTGGCCATCAAGCGCCCGGGCGTGGAGCCCGAAGCGAAGCACGCCTTCTGCTGGATTGTCGACTTTCCGCTCTTCGAGCCCGATCCCGACACGGGGGCGCGCGTCTTCGCGCATCACCCGTTCACGTCGCCGCATCCGGACGATCGGTCGTTTCTCGATACGGAACCCGACCGCTGCCGTGCGCTGCATTACGACGCGGTCTACAACGGCAACGAACTGGGCTCCGGCTCCATTCGCATCATCGATCCCGTGCTGCAGGGGACGGTGTTCCGGCTGCTCGGCATCAGCGATGCCGATCAACAGAAGCGCTTCGGCTTCATGCTCGATGGTCTCGCTGCGGGTGCGCCGCCGCACGGCGGCTTCGCGCTCGGCTTCGATCGCATCGCGATGCTGCTCTCGGGCACCAGTTCGCTGCGTGACGTGATCGCGTTCCCAAAGACGACGGCAGCGCGCGCCTTGTTCGAGGGTGCCCCCACGCCGATCGCGGCGGCGGACCTCTAGCCGCTCCACATCGCCCCGATCGCCGACTGATGGCCGACGTCCAGACCACGCACCGCCTGTCCGCCGAGGGCGCCGATCCGTTGACGCTCGCCGGCGTCAACGATTCGAACCTGATCGAGCTCACGCGCCAGACCGGTGCCCGCGTCTCCCTCCGTGGCGATGCCATGACCCTGGCCGGTCCGGCCGAGGCGGTGGAGCGCGCCGCACCGGTTGCGCAGCGGATGATCGATGCCGCCCGTCAGCGCATTCCGCTCGAGGCCGATGACGTGTTGCGCCTGACGCTCGAAGTGCAGCGTGATGGCGGCGTGCCCGATGGCGAAGCGCGCATCGTGCTGCCGGGCGTCCGCAAGGTCATCCAGCCCAAGACGCCGGGTCAGACCGCGTATCTCCGCATGCTGCAGGAGCAGGACATCGTCATCGGGATCGGACCGGCCGGCACGGGCAAGACGTACCTCGCGGTGGCGGCGGCGGTGGACGCCCTCGCACGCCGGCGCGTCCGGCGCATCGTGTTGGCACGGCCGGCCGTCGAGGCGGGCGAGAGCCTGGGGTTCCTCCCCGGCGACATGCAGGCGAAGGTCGATCCGTACCTCCGGCCGCTGTACGACGCGCTCGAGGACATGATGCCGCTGGAGCGCATGCAGCGCGCCCTCGAGTCGCGCACCATCGAGATCGCGCCGCTCGCGTACATGCGCGGGCGCACGCTGGGCGATGCGTTCGTGATCCTCGACGAAGCGCAGAACGCGACCGAGCTGCAGATGAAGATGTTCCTCACGCGACTCGGGGCCAACTCGCGTGCGGTGATCACCGGCGACACGACGCAAGTGGACCTGCCGAAGCGTGAGGATTCCGGGCTGTTGCAGGTGGAGCGGATCCTCAAGGGCATCGACGGCATCGGCATCCACTATTTCGACGACACCGACGTGGTGCGCCACCGGTTGGTGCGCAACATCATCAAGGCGTATGCGGCGGATGCCGAGCGCTAAGCCGATGCCGCTCGTGATCGATGTGACCGTGGATGGCGTGCGCGCAGGGGTGCGCCGCGAGCTGATTGTCCAGCTCGCGCGCGGGGTGCTGACGGCCGAGAAGGCGCGCGCAGCCTTCCTGTCGATTGCCCTCGTGAGCGATCGCGCGATCGCCGCCCTCAACCAGCAGCACCTCGGTCACCCCGGTCCGACCGACGTGATCTCGTTCGCGTTTCGCGACGGCCCGCGCCTGGTCGGCGACATCTACATCGCGCCCGGCGTGGCACGTGCGAACGCGAAGGCGTTCGGCGTGGGGGTGCGCGAGGAACTGGCGCGCCTGATCGTGCACGGGACGTTGCACGTGCTCGGGCATGATCATCCCGATGGCGAGGCCCGGCTCACGTCGCCCATGTGGAAGCGGCAGGAGCGGCTCCTCGCGCGCCTGTGGGGCCGGACCTCGCGATGACCCCCCTCGTGCTCGCGATCGCCCTCACCGCTGCGGTGTTGGCGATGCTGAGCGCCATCGCCGACGGCGCCCTGCAATCGGTGCCGCTCGACCATGTGCCGGCGCCCAGCGCGCCACCGCGCCTGCGCGCGCTGCTCTCGCGACGGGAGCCGGTGCAGCGCGCCCTCGTGTTCTCGCGGCGGCTGCTGCAGTTGGCGGCGGGGGCGGCCATGGCCGTGCCGCTCGCCCTGGCGGATCGGCCGACACTCCCCGCGCTCCTGGTGGCGCTCGCCGGCGCCGTCGTTGCGGTGGTGGTGCTCGAAGGATTCTCGCTCGCCCTCGGCGATGCGGTGGGCGTCGACGGGCTCCGCGCGATCGAGCCGGTCGTGATGGCGCTCGAAGTCACGGCACTGCCCGCGCTGGCGCTGTCACGGTGGGTGGACCGCGTGCTGCTCGAGCTCTTGCCGCCGCCGCCCGCCGATCGCGAGTCGCGCGACCAGAAGGTGGATCAGTTCAGCGAGGTGGTCGCCGCGGAAGCCGAGGTCAGCGAGGAAGAGGAGGAACTGCTCAAGCGCATTCTCCACCTGCGCGAGATCGAGGTGCGCGACATCATGGTGCCCCGCGTGGACATCCTCGGCGTCGAGTCGGGTACCCCGTGGGGCACGGTGCTCGAGACGGTGCGCCGTTCGGAGCACGCACGGCTCCCGGTGTACCTCGAAACGATCGACGACATTCGTGGCGTGCTGTACGCGAAAGACCTGCTCGCCGCCGTGCTGGCCGACGAGGAACCGGCGGGCGGCTGGGAGCAACTGGCCCGCGCGCCGCTGCTGATTCCAACCACCAAGCGCATCGACGAGCAGCTGCGCGAGTTTCGCGCGAGCCGCACGCACATCGCGATCGTCGTGGACGAGTTCGGTGGCACGGCCGGCATGGTCACGATCGAGGATGTGCTCGAGGAGATCGTGGGGGAGATTCGCGACGAGTACGACGACGCCGAGCCGGAGGTGCGCCGCGATGACGGCGGCCGGTTCTGGGTACCGGGACGCTGCTCGCTGGACGACCTCTCGGAGCTCACCGGGCACCGGTGGGAACGCGTGTCGGTCGCGACCATTGGCGGTCTCGTGATGGAGGCGCTCGGTCGCCTGCCGAAGCCGGGGGAGGAGCTGGAGCTCGAGGGGTTCCTGATCGTGGTCGAGCAGGTACGGCGCCGGGCGGTCGCGCGCGTGCACATTGCGCGCCTCGCGCCCGAACCCGACGACGACGTGGAGGCAGAGACCGCGTGACGTATCTGCTGCTGCTCCTCGCCCTCGTCCTCGTGGCCAGCGTGAATGCGGTGTTGGGCGGCTTCGCCAACGTGAGCCGCATCTGGCTGCGCCACCGATCCGACATGGACGGTCGCGGGAGCATCGTGGCCAGGCAGTACCTCGAGGGGCCGCAGCGCGTGAACGTCGCGGCGGGGGCGGCGGTCGCCGCAGCCGCGTTCACGACGGGCGCGCTGGTCGCCGACATCGGTGTCGACACCGAACTGCAGCCCGGATGGTGGGTCGCGGTCCGCGTGCTCGCGTGGGCGGTGGTCTTCGTGCTGTTCGGCCAGCTCGTGCCACGCGCGATCGGGCGTCGCTGGCCCACGGTGGTGGTGCCGCCCCTCTCGCCGCTCATTGCGGCGCTGCTGGACCTCGGTCGACCCGTGCGCTGGCTCGTGGTGCCGTTGGTGGCACCCATCCGCAAGCGGCGCCTGAAGGGCGCGCCGGAGCCCGACGAACTGGCCGCCGTGCTGCGCGAAGGGGAACTCGAGGGGGTTGGACGCAAGGACGAGCTCGCGCTCATCTCGGGCGTGGTGCAATTCGCAGATCGCATTGCGGGCGATGTCATGACCCCCCGCGCGGAGATCTTCGCGCTGGATCAGGCCACGCCAGCGCCAACCGCCGCCGCCCGCATTGCGCAGGCGGCCTACAGCCGCGTGCCCGTCTACCGCGGCTCCCTCGATGACATCGCGGGGATGATCCTCGCCTTCGACGTGCTCAAGGGCGACGGCGACGCCTTGCCCCCGCTGCGGCCCGTGGCGGAAGCGATCACGACGGATCGTTGCAAGACGCTGCTGTCGCGCATGCTCAGCGCGCGCCGTCACTTTGCCATCGTGCGCGAACCGGGCGGTACCGTGGCCGGCGTGGTGACGCTGGAAGACCTGATCGAGGAGCTGGTCGGGGAGATCCGCGACGAGCACGACGAGCCGCCGACGCGTCCCGGCGGCGGCGCGGGCGACTAACTTCGCTTCGTCATGACCGCTTCCGCGACGACTCCGCTGGCGCCTGCGTTGGCGCGACTCATCGCCGACTTCGAGGCGGGCAAGTCGGCCGCGCTTGCGCGCGCCGTCTCGATCGTCGAGAACCATCGGGTCGGGTTCGACGCGCTGCTCGCGCACCTGCATCCGCGCATCGGGCGCGCGCGACGCATCGGCGTCACGGGTCCTCCGGGCGCCGGCAAGAGCACCCTCACCACGCTGCTCGCCAGGCACGCGCGTGCACGCGGACGCAAGGTCGGCATCCTCTGCATCGACCCCACCTCGCCGTTCACGGGCGGCGCGCTGCTCGGCGACCGGATCCGGATGGAGCAGGTCGCGCTGGATCCCGGCGTGTTCATCCGCTCCATGGCCACGCGCGGCTCGCTCGGAGGGCTCGCGGCCGCGGCGCGTGAGGCAGCGGACGTGCTCGACGCCTTCGGCTTCGACCTGATCCTGATCGAAACGGTCGGTGTGGGACAGAGCGAGCTCGACATCGCGCGCACGGCGGACACGACGCTCGTGGTGCTGGTGCCGGAGAGCGGCGACTCGATCCAGACGCTCAAGGCCGGGCTCATGGAGATTGCCGACCTCTATGCGGTGAACAAGGCCGACCGCCCGGGCGCCGACCGGCTGCGCAACGAGATCGAATTGATGTTGGGACTGCGCATGGGCGCCGCGAACAACGTGCCGGCGCACCACGGCGTGGATCTCCGCGCGATCGCGGATCGCGACGCGGTGCGTGAGGCCATGCAGCCGGCCAAGGCCGCCCGCGCAGCGGCGCAGCGCGACGATGCGGAGCACTGGACACCCCCCGTGCTCGGGACGATCGGCGCAAAGGATGAAGGGGTGACCGAACTGCTCGACGCACTCGACCGGCATTTCGCCTATCTTGAGCGGAGTGGCACGCTTCGCTCACGCCGGCTGAGCCGATTGCGCGAACGGGTCGTCGAGATCGTCGAGGACAAGCTCAAGCGGCGGCTATGGCGCGACGCGGCCACCAGTGCGTGGCTCGACGCGCAGTTGCCGAGACTCGAAACGGGGGGCGGCACGCCCTTCGCAGTGGCGGACGAGCTCCTCGCCGCGAGCGGCGAGCTCATGACCCGGGGGACGACATGACCTCGATCAGCGAGATGGGCGCAGCAACGCGCACTCACGACGACGAACTGGACGCGCTGCGTGCCGAGGTGGCGGCATGGCGCGCGAAGTACGGGGCCAGCGCGCTGCGCGAGACGGGGTTCACTAACTCGTCACGCGAGGTGCCGCCGCTGTTCTCGCCGCTCGACCTCGCCGCGCAGGACCCGGCGCTGCTCGGGGTGCCGGGCGCCTATCCGTTCACGCGCGGCATCCACCCGACCGGCTATCGTGGCAAGCTCTGGACGATGCGCCAGTTTGCCGGCTTCGGGACGGCCAAGGAAACGAACGCGCGCTACAAGTTCCTGCTGGCGCACGGCCAGACGGGGCTCTCGGTGGCGTTCGACTTCCCGACGCTCATGGGCTACGACTCCGATCATCCGCGCTCGGAGGGCGAAGTCGGCAAGTGCGGCGTGGCGATCAGCTCGCTGGCCGACATGGAGGCGCTGTTCGAGGGGATTCCGCTCGGCGAGGTGTCCACCTCGATGACGATCAACGGCCCGGCGATCATCCTGCTGTGCGTCTACATCGCCGCGGCCGAGAAGCAGGGGGTGAGCGCGGCCAAGCTCCAGGGGACGGTGCAGAACGACATCCTCAAGGAGTACATGGCGCAGCACGCGTGGTGCTTCCCGATCGAGCCGGCGCTGCGGCTCATCGTCGACGGCTTCGAGTGGTGCGCGCAGCATGCCCCCAAGTGGAACACGATCTCGATCTCGGGCTATCATATCCGCGAGGCGGGGTCGACCGCCGCGCAGGAGTTGGCGTTCACGCTCGCCGACGGTTTCACCTACGTCGAGCGCGGCATCGCGCGTGGGCTCGCGGTGGACGAGTTCGCGCCGCGCCTCTCGTTCTTCTGGGACATCCACAACGACTTCTTCGAGGAAATCGCCAAGCTGCGCGCCGCGCGCCGGATCTGGGCGCGCCACATGAAGGAGCGCTACGGCGCGAAGGATCCGCGCTCGTGGATGATGCGCTTCCACTCGCAGACCGCGGGGGTGACGCTGACGGCGCAGGAGCCGATGAACAACATCGTGCGCGTGGCGTACCAGGCCATGGCGGCCGTGCTGGGCGGCACGCAGTCGCTGCACACCAACTCGATGGATGAAACGCTCGCGCTGCCGACGGAAGCCGCGGTGCAGGTCGCACTCCGCACGCAACAGGTGCTGGCCTACGAGACGGGGGTCCCGAACGTCATCGATCCGCTGGGCGGCTCGTACTACGTCGAGCGCCTGACGGACGACCTCGAGGGCGAGGCCGAGGCGCTGTTCGAGGAGATCGCGAGCCACGGTGGCGTGGTCGCCTGCCTCGAGACGGGCTGGCTGCAGCGCAAGATTTCCGAGTCGGCGTCGCGCCAGCAGTGGGAGATCGAGCAGCGGCGCAAGTTGGTGGTCGGCGTCAACGAGTTCGTGGCAGCCGACGAAGCGGCGCTGACCATCCCGCTGCTCACGGTGGGGAAGGAAGCCGAGGAGGGGCAGCGCGAACGGCTCGCGACGCTCCGCGCGACGCGCGACAACGATCTCTGCGCGCGGCGGCTGGAGGGTTTGCGTCAGGCGGCGCGCGGGAGCGAGAACACGGTCCCGCACATTCTCGATTGTGCGCGGGCGTACTGCACGCTGTACGAGATCCGTGCGGCGCTGGAGGATGTGTTCGGGGCGTACCGGGAGCCGGTGTTCTTCTAGCTTCGTGGAGGGGAAGGGAGGGCGCAGAGAAGGGCGGGGTTGGGAGACACCGAGCACACGGAGGAGTGCAGAGAAGGCAGGTGCGGGCGGGCGGACACACCCGAAGACCCATGCTGCTGCGCGAACTGCGTCGTGACGCCGATGTCGCATCCAAGTTTTCAGTTCTTTCAGCTGCGTTCTGCGGAGCGACCATCGCCCACAACCGCGCCCGTGCTCGCGACCTCTTATCCAGCGCCGTTCTCTGTGCCCCTCGGTGTGCTCGGTGTCTCCCAATCCGCACCTCTCCCCATCTCCATCCCCCTCCCGTGCCCACCATGAAGCGCCGCGCAACCACCGAGTGGTGGACCGACCACTTCGACGGTACGTACCTGCGTGAGTGGGCGCCGGTGCAGGGGCTCGCCACAAGTCGCAGCGAGGTCGCGCGCTTGCTCGAGCTGCTCGAGCTCCCGTCGGGGGCGCGCGTGCTGGACGTCGCCTGCGGCCAGGGGCGGCATGCGCACCTCCTCGCCGAAGCCGGCTTCGATGTGGACGGCGTGGATTTCTCGGCCGACCTGCTCAAGGCGGCGCGCGCGCGCGGTACCGGCACGCATCTGCGGTACACCGAAGGCGACATGCGCAAGTTGCCGACGCGATGGACCGGACGCTTCGACGCGGTCGTCAACCTCTTCACCTCGTTCGGCTTCTTCCTGACGCCCTCCGATGACCTGAGGGCGATGCGCGAGATGGCGCGCGTGCTCGCCCCCGAAGGGGTGCTGGTCTGGAACGGGGGCGACCGCGATGGCGTCGCGGCCAAACTGCTCAAGCGCGACTGGTGGCTGTCGGACGCCGGCACGATGATCGGCCAGGAGCGCGCCTTCGATGCCGTCTCCGGTATTCTCACCGTGCGTTCGACCTGGCGCGGGCCCAAGGGGAGCGGGGAGCGCACGCATCGCATCCGGCTGTACACGCCGACCGGGTTGGCCTCGCTCGCAGCTCAGGTCGGCCTCACCCTCGTCGGCGCGTTCGACGGCTGGACGGATCGGCCGGTCAAGCGCCGGTCGAGCGAGATGACGCTCGTCTTCCAGAAGCAGGGATAGCCGTTGTGGCCCTCCTGCCCGACTGGGTAGTTTGCACCTTCCCTGACCGACGCACCTGACGCCATGACTGATCGCCCGATCCGCGTACTCGTCGCCAAGCCCGGCCTCGACGGCCATGACCGGGGCGCCAAGGTCGTCGCCGCTGCCCTGCGAGACGCCGGGATGGAAGTCATCTACACGGGGCTCCACCAGACCCCGGAGATGATCGCCACCGCTGCGATTCAGGAAGACGTCGATGTGGTCGGCCTCTCGATCCTGTCGGGCGCACACATGACGCTCTTTCCGCGTGTCTACGCCTTGCTGAAGAACGAGGGGCGCGAGGACATTCTGCTCACGGGGGGCGGCATCATCCCCAAGGAAGACATGGAGGCGCTGCAGGCGCAGGGGATCGGCAAGCTGTTCGGCCCAGGCACGAGCACGGGCGACCTGATCGCCTACATTCGCGAGTGGTTCGCCAAGGAGCGACAGGAGGCATGACGTCACGCCTGCGCGCCCTCAGCGAGGAGGTGCGCGCGCTTGAGGCCCGGCTCCGCTTGGGTGGTGGCCCGGACAAGGTCGAGCGCCAGCACTCCCAGGGCAAGCTCACCGCCCGCGAGCGCATCGAGCGCCTGACCGACGCGCGTTCGCGCTTCATCGAGATCGGGCTGCTCGTGGCCCATGACCAATACGACGGCCAGGCGCCCGCCGCCGGTGTCGTCACCGGGCTCGGACAGATCCATGGCCGCGAGGTGGTGATCGTCGCCAACGATGCCACCGTGAAAGCGGGCTCGTGGTGGCCCGAGACGATCCGCAAGATCCTCCGCGCGCAGGAGCTCGCCATGCGCTGCCGCGTGCCGATCGTCTACCTCGTCGACTCCTCGGGGGTGAACCTCCCCTACCAGGAAGGGGTCTTCCCGGGACAGTACGGGGCAGCGCGCATCTTCTACTACAACTCGATCATGCGGCGCCACCTGCGGATTCCGCAGCTGTCCGCCGTGATGGGCCCGTGCATCGCCGGCGGTGCGTACCTGCCGGCGCTGTCCGACACGATCATCATGGTCAAGGGAACGAGCTTCATGGGCCTAGGTGGCCCAAACCTCGTGAAGGGGGCCACGGGGCAGGTCATCGACGGCGAAACGCTCGGCGGTGCCGCCACGCACACCGAACTCTCGGGCGTCGCGCACTACATGGCCGACGACGACGACCACGCGCTGCGCCTGCTCCGCGATCAGGTCGATCGGTTGCCGCGCACCGGTGTGGAGGCGGGGTTCTATCATGCCGAGCATGCGCCCGACCCCGAGTCGCTCTACGACCTGTTGCCCGCCGACCATCGCATGTCGTATGACATGCACACCGTGCTCAAGGCGATGCTCGATGACGGCGCGCTCGACGAGTTCCAGCCGCACCTGGCCGCCGAGATGATCTGCGGGGACGCGCGCATCGAGGGGCTGAGCGTTGGCGTCATCGCCAATCAGCGCGGTCTGGTGCGCCCGAAGTATGGTTCGCAGCCGCGCTTCGGCGGCATCATCTACGCCGAGAGTGAGGAGATGGTCGCCTTCTTCATCGACCGCTGTGATCGGCAGGGGATTCCGCTCCTCTTCGTGCAGGACGTCTCGGGCTTCATGGTCGGCAAGGACGCCGAACACGACGGCATCATTCGCGCGGGCGCGCGCTTCGTGGAAGCGATGGCCACGGCGACCGTGCCGAAGATCGTGCTGACGGTCAATCATGCCTCCGGGGCTGGCTACTACGCGATGGCGGGGCAGGGCTTCGACCCTGACTTCATCTTCAGCTGGCCGACCGGTCGCATGGCGGTGATGGAGGGCGAATCGGCCGTGCAGGCCGTGCACGGCCCCGCGCTCGAGAAGGCGAAGGCGGCCGGCAAGAAGCCCTCGGCAGAGCTGATCGCCGCGACCGACGAGATGCGGGCCGACTACGAGGCCGCGCTCGATGCACGCCACGCGGGCGCGCGCGGGTTCATCGATGCCATTGTGTACCCGGAGGAGACGCGCGACGTGCTCGCGATGGCGCTGCGGGCGACGATGCAGAATCGCGGACCGCATCTCGGCGCCTTCGTGCTGCCGCCCTCGCTGACGATGGGCGTCGATCGGTGAGTCGCACCGTGCGCGTGGGGTGCGGGGCCGGCATGTGGGGCGACGATCTCGATGCCCCACGGCAGTTGGCCGAGCGCGGGCACCTCGACTACCTCATGCTCGACTATCTGGCTGAGGTGACCATGTCGATCCTGCAGAAGCAGCGATCGCGGGACCCGGCGGCGGGCTATGCGCGCGACTTTCCCGCAACGATCGCCGGGATCCTGGGGCCGATTCTCGATGGCGGCGTGAAGGTGGTGGCCGACGCGGGCGGCGTGAACCCACGCGGCTGCGCCGAGGCAACGCTGACGGCCGCGGCCAAGGCTGGTGCGGCGGGTCGGCTGCGCGTGGGCGTCGTGAGTGGCGATGACCTGTTGCCGCGCCTCGACGAGCTGTTGGCGTCGGGTCACGCGCTCGCCCACATGGAAACCGGCGCGCCGCTCGCGTCCGTGCGCGACCGGGTCGTGGCGGCCAATGCGTACATCGGCGCCGAGGGACCGCTCGCGGCGCTCGCGCAGGGCGCGCACGTCGTGATCACGGGTCGTTGCGCCGATGCCTCGCTCACGTTGGCACCGCTCCGCCACGCGTTCGGATGGGCGGCCGATGATTGGACACGGATGGCGGCGGGGATGATCGCCGGCCACGTGATCGAGTGCGGCGCCCAGTGCACCGGGGGCAACTGCCTGCACGACTGGCGCACGATTCCCGACCTGGCGAACATCGGATACCCGATCGCCGAGGTGAGCGACGACGGGTCCGTGGTGTTCACCAAGCCCGCTGGCACGGGCGGCCGGGTGAGCGTGCCCAGCGTGACGGAACAGCTCGTGTACGAAATCGGCGACCCGCGCGCGTACATGACGCCGGATGTGGTGTGCGACTTCACCGGGTTGCACCTGGAGCAGACCGCGCCCGACCGGGTGCGCATGACCGGCGCACGCGGCACGCCGGCGCCCGAGATGCTCAAGGTGTCGGTCGCCTACCAAGCGGGGTGGAAGGCGTTCGGCACGCTCACGTATGCGTGGCCCGATGCGGCCGAGAAGGCGCGCATGGCGGATCGCATCCTGCGCGAGCGGCTCGACCGGCTGGGACTCCGCTTCGACGAAGTCGTGAGTGAGCTCGTGGGCGCAGGCGCGGCGCACGGCGTGGTGACGCCTGCCGGCGCCGGCCTGGACGCGCCCGAGGTGATGTACCGCGTGGGCGTTCGGTCCACGAACAAGGCGGCCGTCGAGCGCTTCACGCGCGAGGTCGCGCCGCTCGTGCTCAACGGCCCGCCGTCCGTCACGGGCTACGCACAGGCGCGCGGCAAGGTGGAAGAAGTCGTCGCCTTCTGGCCGGCGCTCATCCGGCGCGATGCGGTGCAGGTCGCCGTCGAGGTGCTCTCGTGAAGGTGCGCCTCGTGGACATCGCGCACGCGCGGAGCGGCGACAAGGGGAACATCGCCAACGTCGGCGTGATCGCGCTCACGCCCGCCTGGTACGCGCCCATCGCACGGGAGCTCACGGCCGAGCGCGTGGCGGCCCACTACGCAGGCGCGCTGACGGGCAGGGTCGAGCGCTTCGAACTCGAAAACCTGCACGCGCTGAACTTCCTGCTGCACGGCGCCCTCGATGGCGGCGGCACGCTGTCGCTGCGCACCGATGCCCAGGGCAAGGTGTTCTCGACGTCCATGCTGCGCATCGTGCTCGACGTGCCCGACGAGGAGGCCCGGCGTCTCGGGCTTCCGGCCGCACCGTGAACGGGTTCGTCCTCTTCCGGTTGTTGTTGCTCGTGTCCGGGATGCTGCTCTTCGGCCTGGGCATCCGGCAGGGCAACGATGCGCTCCGGTGGGTCGGGCTCGGCTGCATCGCGGGCACGCTGGTCCTGCGCCTGGTCGGGCGGTTGACGGGGAAGCGTTAGAAGCTCTCTCGCAACTGAGAATCCTCGAGACCTTGCGGAACGACTACAACGATCACCGGCCCCACACGACGATGGGGCTCCAACCGCCGACCGTCTACCGACGCGCTGGCATCTTCGAACCTCGGACCGTACGGGTGATCAACTCGCGGTGACGGCTGGAGGAGAACCGGGGGACCAGGCCTTCCACCGACACCCTCCGATGCTGATTGGGCCCCAACCGGAGGGCGGTCAATGCACAGTAAGAACAACCTTGATTGAACGTCGATTCAGCGACGGGATTGCAGTCCGGCATCAGGCGGCCCTACCGACGTTCACCCGACCCGTTCGAACACGAAGCCGCTGAGCCCTTCGCGTTCCACCGTATCGTGCACCGTCTGCGTGAGGAAGAAGCTGGGTCCAAGCAGCTGGGGAAGTCGAAAGGCCCGAGCCTCCTCGAGGAGGGCCCATCGAAACGAGTACCGCTGGACCTCGCGTACGCCGCCATCCGCGAATCGACGAATTGATGAGCGTTCCTCGTCGAGGGCGTTTATGACCGTCGTCACGTTCATCACGAACATGCGCTCGCTGTCCGCGAGAACGGGCAGGAATTCGCAGGTTGCGCCAAGCACTTCATCGAGGTGCTCGCGCGCCCGCGCACTCAGCAAGACTAGCGTTCCCAACGCAGCACAGTCGAATTTCGCGGCTTTCTCGTCACCCTCAACCCGGACGACCGGGAGTTCCCGCCACGACTCGGCAAGCGACTGACCGTTGAACCTCGCGTACAGCTTCGCGACCTCGTCATTGCCGAATGCAAACCAAGCGCCACGAGAGTCCGCGCGAAGAGAGTAGATCCCTGGATGCGTCATCATTTCTTGATCGTTCCGTTCTTGAGTTGCGCAGCAAGTTCACTGAGTACTTCGAGCGCCCGCTCCCTTGTGTTCGCGTTCTGGAGGGCATTGTTCACCGCAGAGTAGTACTCCTTCGTGTGGAGAGTCAAATGGTTCGCTGCCGCACCGGCGTAGTTGCGAACCGCTGGAAGGATTACTCCATTTACTGCCTCATCGACTCCGACTCCCACTTCGGCGAGCTTTGCACGCGCAGGCTCAGCCAACCGAGCGCCACGCGCCACGATATGGTGTGCGGCCTCGCCCGCTTGCCGCACCGCACCGCTTGCCGCCAGATTCCGAACTAATTGCGATCCTCGAACAACCGCGGTCCCGACCGCCGGTCCGATAGCCGCGGCAGCGACACATACAGGCATGAACGGTCCACAAAGTCCGAATGGATCACTGAAGCTGATCGGGTCGCCTCCTCCGAAGCCGTAAGAGTTGAGCCCGCCGCCCAGCCCAATCGGATCCTCCTGCGTGAACCGCCCACTGCTCGGACTGAAGTACCGGTTCCGCTTGTACTGATATCCACTTCCATCTGCCATCCCGGTGACCAGCTCACCGATCCACCGCGGCGGCCCGGTCGGTAGCGGCACCGGCTCCTCGAACGCGCTGCCCTGCGCCCCCGGAAAGTAGTAGCTGTTCGGATCGCACTTGGTCCCCGGGCACGTCCCCGCCGCGTACTGCCCGCGCCAGTCCGCGATCGGCAGGACCACGCCGCTCGGCGTGTTGATCTCGAGCGGCGTGTCGATCCCGCCAGCGTGCGTGTAGCCGACCCGCCCGGTGAAGGTCGAGCCGGTCGGGTACCCCTCGCTGGACTCCCCCACCGTGTCCGCCGTCGCGCGGATGTCCCACAGCACCTGGTCGCCGTCCCACACCGTGCGCGTCACCTCGTTCCGACAGCCGCTCGACTTGTCCTGCGCTTGGCAGATGCCGTTCAGGGTGTCCCGGATCATCTCGCGCCACACGCGGCGGCCGAGCGGATCGTAGCGGTACCGCTCCATGCGGCTGTAGGCCACGTACGGGAGGCGCGGCCGGGGCGTCGAGTCCAGGAGGAAGTACGAGGAGATCATCCGGCGCTCGGCGTCGTACGCGTTGACGATCGTCTTGGTCTGCCGTGACCCTCAGTGGACACCCCAAATCCGGCCACCAATCGACACCGCAAATCCGGCCACCACGGCCGCAGGCTGAGACTGGTTACGAGGGGATCGACGGCGTGGGCGTGCTCTGGAGTTTGGTCCGCCAGCTGCGCGGTCCGCAAGG
>JANMLN010000175.1:0-4356 GCA_031372565.1 Gemmatimonadota bacterium | reverse complement strand
GAGGCGGGGGCCGCCGGATGGCGCGCCCTGCGTGCGCGCGAAGGCGCGGCGCGCCTCGATGCGGGCTGCCGCGCGCTGCTCGAGTACACGGAGCGGCGCACACGGGCACGACTCGCGGCCTTCGATGGGCGCACGGGTGCGGGCGTCGATGCGCTCGAAGGCGATGGCGTCAGCACCGACCCCGTGCCGGTGCACGTGCGTGCCACCGTGCGCGACGGCGGCCTCACCCTCGACTTTGCGGGCACGAGTCCCGCCGTGCGCGGGAACGTGAACTGTCCGGCTGCCGTGGCGCGCGCGGCTGCCGTCTTCGTGGTGCGTACCTTGCTCGACGACGACGTGCCGACCAACGACGGCATCGCCCGCGCCATCACGCTCCTGCTCCCCGCAGGGAGCGCGGTCAATGCGCAGAGCCCGAGTGCCGTCGCCGCCGGCAATGTCGAGATGAGTCAGCGGATCACCGACACGATCTTCCTCGCGCTCGCGGACGCCGGTATCGCCGTGCCGGCGCAGGGGCAGGGGACGATGAACAACGTCACGCTCGGCGCGCCCGGCTGGACGTTTTACGAGACGCTGGGCGGCGGTCAGGGCGCGAGCGCCGTGGGGCCGGGGCCGAGCGCGGTGCACGTGGGGATGAGCAACACGCGCAACACCCCCATCGAGTCGCTCGAGCGCGCCTATCCGCTCGAAGTCGAGCTGTATGCGGTGCGGCGTGGCTCTGGCGGCGTCGGTGCGCACCGCGGGGGCGACGGGATCATCCGCGCGTACCGCGCGCTGGTGCCATGCACGGCCACCGTGCTGGCCGAACGACGGACGATCCGCCCGCGCGGCGCGCACGGCGGTGGCGATGCCGAGCCGGGGCGCGCGTCGCTGGCTGGAGTGGCGCTACCCGCCAAGGTGCGTGTGCCGATGAACGCCGGCGACGTGCTGCGGATCGAGACCCCGGGCGGCGGTGGGTACGGACGACCCTGAGCGTCCGCGCCGCTACAGCCCGACGATCGCCTGACTCGAGCGGCTCGGCGTGCGGCGCCGCACTTCGCCCGGGTCGACCAGGTCGAAGATCTTGGCCCCCACGAACGCCTCGAGCAGCACCGGATCGATCATCCCGTCCTTCGCTTCCATGTGCAGGATGTCGATGGCGCGCTCGATCGTCACGGCGCGCTTGTACGGCCGGTCCGTGGCGGTGAGCGCATCGTAGATGTCCGCGATCGTCATCATGCGCGTCTGCACCGGAATCTCCTCGCCATGGATGCCGCGCGGATAGCCGCGCCCGTTGAGCTTCTCATGATGGCCGTAGGCGATGTTCGGAATACCGCGCAGTTCGCGCGTCCACGGAATCCGCTCGAGGAAGCGGAAGGTGTGCGTGACGTGCGACTCGATCTCGCGCCGTTCGCGGTCATCGAGGTTGCCGCGCTCGATCATGAGGAACTTGAGTTCGTGCTCATCGAGCAACGGGCGCTCGCTCCCCTCGTAGTCGGTGAAGAATTGGGCCCCCACCTCCTGCAGCGCCTGGAAGTTCCGCTCCGCGAGCACGGTCGGTTCGTTGGACGCCGAAATCGCCTCGAGCCAGCGCGAGAGGTCGGCACGGCGGATGTCGCGCGCCTCGTCGAGTTGCACGATGGCCGCCTCGTACCGCTCGCGGCCATGCTCGAGCAGGTAGTTGGCCCGTTCGCGCTCGTACTGGATGTCCGCCTGCTGCTGCAGCCACGCGAACCGCGCGCGGATGGCGCCCAGGTCCCACTGGTACAGCTTCTTCTGCTTCACGAGCACCTGCTCGCGCACGCCGACCTTGCCGAAGTCGTGCAGCAGGGCGGCGTAGCGCAGTTCGCGCAGTTCGCCGCGCGAGAAGCGGAGGTCGCGGTAGCTGCCGCCGGCGCCGCCCGCGTCCACGGCCTGCGCGAGCCCCACGGTCAGGGTGGCCACGCGTCCCGAATGACCGCTCGTCGTCGGGTCGCGCTGCTCGATCGCGGTCACGGCCGCCTTCACGAACCCCTCGAACAACCGCTCGATGTCCTCGTAGAGCAACGAGTTCTCGATGGCCACCGCCGCCTGCGACGCGATGGCGGTGACCAGATCGCGCGTGCGATCATCGAACGGCACCACGAGCCGCTCGGTGACCTCCTCGTCCGTCAGTCGCGCGGTGAACTCCTTCTTGCGGTTGATGAGCTGCACCACACCGACGACTTCGTCGCGGTGCGTGCGCATCGGGATGACGAGCATCGACTTGGATCGGTTCCCTATCTGCACGTCGATGGACCGGTTGAACGTGTAGGCCGCCGAGGGGGGCAGGTCGTACACGTCCGGCAGCGAGAGCGGTTCGCCCGTGTCGGCGACGTAGCCCGCGATGCTCGACCGGTTGATCGGCACCGTGAACTCGCGGAACGGGATCTCGGGCAGCGTGAAGTTCTGCGTGCTCTTGAACACGAGCGCATTGGTGCGCGTCCCGTCGCCCAGCCGCTCGACGAGGTAGAGCGAGCCCGCGTCGGCGTTCGACAGCCGACGCGCCTGCTCGAGAATCATGCCGAGCAGGCTGGACAGGTCGCGCTCGGTCGAGAGCGCTGCCCCGATCCGCGTGAGCTCGGTCAGCTCGGTGTGTCGGTCCGCGGCTGCGGCGCGCGCCGAGCGCTCCGTCCAGATCCCGACCGCCTGTCGGAAGGCCCCGCGCAGCACCGTGGCCACGAGGGCGGCCGGCGCATCACCGGGCAGCCACCCCGAGAGCCAGTCGAGTCCGGGCTCCTCGCCGGGTGCGATCTCGCCCGGCTGACCGACACCGACCAACACGGCGCGCGCCGCGAGCGCCGCGAGCGCGGCAGGATTGCGCAGTGCCGCCGCCCGCATGGGCGCATCGATGACACAGACGGTGGCGCGCTCGGCGTCGAGTTCCTCCGCCAGGGGCACGGCGCTGACGCGCATCACTTCCACACCGCCGACGGCGCCCAGCGGAGCGTCACCGAGAATGCGGCCGAGCGGGAGGACGAGCAGCGGCTTCATGTGGAAAGAACGCCCAGGGGGTGGCGAGAGTTGCTCCAAAGGTGCAACGCCGGCGCCCGTCTGTCACGGGCGCCGGCGTTGTCCGGCTCAACGGGTTCGAAGGCCCGTCGGCGTCAGGTCGCGCCCAGCCGCTTGAGCTCTTCCTTCGGCTTGTCGAACTCGGGGAAGTCGGTCACGCACTTGCGGAAGAGACTGACCCCTTCGTCCTTCTTGCCGTCGTTGACGGCCTTGAGTGCCTTGGAATAGAGCATCACCGCGGCGAACGGCACCTTCTGCGGGAGTGCCGCCGCGACCTGTGTCCCACTGGAGGTCGGCATGGCGCTGGCCGTCTTGCGCGGAATGTCGGGGAGCTTCATCCCCTTGTTCATCCGGTCCGACAGCTGGCGAATGACGTCCATGAATGCGTCCGCCTTGCCGCCGGACTTGTCGACATACACGATCTTGCTGGTCTCGACTTCGACCGCGCGGGCATTGAGTTCCACGTTGCCGCGCGGGTCGGCAATGAACCCGCCGATGACGATGTAGCGCGCCTGCAGCGTCTTGCCGAGCCGCACGGCCGTCTCGACGTCGACGCGATTGGTCTGTCCGAGATCCTGTTCCTTGAACAGGTTGTCGATGGCCTGGCGCTCGACCACGCGCAGCGCGGGATTGCCCGCGAGGTCGGTGATCATGAAGTCGGCAATGCCGCGGCCGAGCGCGTCGTAATCGGCGCGGTCCTTGCCGAACGAACCGTTGTTGAAGAAGAGTACGGCGACGGTGGGCCGGACATCGGCCTGCGCCCGCGCGGGCGGCGCGGCGAGGACCGCGAGGCCCAGCGCGGCGAGCGTCGTCACGAAACGGGTGCGTTGCATGTGTTCCTCCATGAGGTGGATGCTACTCCGATCCAAGCTACGATGTTCCCGATCCGCGCGCGGTGGCGCGGGGCATGACGCCCTCGTGGGCCGCATCACACCCGCCGTGCCGGGCGTGCGCCGGGTCACCGAATCACACCGTCAGCGACATCCCCTCGGCTGCCGCTTCGATGCGGAGCTTGGCGCCGCGGGCACGGGCCAGCGTACGCAAGGCATCGAGCTGCTGGTCGATTTCTTCGTCGGACCGCTCAGGCTTGTGATGGAAGAGCACGAGGAGTTCGACGCCGGCCTCGATCGCCAGATCGAGCGCATCGTCGGCCGTCGAGTGTCCCCACCCCTTGTGATGCGCGTACTCGTCGTGCGTGTACGTCGCGTCGTGAATCAGCACGGCAGCGCCACGGCAGAACTCGGTCATGCCGCTGCGCCAGTCGGCGTCGCTGTGATACGATGGGTGCGCAGCGAGTTCGTTGTCGCTCACGTACACGAGGGCGCGCTGCGGCGTCGTGGCGTCGGTGAA
>JANMLN010000008.1:0-20813 GCA_031372565.1 Gemmatimonadota bacterium | reverse complement strand
CGATCGGCGGATCATCGCGTTCGTGGACCTCACCGATCGTGCCCGTGTCGAGGCCGAGCAGCGCACGTCGCACAAACTCGAAGCGCTCGGCACGCTGGCCGGCGGCGTGGCGCATGACTTCAACAACATCCTCACGGCGATCATGGGCAACCTCGCCCTGATGCGCGGTGCCCTCCCCGCGGGTCACGAGACCCGCCCCTGGATCGACGACGCCACCTCTGCCAGCAAGCGAGCGACCGACATGGTTCGACAGATCCTGACCTTCAGCCGGCAGCAGGAGCACGACCGCAGCGTGCTGGCGCTGAGCCCGGTGTTTCTCGAGGCGGCCTCGCACCTCAGGAGCCTCGCCCCCGCAGCGGTGCGCGTGCAGGTCGCCGAGGGACGTGACGTTCCGCACGTGCTCGGCGATGCGACGCAACTGCATCAGGTGATCATGAACCTGGGCGCCAACGCGCTGCACGCGATGCGCGAGCGCGGCGGCACGCTCAGTCTCGCTCTCGAGAAGGTCGACGTGACCGAGGATCTCGTGCGTCGGCATCCCGAACTGCGCACCGGACGCTACGCGCGGCTCACGGTCGGCGACACCGGCGTGGGCATGACCAAGGAAACGCTGGAGCGCGTCTTCGAGCCATTCTTCACGACCAAGCATCCGGGGGAAGGCACCGGACTCGGACTGGCAGTGGTCCATGGCGTGGCGAAGTCGCATGACGGAGCGATCATCGCACGCAGCACCCCGGGCGAGGGGACCTGGTTCGGTGTGTACCTGCCCGCGACATCCGAGGTGCTGCCGTGGCAGGCGCCCGCCGATGACGTGCCGATCTCGCTCCACGGCGTGCGGGTGCTCGCGGTGGACGATGAGCCGGCGCTCGCGCGGCTCGTGCACCGCGTCGTGACACGAGCCGGCGGCATTGCGCGCACGGTGAGCCGTCCACAGGAGTTGCTGTCGATCCTGCGCGAGGATCCGTTGGCCTTCGACGT
Source organism: Gemmatimonadota bacterium (assembly GCA_031372565.1). Lineage (GTDB taxonomy): Bacteria > Gemmatimonadota > Gemmatimonadetes > Gemmatimonadales > Gemmatimonadaceae > JACPPC01. The sequence continues at coordinate 19,835 of JANMLN010000008.1, read as the reverse complement.
GCTGATCACCGACCTGTCGATGGTCGGCACCTCCGGGATCGAGGTGGCAGCCGAGGCGCGGCGCATCCGCCCGAGCCTGCCGGTGCTGCTCATGACCGGGTACTCGGCCACGCTCTCGCTGGACGCGCTGCGGGCGGACGGGATCGCCGGCGTGCTGCAGAAGCCATTCACGCCCGACGAGGCGGTGTGCGCGATCGCCGAGGTGACCGCGGCGCAGCAGGGGCAGCTGGTGGCGGTGGTGTGACCATCGGGAGGCTCCGCGCGTTTGAGTAGCACGGGCGCGCTCGGGTCCGGTGCATCGTGACGCGTGCGCCGCGTTGCGGGCATCGCGCGCACGGCCGCCAACCGCATCGACTGACCTCGCACCACCTGCCGTGAAGGATCACCCGACCGCCCTGCTGTCACAGCGCCCGGTGCAGCTCGTCCTCGAGACGGCGCTGTACGCGTTGAGCATGCTGGTCGGGTACAGCCTGGTCCCGGCGCCGATGGCGTCGAGTGTCTGGTGGCCGCCGATCGGTGCGCTGGTCGCGTGGCTCCTGCTCCGGCCGCGGCGCGAGTGGCCGATCCTGTTCGTGCTCGCCTTGGCTACGCGGCTGGCCTTCGCGCTGCCGCTTGGCCGATCGCCGCTGCTGGCGGGTGCCGTGGAACTCGCCTCCGCCGTGGGCGCCGTGGTGTCGGCGCTGGTGCTGCAGCGTGCCGTTCGCGGACGCAGGCTCCTGACCGCGCCGAACGACATCATCGTGCTGGTGACGGTGGGACTCTTCGTCACCGGGCCGGTGGTCACCGTCGGGCTGGTCCTGGTCGGCCTGACGATGGGGCGCCCTGCGCTTGGGGGGGTCGAACCGCTGCTCTGGCTGCTGGGCGATGCGCTCGGCGCGTTGCTGATCATTCCGTTCCTGTTGACGCTCCGCGAGGGGCGCGACTGGTGGCGCCGTGCGCGCGCGTCCCGGCGCGCGGAGCTCGTGGGGACGATCATCGCCTCGGTGATCCTGTCCGCTGTCTTCGGGCTGGCCTCGCCAGATGCCTCGCAATGGGAGCGCCCGTTTCTGGTCGTGGTAGTCGTCCCCCCGGCGTACGCTGCGCTCCGACTGGGGCTCTTTGCGGTGGCGTGGGTGCAACTGCTCACGACAACCTGCCTGGGGTGGGGCCTCGCGCATGGGTTGGGGGTGATGAGCTCGATGCCCACGTCGCCGGGCTTTCAGGTGCTCACGCTGCAGGCGGAACTGCTCATGGGCATCGTGGGCATCATGCTCATTGCGGCGGCCTTCGACAGCCAGCGCCGCGCGCTCCGGCTTGCGCGCGCGAGCGAAGCGCAGTTTCGGCAACTGGTGGACAACACACCGGTGGCGATCCTGGTGGAGCGGTCCGATGCGCCGGATCGCCCGTATGTGAACCCGCGACTGGCCGCGCTGTTCGGGACGGTGGATGAGGGGCCCGGTCTCGATGCGTGGTGGGCACGCACCGGCGTGATGCCGACGGTGCGTGCGGCGCTCGATGAGGCCGCCGCGACGCCGATCGGACCGGTGCCGCCGCTCATGACCGATCTGCGCGGACTCGACGGCAGCACGCGGCACGTCGAGCTGAACGTGTCCGTGGTGGGTGACCGGCGCATCACCACGTTCACCGATCTCACGGAGCGCGTGCGCCTCGAGGGCGAGCTTCGACAGGCGCACAAACTCGAGGCGCTGGGGACGCTCGCCGGCGGGGTGGCCCACGACTTCAACAACCTGCTTGCCGCCATGCTCGGACACGTGGACCTGGCGCGCCGGACGCTGCCGCCCAACGCCGAGGCGCTGGCGTTCCTGACCGAGGCCGACCGAGCGGGGATGCGTGCGGCGTCTGTCGTGCGGCAGATCCTCACGTTCAGCCGTCGCGAGGAGCAGTCGCGGCACGTGTTGTCGTTGGGCGCGATCCTCCACGAAGCGGTGGGGGTGCTGCGCGGCGTGGCGGGGCGCGGCGTGCAGATCACCGTCAGCGCATCGCCCGACGTGCCGATGATCCTTGGCGACTCCACGCAGCTCCATCAGCTGATCGTGAATCTTGGTCAGAACGCGCTGCATGCGATGCGCAACTCGGGCGGTACGCTCTCGCTCGAGTTGAGCACGAGGGTGGTGATGGAGGCCGAGGCGCGGCGTCGCCCCGAGCTGCGCGAGGGCCGGTACGCGCGACTCGTGGTGCGCGACACCGGGCACGGCATGGCGCAGGAGACGATCGAGCGCATCTTCGAGCCGTTCTTCACGACCAAGCAGGTCGGCGAAGGGACCGGACTCGGGCTCGCGGTGGTACACGGGGTGGTGCGGAGCCACGATGGCGCGATCATGGCGACGAGTGCGGTCAGCGCAGGCACGACGTTCGAGGTGTTGCTCCCTGCCGTGACGACGCCGGCGTCGACGCCGGTCATCGTGCCCGAGGTGACGCCGTCCGGGCGCGGGCTGCGCGTGCTCGTGGTGGACGATGAGCCGGCGCTGGTGCGGATCGCGGAGCGCTCGCTGGTGCGCGCGGGGTGCACCGTGCGCGCGGTGCCCGATGGCGCGTCGGCGCTCGACGTGCTGCGTGAGGACGCGGCGGCCATCGACGTGCTGGTGACCGACCTGACGATGCCCGGCATGACGGGGCTCCAGCTGTCGTCGGAGGCGAGGCGGCTGCGTGCCGACCTGCCGGTGCTGCTCGTGTCCGGATACTCCGCCATGCTGTCGGTCGATACGGTGCGAGCGGATGGCATCGCGGCCATCCTGCCCAAGCCGTATACCCCGGACGAGCTCGTGCGCGCGGTCACGGGGCTCGTGCCCGAGGCGGCGAGCCGGAACTGAACGGGTCGCCGCGCACGAGACACGGGGCCGGGCAGCAAACGGACGGGGCGGTGCGTAGGTTGGGCGCAGCCATCTGTTGTTTCTCGCACCCCACCTCGCCATGACGACCACGCGCCGAGAGTTCGTCGCGACATCCGCCGCCGCCGCGGCCGGGCTCGCGTTCGGCCCGTCCCTGTTGAGCGCCATGCCGCGTTTCGTCCCGACGCCGGGCACGGACCCCTTCGAGGAAGAGCTGGCGATGGAGGCGCTCAACGCCGCACGTGATGCGGGGGCGAGTTACACGGACGTGCGGATTGGCCGCTACCGGCGGCAGCAGGTTTCGGCGCGCGAGCGGCAGGTTCAGACGGTGAGCGACAACGAGTCGTTCGGCGTGGGGGTGCGCGTGCTGGTGCAGGGGAGTTGGGGGTTTGCGGCGACCAGCGAGCTCAGCAAGGCTGGCGTGGTCAAGGCCGCACGCGAGGCGGTGGTCATTGCCAAGGCCGCGCGCACGGTGCAGCGGCGCCCGGTCGAGTTGGCGCCCGTGAAGCCGGTGAAGGGGACGTGGATGACCCCGGTCCTGAAGGACCCGATCGAGATTCCGATCGAGGAGAAGGTGGCGCTCTTGCTCGCGGCCAACGAGGCGGCGCTCAAGGTGCCGAAGATCCGCTTCGCCAACTCGGGAATGGGGCTGCTGCGCGAGGTCAAGACTTTGGCCACGAGCGAGGGGACGCTCACCACGCAGACGTTCATTCGCGTGGGCCCGTCGTTCAGCGCCACGGCCGTCGGCAACGGTGACTTCCAGGCCTACAACGAGGAGCTCGCGCCGCGCGGCTCGGGTTGGGAGTACATCGAGCAACTCGACATGGCGGGCAACGCGGCCAAGTGGGCCGGGCTCGCGGCCGAGAAGCTGGGTGCGAAGACGGTGGAGCCGGGGCGCTACGACCTGATCCTCGATCCGACCAACCTGTGGCTCACGATCCACGAGAGCATCGGGCATCCGACCGAGCTCGATCGGGCCGTGGGGCAGGAAGCCAACTACGCGGGCACCAGCTTCGTCGCGCCGCCGGAGAAGATGATCGGCAAGCTCAAGTACGGCACGCCGATCATGCGCGTGCAGGCCGACCGCACGCAGGCCGAGTCGCTGGCGCGGTGCGCGTGGGATGACGAGGGGGTCCCCGCCGAGCAGTGGATGATCATCGACAAGGGGCTGTTCAAGGACTACCAGACGACGCGCGAACAGGCGGCGTGGATCGAGAAGCTCACGGGCGTGAAGCGGTCGCACGGCTGCTCGTTTGCCGACTCGTGGAGCTCGGTGCAGTTCCAGCGCATGCCCAACATCTCGCTGATGCCCGGCGACAAGGACATCGGCCTCGATGACATCATTGCCGCGACGGATCGCGGCATCGTCGTGAAGAACCGTGGCTCGTGGTCGATCGACAACCAGCGCTACAACTTCCAGTTCTCGGGGCAGGTGTATTACGAGGTGAAGGGAGGCAAGATCACCGGCATGCTCAAGGACGTGGCGTACCAGAGCACCACGCCGGTGTTCTGGAATGCCATGGACATGATCGGTGGCAAGAAGTCGTACTGGCTGGGCGGGACCTTCTCCGACGGCAAGGGCGAACCCGGGCAGGTGAACTCCGTGAGTCATGGGTGTCCGCCCGCCCGCTTTCGCGGCGTGAACATCCTCAACACCGGGAGGGCGTCGTGAACGAAGCCGATGCCCGCGCGCTGGCACAGCGCATCCTCGCGATGTCGTCCGCCGAAGGGATGCGCGTCAACCTGCAGTCCAGTTGGCAGGGGAACACGCGCTTCGCCACGAGCGAGATCACGACCTCCGGCGGCGTGACCGACATGACGGTGACCGTCACGGTGACGATCGGCAAGCGCCGCGCCGCCGCGAGCACCAACGTGCTCGACGACGCCTCGCTCAAGCGCACGGTGGACCTGGCCGAGCGACTCGCGAAGCTCTCGCCTGAAGATGCGGAGCTCATGCCCGAGCTTGGCGCCCAGCGCTATGCGAGCGTGGCCGCGTATGCGGAACGGACGGCGGGGCTCGCCCCTGACGTGCGCGCCAAGGCGGTGCAGGCCCTCATGCAAGCCGCGCGCGCGGAGCAGGGCGGTGCCGGCGACCTCGCGATCGCGGGCTTTCTGGAGGCGCGGGCCGGTACGACGGCCATCGCGAACAAGGCGGGGCTCTGGGCGTATCATCAGTCCACGCAGGTCGACCTCTCGTGCACGTCGCGCACGCCGGATGGAACGGGCAGCGGATGGGCGAGCGGTGGCGCGCGTGACTGGGCGCTGCTCGATGCGGCTGGACTCGGGCGCGCCGCCGCGCGAAAGGCGGTGCAGAGCCGCACGCCGCAGGCGATCGAACCGGGGCGGTACACCGTCGTGCTCGAGCCGCAGGCCGTGGCCGACATGATTCCGTCGCTCGCGGGCTCGTTCAACGCGCGGCAGGCTGACGAAGGGCGGAGCGCCTTCAGCAAGACGGGAGGCGGCACACGCGTGGGCGAGACGATCGCCGACGAACGCGTGACGTTGTTGTCCGATCCCAATGATCCCGACCTGCTGGCCAACCCGTTCGACGGCGAAGGGTTTCCGATCCAGCGTCGCGTCTGGATCGAGAACGGCGTGCTCAAGGCGCTGTCCTACTCGCGCTACTGGGCAGCGAAGCAGGGGAAGGAAGCGACCGGCGGCGGCGGCGGCTTTGGCGGAGGGTTGCCCGGCGGCCTCAAGATGGTGGGCGGTACCAAGAGCACGGCCGAGCTGATCGCGGGAACCGAGCGCGGCATTCTCGTGACGCACATGTTCTACATCCGGCCGCTCGACCCGCGCACGGTGTTGCTCACCGGCCTCACCCGCGACGGGACCTTCCTGATCGAGAAGGGCAAGGTGACGCGTGCGCTCAAGAACTTTCGCTGGAACGAGAGTCCCCTGTTCATGCTCAACCGGATCGACGAGATCGGGCAGGCCGAGCGCACGGCAACCAATCAGGTGATGCCCAGCCTCAAGATCCGCGATTTCAACTTCACGAGCCTGTCGGACGCGGTGTAGGGTACGTCCCACGTGACCGTGACGAGTACACTGAACGTTCGCACACCTGGGCCCCCAAGGCCCGCCTCCGACACGTGAACACATGAGCCACCGCCGCGAGTTCCTCGCCGACCTGTCCCGATACGCAGCGCTCGCGGCCGGGGCACCTGCCGCGTGGCGCATCGCGCGCCGCTTTCCGTTTGCCGGGAATCCGTTCGCCTTGGGCGTGGCGTCCGGTGATCCCACGTCCACGAGTGTCGTGCTCTGGACGCGCCTCGCGTCACAGCCGCTCGAGCCACTGGGCGGGCTGGGCTCGGCGCGTATCGAGGTGCGGTGGGAGCTGGCCAATGATGCACAGTTCGCCCGCATCGTGCAGCGTGGCACGGCGACGGCGATTCCCGAGCTCGCGCACTCGGTGCATGTCGAGGTGAACGGATTGCAGCCGGGTCGCTGGTACTTCTACCGGTTTCTCACGGCGGACGGACCGAGTCCGGTTGGACGGACGCGCACTGCGCCGGCGCCCGGTGCCGACGTCCCGCTCGCCTTCGCGGTCGCGAGCTGCCAGCACTACGAGTACGGGTACTACACGGCGTACGAACACATGGCGAGCGAGCCGGTCGATCTCGTCCTGTTCCTCGGTGACTACATCTACGAGCAGGGCGGGATCAAGAATCGGGCGCGATTCCATGCCGGTGGCGAGTGCGTGACGCTCGACGACTATCGTCAGCGGTACGCGCAGTACCGCTCCGACCCGATGCTGCAAGGCGCGCATGCCCACTGCCCCTGGCTCATCACGTGGGACGACCACGAGGTCAGCAACAACTACGCGCAGGACATCGGGCAGTTCGACCGCGGGCCCACCGCGTCCACCACGGCTCGGCGCACCGCTGCGTACCAGTCGTGGTGGGAACACATGCCCGTGCGCGTGCCGCGCGCCAGCAACTGGCATGATCTCATGATCTACCAGCGCCTCAGCTGGGGTCGCACGGCAGACGTGCACATGCTGGACGCGCGCCAGTATCGCACCGACCAGGCGTGCGGCGACGGGAACAAGGTCATCCCATGCGGCGACTGGAGTGATCCGGCGCGCACCATGCTCGGCGACACGCAGGAACGGTGGCTCTTCGATGGCCTCCGGCAATCGACGGCGCGCTGGCAGGTGCTCGGTAACCCCGTGATGGTCGGGATGACGGATGTGCAGCCGAAGGACGGCACCGTGGTGTACATGGACGCGTGGAGCGGATATCCGGCCGCGCGCGACCGGCTGATGCGCGCGATCGCAGAGCACGCACCCGGTCGCACGGCCATCGTCACGGGCGACATTCACGCCAACTACGTGTGGGACCTGCGTACAGGCTTCGATCGGGAGGACCGGCCGATTGTTGCGGCCGAGTTCGTGGGGACATCGATTTCGAGCGAAGGCGACGGCGAGGAGGTGTCGCGCTACTACGCCCCGTACAAGGCGAGCTCGGCCGATTCGCTCAAGTGGCACAGCGCTCGTCGTGGATACCTCTCGTGCCGCGCGAGCGCCGACGCGTTCACCTGCGACGTCCGTGCGCTTGCGTACGTCTCGCGCGCCGGTGCGCCGCTGACGACGGCCAGCCGCTGGAAGCTCGCGCCGGGACGCGCGGGGCTCGAACGGCTGGACGCCTGAGCGCGGCCTCGTCCATGGCCAGTTCGACGATCGTGCTCACCGGGGCCACGAGCGGCATCGGGCGCCAGGCGGCGCTGGCGCTCGGCGCCGCGGGCCACCGCCTCGTGGTGGTCGGGAGAAATCGCGCGCTGCTCGATGCGCTCACTGCGGAGCTGATCGCAAGCGGTGCCACGGCCCCGGTGACGGTCCTCGCCGACCTGTCGCGCCAAGCGGAGGTGCGGCGCGCGGCGCGCGAAGTGGCGACGGCGGCCCCCGTGATCGACGTGCTCGTGAACAATGCCGGTGCGATCTTCGATGAGCGCGCGGTCACCGTCGACGGGCTCGAGCGCAGCTTCGCGTTGAATCATGTCGCCTACTGGCTGCTCACGCGGTTGCTCCTGCCCAACGTGGCGGCGTCACCGCACGGGCGCATCGTGAGTACCGCCAGCGGCGCGCACAGGCGCGGCCACCTCGATTTCGACGACCTGCAATCGGTGCGCGCGTATACGGCGTGGGGCGCGTACAGCGCATCGAAGCTCGCGAACATCTGCTTCACGCGCGAGCTCGCCCGTCGGCTGCGTGCCGTCCCCGCCACGCAGCATGTGAGTGCGAGCTGCCTCCATCCGGGCTTCGTCGCCACGAAGTTCGGCGACGGGAACGGCATCGTCTTCAGCACCTTGCTCAAGGCGTTCAAGCTCGTGACGGCGCTCTCGGAGGCGAAGGGCGCCGACACGCTCGTCTGGCTCGCGACCGCGAGCGATCCGGCCGCACGGCACGGGGGCTACTTCGAGAAGCGGAAGCCGGGCCCGCTGTCGGCCGAGGCGCAGGACGATGTCGTGGCGCGCCGTCTGTGGGAAGTGACCGCCGCGCTCGTGGGCGAGCCCGCGTAGCGCACGGACCGTCGGGCGCTACCGCACGCGCGGCGGTGGCGCCCCGGACGGCCCCAGTCGCCGCACGTCGTCCCCGCGACCGGTCAGCTCCCACCGCATGAGCGCCACCGGCACGTTGCCATTCTGCCAGACGTAGTCGTGGAAATCGCGCAGCACGAAGCGCGGCCCCAACTGCTCGCGTCGCTCCGCGAGCAGTGACGTGATCTGCAGCTTGCCGATGGTGTAGGTGATCGCCTGCCCCGGTCCGCCGGCAAAGCTCGCCGCCTCCTGGATGGCGGTGGTGGAGTCCATGGGGACGCGCGCGCGCAGGTACTGGTAGCCGGCGTCCACGGACATCGCACCCGTGGCAAGACCCACGTCGACCTCGACGCGCAGTGCCCGCAGCCGCATGAAGTTCCAGATCACTTCGCGCACACGCGGCCGATCGTCGAACAGGCCGGCGGTGAGCATCATCTCTTCGGCGTAGAAGCCGATCCCTTCGCTTGGACCCGAGTCGTAGTAGCGACGGCGCACCGGGTTCGGGTGACGCCACCCCATGCTGAGTTGCATGAAGTGACCGGGCACCCCTTCGTGCACGATGATCGGTCGCGGGTCGCGCGCGATGGCACGGCCGAAGTAGCCCAGCGTGGGCGACGGCTCCCAGATGGCCGCGACACCGTCCGCGTCGAGGCGCTCCTCGCTCCCGTGGTCGACATTGACGGCCATCTCGGCGATCGGATCGAGGTACGCGGGAATCTTGCGGTTCAGGTAGTGACGCAACGTCGCCGGCACCGTGAGCAGGCCGCGCTGCTCGAGCACCTCGCGCACCGCACGTTCATCCGCCGCCTCGCGCGCGACCTGTTCGGCGGCATTCGCGAACAGGGGGAGTTCGGGGAGCGCCGCGTTCTTCTGTCGCTCGGTGACTTCGCCCGCGACGGCCCGCGCCCACTCCTGCCTCCCCATGGCGCGCAGTTCGTCTGGCGACAACGGGACCAGCGCCACCTCGTGAAGGAACCAGCGATATGCCGCGGGACCGGCGGCGACGCGCGCGTGCATCGATGAAAGCCGCGACACGAGCGAGCTTCGAAGCGATGCGAGCGCGCGTGCGGCGGTTGCGGCAGACGCACGCACGCCGGGCACCTCAGCCGGTGGCAGCAACGGCGTGAGCTCGCGCACCACGGTCGCCATGCGCTGCTCGATATCGTCGAGTGACGCGATGGCGAGCTCCGCGAAGGGCCGGGCCGGATCCGTGAGCCCGAGCCTGGCGTGCTCCACGGTGAGCGGAATACGCTCGAGCCGCCGCCGCAGCAGGCGGGCGCGCACCCCATCGAACGGTGGTGGGGGCAGCAGGGCGTCATGCACGGTGCCGAGCGTCTGTTGCACCCAGAACCGCGCATCGCGCTCGGGCAACCGCAGTCCGTCCAGCTCCCATGCCACCCGCTGAATGGCAGCTCCGATCAGGCGGTAGTCGACCTGGCGCGGTACGCTCCAACCGGTCGTGTCGATGGCGCGCCAGCTACGGAGGAAGGCGCGGTGCTGCGCGCGCGCGGCCGCGATGTCGGCGCGTGACCAGCGCGGCACCCACGCCGTGTCACGTTCGTAGCGGGGAATGTCGTCCGCCGTGGTGGGCTGCTGGTCGCGTCGCCAGCGCCAGAAGCGCGCGGCCAGCGAGTCGAACGCGTCCGCGGGCGCCCGCCCAGCCGCAGCGCGCGACGCGGGATGGACCCGAGGCGCGCCCGCCCTCGGTATACGGATACCGCTCGCGGCGGACGGGCTCGCGGCGCTGGCGGTGGTCGTGGCAACGCCAACCGCGGCCCCCGCCGCGAGGCACGTGACAGTCAGAATGCGCATCATGCGGTGACAGTAGCCCGTGCGCAGCGTGCCCGCTACACTCAGGCACGATCCCCCAAGCCACCGCGACCATGCGCTCGGACCCCGTTCTCCCCTCCGCCGACCTGAACGACACGGTCGATTTCTACACCTCACTCGGCTTTTCGGTCGGGTACGACGACCGCGAAGGCGACGGGTACGTGATCATGTCGATGGACGGCGCCTCGATTCACTTCTTCTATCACGACGCCCTCGATGCGACCGGAAGCGACGCCGGCTGCTACCTGCATGTGGAGGACGCCGCCGGGCTGCACGCGCGCTGGAGCACGCTCGGGCTCGGGCCGGAAGACCTGCCGCGGCTGACCGCGATGGAAGATCAGGCCTGGGGGAAGCGGGAGTTCGCGCTCGTCGACCCGGACGGCAACCTGCTCCGCGTCGGGCAGGACATTCCCCCGACCGAGTAGCCGCTCCCCGGAAACAATTCGGGGGCTCGGCGCTATATGTAGCGAGTGCAGGAGGGCGCAGGCCCCGAGGCCGCCGAACCACGGCGGCCGGCCTGTGCGCCCCGACCGAGAGGACACGACCATGACAACCGCCAACCGTCCCTTCACGAAGCCCTCCGACGATGAGCTGCGTTCGCGGCTCTCGCCCCTGCAGTTCAAGGTGACCCAGAAGGAGGGCACGGAGCCCGCCTTCAACAACGAGTACTGGAACAACCACGAGGAGGGCCTCTACGTCGACATCGTGAGCGGCGAGCCGCTCTTCTCGTCGCGCGACAAGTTCGACTCGGGCACCGGCTGGCCCAGTTTCACCAAGCCGATCGCGCCGGACATGGTGGTGACCCACGAGGACCGCTCGTTCTTCATGCGGCGTGTCGAGGTAAAGAGCGCGGTCGCCCGCTCGCATCTGGGCCACGTGTTCGACGACGGGCCTCGTCCCACCGGACAGCGCTACTGCATGAACTCGGCGTCGCTCCGCTTCATTCCCGTCGCGCAGCTCGAGGCCGAAGGGTACGGGTCGTACCTGTCGTACTTCGCCACGGGTGGCGCATGACCGCGACCGAAGTGGCCACGCTGGGTGGCGGATGCTTCTGGTGTCTCGAGGCGGTCTACAAGGAGTGTCGCGGCGTGCTCGCCGTGAAGAGCGGGTACTCGGGAGGCCACGTTGCCAACCCGACGTACGAGCAGGTGTGCGGCAAGAAGACCGGCCATGTCGAAGTGGTGCAGGTGACCTTCGATCCGGCGCAGGTGAGCTTCCGCGAACTGCTGCAGGTGTTCTTCACGATCCACGATCCCACCACCATGGATCGGCAGGGCAATGACGTCGGGCCGCAGTACCGTAGCGCGGTCCTCAGCCATTCGGCCGCCCAGGAGGCCACCACGCGCGAGGTGATGGCGGAACTGACGGCCACCGGCATCTTCGATGCGCCGATCGTGACGCAGCTGCTGCCGTTCGAGAAGTTCTGGCCAGCCGAGAACGAGCACGACGACTACTTCGCGCGCAACCCGTGGAATCCGTACTGCTCCTTCGTGGTGGCGCCGAAGGTGGCGAAGTTCCGGAAGAAGTTCACCGGCGCGTTGGCGCGCACGTAACGCATCAACCCGCCCGCCGGTCCGGCCTTACGCGTCGGCGGTGTCCGGACCGGCGAGCGCGCTCCGAGGGGGCGCCGCCACCGAGCGGGCGAGCGCCCACTGGGCGCCCCAATAGGTCGCCAGGATGGCGAGCGTGGCCAGCGGAAACGGGGCCACGAACCGCTCGACGCCGAGCAGCGCATCCGACACCATGAACAGCATCGCGCCGGTGGCCGCCACGCGCGCGCCCGCGTCACGCGGGGCGACCAAGGCGCGCACGCGCGCCTGCGCGGCCATCGTGGCGAGAATGATCATGTACACGGCCACCGGGATCCGCAGGGCCGGCTCGACGGCGCGGAGCAGGGTGACGAGCAGCAGCGAAACGAGGAGCCCGAGGTAGAGCGCCAGCTGCACGCGGGCGAACAGGCGGACGCCGTCGGTCATGGCCCAGAGATACGCGAGGTGCCCCACCAGAAAGGCGCCGAGTCCGTAGGGAAAGAGCGCCTCGTCCGGCAGCATCAGGAGCACATCGCCGAGCGTGCCGAGCACGAGGGCCAGCACCACGCCGCGCTGGTAGCGCACCGACCGCGGCGGGGCCGCCTGCAGCGCGATCGCCAGGCACGCCAGGGTCGCGGCAGGCTTGGCCAGAAAATGCAGCCAGGGCACGTGCAGGTAGACCGCGCCGATCGCGCACGCTGCTGCGGCAGCGACCACTCGTGTCCATAGGGCAATCGTCATATACGTGAAGAAAAGATAGTGGAGGCCGCACCTGCGGCCGCTTTGCGCGGATGCGGAACGGGCGACATGTTACTGCAACATGGCCGTGTTCTTGGTGTGCCCAAAATGCGACGAAACGACCGTCATCGAGCACCTTCCCGTGGAGGCGTGCCCGCAGTGCGGCAACGCCTATCCGACGCAGGCGCGTCTCGGCGCGGAGGCGGCGCTGATCCGTGACGGTGGCACCAAGCCCGGCCTGATCGTGATCGGGCAGATGCTCTCGGCGATGGGCGGGGGCATCCTGATCGCGGTGTTCGCACTGGCGATTCTGGGCCGCGGTCAGTTGACCTTGTTCGGCGACTCGGTGTCCGGGGCGGATTTCATCGCGCGGGCAGGGCCCACGCTGGCCCCGATCGGCGTGATCCTCGCCGTGATCGCGATCGGCCTGTCGCGCAACGCGCGCTGGACGCGTCCCCTGATGCTGCTCATGTGGTCCATACCGATCACGGAGGGCCTCGTGCGGCTCGCCACCGGTCGCCTCGATCACAAGTTTTCGTACATTCCGTTCATGATCTCTGTCGTCGCATTGCCGGCCGCGTACATGTACCTCTACCGTCGCGACAAGGTGAAGCGCTACTTCGACGGGCCGCCCGCCGCGCCGCCGACGCGCTAGGCGCGCTACGGCGCGCAGGCTCCGGTGCCGAGCCGCGCGACGAGCGTTTCGAAGTGCGTGCGGTTGACCTCGAACGAGCCGCGGGCGCCGGAGTAGACCAGCAGCACGACGCGCTTCGGCAATCGCCGCACGACGGCCACGGTGGGCATCGGCGCGCCATCAGCGCCGCGAAACCAGCGGCCCGGTGCCTCCGTCGGACCCATGGGTTCCAGCTGAAAGCGGCGCACCTGCTCCGCGACGAACCGCGCCGAGTCGCTGAGCCCGACCGCGGCAATGAAGATGTGCGCGGCCGATGCACCAACCGGCGTCTTGTCGGGCGCGACCAGCGTCGAGAGGATCACGGTCTCGGCGGGGATGCCGCCCGGTGGCGCATCGATGCCCAGGGGCTCCGTCATGAAGAAAAACGGATAGCAGACGCGCCACGCGTCATCGGGGCTCCCCGTGACGAGATAAGGGCTCTGAAACCGGACGCGCACCCCGCGATGCGACCACTCCGCGGGGGCGGCCGCACCGGTCCACTGCGCGGTGACAAGGAGCGCGCCGGGGTCTCCCAGTCCGGCCGCGAGCACGAAGGCGCTGATGGCTCCCGTATCGCCCGGTGCGGGCAGCGAGCCACCGCGGACCTTGGCCTCAGCCGAGATGTAGGCGAACAATCGTTCGCGCGCAGTGATCGCCTGCTGTGGCGAGAGGGAATCCTTGTGGGCGCGGAGCCAGCCGTTGAAGGCGGCGCGGTCCGCCGGGAGGCCGTCGCGCGGCGTCGGCGTGGGGGCTCGGAGCGGCGCGGTGCTCCACCCCTGCGCGTCGAGCGGCCGAGTCGAGAGGACCACGAGAATCGAGGCGAGGAGCGCCGCGAGGCGTTGAGTCATGCTGGACGTTAACGGGATCGCACGCGTCGCGGCGCGTTCAGCGTCCGCTTGACCTCTTGGCGAGTCCCGGTACTTTCGCTCCTCAGGCTACGACTACGCGTCGACGCATCAACGGGAGGTTCGCATGAACCACGCACCGACTACCGTCCCTCACGCCCTCGGTCAGGTCGCGCTGGTCGTGCACGACGTCGATCGCGCGGTTGGCTTTTATCGCGACGCGGTCGGACTCCCCTTCCTGTTCCAGTTTCCGGGGCTGGCCTTCTTCAGCCTGGGTGCCACTCGGCTCATGCTCTCGCTGCCGGAGCAGCCCGAGTTCGATCACCCGGGCTCGATCCTGTACCTGAGCGTTGGCGACATCGAGGGCGCCCACGCGCGCATGGCTGGCGCCGGGGTCGTCTTCCGCGATGCCCCTCACGCGGTGCACCGCGCCGGCGCAACCGAGCTGTGGATGACCTTCTTTGCCGACCCTGACGCCAACGTCCTTGCGCTGATGCAGGAGAAGCCTGCCGCCGTGTGAGCCGGCGCACCTCCCGCGAGCGGGAGCGGCGTGACGTTGCGGGGCGATGAGGCGTCCCCCCTTTCGAGCCCTCTTGTCACCGCCCCCGCTGGAGCTCCCATGGTTCCCCGCGTTCCCGTCCTGCTCGCGTTCGCCGCCCTCGCCCTTGTCGCCTGCGAAAAGGAAGTCGAGCCGCCCAAGCCAAAGATCGGATTCCGCGTCCAAACCGTCGATCTCGGCAAGTCGGTGGGCGCGAACAAGCGTGTCCTGAAAACGACGGCGACCTTCACTCCCCGTGACACGATTTTCGCCGTGGTCAACTCCATCGGTGTCTCGCAGCGCGTCACGATGGTGGCGAGCTGGAAGGACGCCAAGGGGGCCACGTTGGCCGAGTACACGCAGTTGGTCGCTCCCGCTGGTCCGGCCGCCACGGAGTTCCACGTGGTGAACGCCAAGGGCTGGCCGGTGGGCAAGTACGCGGTGGTGCTCACGGCCAACGGCACGCAGGTGGGTAACAAGCCCTTCGAGGTGACGAGGAAGTGACCGAACCGGCGCGCGATCTGGTCCGGTTAGCCGCCGAACTCGATCACGCGGTACGCGGGACGCCGTGGCACGGTTCCTCCATCGCGCAGCTGCTCGAAGGCACGACCCCCACCGAGGCGCACGCGCATCCGATCGCCGGCGCGCACTCGATCTGGGAACTGGTCCTGCACATGACCGCGTGGACGCACGAGGCGACGTTGCGTCTGCGGGGCGGCGAACCGGGGGAGCCGCGCGACGGCGATTGGCCCGACGTTCCGCCGGCGCCCTCCGCCACACAGTGGGACGCCGCGCTGACCCGGTGGCTTGCAGCACACGAGGCGCTCCTTGCGACGATCACGCGGATGGACCCGGCTGATCTGGAGGCGCCCCCGATCCACGGACGCCACGCGGCGATGGGGACCGGCGTCAAGCACCGCGTGCTGGTGCATGGGCTCGCGCAGCACCATGCTTATCACGGCGGGCAGATTGCGCTGCTCCGTCGCGCCCAGGCCGTTCCCGCCGCAGAGTAGCTTCGCGCGGCCGGCGGGCGCTTTCACCCTGCGCCCACCTGACGCTGCCATGCAGGACTTCGAACGCCTCGGATCTTTCTACCTCGGTCGTGATGTCGACGCCTCGTCCCTCGCGATCGCCGACGGACTGTGCCTCGCGGACGCGAAGGACTTCACCACCCACGCCATCATCATCGGGATGACCGGCAGCGGGAAGACGGGGCTGGGCGTTGGCCTCATCGAGGAGGCCGCGATCGACAAGATCCCGGTCATCGCCGTCGACCCGAAGGGTGACCTCGGCAACCTGCTGCTGACCTTCCCGTCGCTCGCGCCCGCCGACTTTCGCCCCTGGGTGGACGCGCACGCCGCGCAAGAGCAGGGGCTCGACCCCGATGCCTTCGCGGCCAGGCAGTCCGAAACGTGGCAGAAGGGGCTCGCGGATTCCGGGCAGGACGGCGCGCGCGTGCAGCGACTCAAGGACGCGGCCGAGTACGCGATCTACACACCGGGGAGCAGCGCCGGAATTCCGATCAGCGTGCTCCGGTCGTTCACCGCACCGCCCAAGGCGCTGGCGGAAGACGCCGACGCATGGCGCGAGCGTGTGCAGGCGACCGCCACCGGCGTGCTGACGCTGGTCGGCGTCGATGGCGACCCGCTGCAGTCGCGCGAGCACATGTTGCTGGCCGCCATTCTCGAGCATGCCTGGAAGGACGGCAAGGATCTCGATCTCGCCGGGCTTGTCGCGGGCATTCAGCAGCCGCCCATGACGCAGGTCGGCGTCATGGACGTTGACTCGTTCTTTCCGCCGAAGGAACGGTTCGCCCTCGCCATGAAGCTGAACGGGTTGCTCGCGTCGAGCGCCTTTCAGGCGTGGACGCAGGGCGTGCCGCTCGATGCCGGGGCGCTCTTCTACACGCCGGCCGGCAAGCCGCGCGTGTCGGTCGTGTCGATCGCGCATCTGGGCGACGCCGAACGGATGTTCTTCCTGTCGATGCTGTTGGCCGAGATCATCGGCTGGATGCGCACGCAACCGGGGACGGGTACGCTGCGCGCACTGCTGTACATCGACGAACTGTTCGGCTTCATGCCGCCGACCGCCGCGCCGCCGACCAAGGCGCTGCTGCTCACGTTGCTCAAGCAGGCTCGCGCCTTCGGCCTGGGCGTCGTGCTTGCCACGCAGAACCCCGTGGACCTCGACTACAAGGGCTTGTCGAATGCCGGCACCTGGTTCATCGGGCGGCTGCAGACCGAACGCGACAAGAAGCGGTTGATGGATGGGCTGGAAGGGGCGCAATCCGGAGGATCATTCGATCGGGCCGCGATGGAGCAGACGATCGCGTCGCTGCCCAAGCGCACGTTCATCCTGCACAGTGTGAAGGAGTCGACGCCGCGCCTGTTCAGCACGCGATGGACCCTGAGCTACCTCGCCGGGCCGATGACGCGCGAGCAGATCAAGCAGGTGATGGAGGGGCGGCGACCGGCCGTCGCGGTGCCGGCGCCAGGCGAGGCGGCGGCCGCCGCCGGTGGTGCCGAGGGCGCATCGAAAGTCGCCGCAGGGGCGAGCGCGGCTGGCGCGCGCCCCGTGCTGGCCCCTGCCGTGCCGCAGCTCTTTCTTCCCGTCGCCAAGCGCGCTGCGCCGGGCGCCACTCTGGTGTATCTGCCGTTCGCCGCCGGTGCGGCTGACATCGCCCTCACAAGCGCCAAGTACGCCATCAACGAGACGCGGCACCTCGTGCGGCTCTCACCGATCGCCGATGGTGTCGTACCGGTCGACTGGACCGAGGGTCAGGACATGGAACTCGATGCGAGCGCGCTCGAGACCACCCCGGCCGACGGCGCCACCTTTGGCGCGGTGAGCCGTGCCGCCGGCGACGCGAAGAGCTACGACAAGTGGACCAAGAGCTTCACGACGTGGCTCAAGGGCAGTCAATCGATGACGCTGTGGTCCTGCAAGGCGCCGAAGGCGGTGTCGCACGCGGGGGAAAGCGAAGGCGAGTTCCGCGCCCGGCTGCAGACCCTCGCACGCGAGGCGCGCGACGGCGGGGTACAGAAACTGCGCGACAAGTACGCGAGCAAGGTGACCACCCTCGAGGAGCGGCTGCGCAAGGCGCGCGCCGCGGTCCAGCGCGAGCAGACCGACGCCTCGGCGGTCAAGGTGCAGGCCGCGGTGTCGATGGGCGCGGTCATTCTCGGCGCGCTGATGGGTCGTCGCGCGGTTAGCGCGGCGAACATGGGGCGGGTCGGCACCGCCGCGCGCACGGCGTCACGCGTGGCCAAGGAGTCCGGTGACGTGGGCCGGGCCACCGACACGGTGGCCGCGCTTGAGCAGCAGTTGGCCGATCTGCAGGGCGACATCGAGGCCAAGGCGCAGGAACTCGGCGTCGACTTCGATGCCTCGACGGTGGAGTTGACCGAGATCCCGGTGAAGCCCAAGGGGACGGACATCACGGTGCACACCGTGTCGTTGGCGTGGGCGCCGCACTGGCGCGGCGAGGGCGGCGATACCGCGGCGTGGCCGTCGTCCTGAGCGAAGCGAAGGACCTGCTTTTGTCGTCCTGAGCAAAGCGAAGGACATGCTTTTGTCGTCCTGAGCGAAGCGAAGGACCTGCTTTTGCTTTCGCTTTTGCTGTTGCTGTTGCTTTTGTTTTTGCTCTTGCTCTCGCCGTCGCCCGCGCCCAGCCCCTCGACCCTTGCGGCAACTCCCTCACCCGGTCAGCCTTGTGTCTGGCAATCGTGGCACGGGCGCGTCAGCCCATGCACCGTCCACACACGGGAGGTCGCGTGATCAAGGGGTTTATCGAGTTCCTGAAGAATTATGGCGTCGTCGGACTCGCGATTGCGGTCATCATTGGCGCCAAGGCGAACGCGATGGTGACCACGTTCGTGGATGGCGTGCTGATGCCCATCGTCGGGGCGATCATCCCGGGCGGGGCGTGGAAGACGGCGACGTTGGACGTCGGCCCGATCAAGTTCCTCCTCGGTCCGTTCCTCGGCGCCGTGATCGACTTCGTCATCGTCGCCGCACTCGTGTACGTGATCGCGAAGACGGTGCTGAAGCAGGAGACGGTCGGGAAGATCTGACCGTCCCGTGGTGCGCGCGCGGCGCTACGCTGCGAGCACGCGCGCGAACTGGCTGCGATCGACGTTGCCGCCGGACAACACGAAGCCGACCCGCTGGCCGCGCACGGCGTCTCGCTCGGCCAGCAGCGCCGCGAGTGCAGCGGCGGCCGCCCCTTCGGCCACGTTGTGCGTGTCGCTGAAGAGCCCGCGCATCGCCTCGGCCACCTGGTCATCCGTGACCTCGACCACGCGAGCGAGCTTGCCGGTCATGGCCGCGAGAGCGGCCGGCACGGGGGTGCGACAGGCCATCCCGTCGGCGAGCACCGTGCTCACCGCATGCGACTCGGGATGTCCCGAGGCCAGCGAGCGCGCGTACGCCGGGGCGTGCGCGGAGACCACGCCCACGATCTGCGTATCAAGGCCGAGCGCGTCGCGCGCCGCAATCATCCCGCAGATCCCCGAGCCGAGGCCGATCGGCACGTACACGACATCCATCGGCGGCGCGCCCCGGAAGAACTCGAGCGCATACGTGCCGACGCCCTGCACGAGCCATGGGTGAAACGACGGAATGCGATACCAGCCGCGCTCGCGCTCGATGGCCTCGGCGGCCTCGAGCGCAGCCTGGAAGTCATCACCGATCTCGAGCAACTCGACGCCGAGGGCACGCATGGCGGCGTTCTTCTCCGTGCTGTTGCCATGCGGCACCACGACCACGGCAGGAATCCCGTGGCGCGCCGCGGCAAGGCCGATCGACTGGCCATGGTTCCCGCGCGTCGCCGTGACGACGCCGGGGGGGCGGATCCCGTGGGCCGCCAGTTCGTGGAAGAAGACGACACCACCGCGCACCTTGAAGGCGCCAACGGGGGTGTGGTTCTCGTGCTTCACCCAGACCTCGGTGCCGACGCGCGCATCGAGCAACGGCCAGCGTTGTTGCGGGGTCGGCGGCAGCACGGCGTGCACGATGGTGCTCGCGTGCTCGAGCTCGGCGAGCGAGGGGAGGAGGGCGGTGTCGGCTGCGGTCATGCGTGGAGGATAGCGGTGGAGAGGGGGGGGTGAAAGAACCAAAAGCAGGTCCTTCGCTGCGCTCAGGACGACGGCGGAAGCAGGTCCTTCGCTTCGCTCAGGACGACAGGGTTGCTCGCGGCACCAGGTCGGCGTACATGAACCGCCCGTCGCGCAACACCTTCTCGCCGACCGTCACCGGCACGGCCTGCGCAAACCCCGGTCCCGCCGACACGAACGTGTGGAACTCGCCGTTCTCCCC